>NC_013851.1:432916-750833 GCF_000025485.1 Allochromatium vinosum DSM 180 | reverse complement strand
GATGACCGGGATCCGGAACCCCTCGCGCGCCAGATAGGCTTGCAGCTCCAGACCGCTCATGCCCGGCATGCGCACGTCCAGCAGCAGGCAGCCGGCACGGCCGGGATAATAGTCGGCCAGGAAGGCATCGGCCGAGTCATAGGTCTTGACCGACATCCCGGTCGACTCGATCAGCCATTGCAGCGAGGTGCGCATGGCCTGGTCGTCGTCGACGATGAATACAATGGCGTTGGCTTCGGCAGTCATGTTCAATCAATGGGTTCCAGCACGTTCGCCCGCGTGCCCGCGCCCTCCTGGACGGGTAGCGCAAGCGGCAGGCGCAGATGAAAGGTCGAGCCATGCCCCAGCACGGACTCGGCCCAGATACGTCCCTCGTGATTCTCGACGATGGTCTGGCTGATGGCCAGCCCCATCCCCATGCCGCCCTCCTTGGTGGTGACGAAGGGGTCGAAGAGACGCTTCAGGTGCTCGGGTTCGATCCCAGGCCCGCTGTCGGCGACAGCCACCTGCGCCCAGTCGTCTTCCAGCTCGGTGCAAATCCGGAGCCGACGCTCGGACTCAGGCCGCTCCTCCAGCGCATCGAGCGCGTTGCCGACCAGATTGAGCAGCACCTGCTCGACCTGGACCAGATCGACACAGACCGGAATCGCCTCGGCACTCAACTCCAGCTCGATCGCGACCCCGACCCGGCTGGTCTCGAACTCCAGGAAGGAGCACACCTCACGCACCAGATGGTTGAGATCGGCCTCGGCGCGCGCCGGCGGCTGCTTGCCGACCAGGGCGCGCAGACGCTTGATGATCTCGCTGGCACGCTTGGCCTGAGCGGTGATCTGGTTCATGGCCCCGACCAGTTCCTCGGGCTGTCCCTGGCCGCCCTGCAACCGCCGCACACAACCGTTGGCATAGTTGACGATCGCCGAGAGCGGCTGGTTGAGCTCGTGCGCCATGCCGGTGGCCACTTCGCCCATGGTGCTCAGCCGACAGACATGGACCAGTTCGGCCTGATGCTGACGCGACTCCTGCTCGGCGCGGCGCACGGCCGTGATGTCGCGCGCATAGAGGTTGACATACCCGAGATCGCGGATCGGCGCCAGCAACAGTGAATAGACCTGCCCGCCGGCCTCCAGTTCGCGCTCCAGCGGCTGGGCGGTCTCCAGGGCAGCGGCGACCGCCGTGCCCCAGTCCTCGGGCAACGGCTCGCCCGGATCGGCGTTCCAGGCGCGCAACAGCGGACGGCTGGCATTGTTGGCATAGACGATCAGCCCGGCGGCGTTGACGCGCAGGATCGGATGCGGACTCTCGCTGGCGAAGCGGGCCAGACTCTTGATCTCCTGCTCGGCCTGCTTGCGGCTGCTGATATCGTGGATGTAGAGGGTGAAGAACCGCTCGCCGACCCGCTCGATGGGCGCGATCGAGATCTCGACCGGAATCTCGGCGCCATCGGCGTGCAACGCGATCAACTCACCCCGCCCGAGCGGTTCGCGATGACGATGGCGCGAGCGATCGAGCAGCCGCTTGAACGCCGGTCGGGCGACATCGGGCAGGAAGCGCTCGACGAAGACCGCGCCGAGCGCAAAGGGCCGCCCGACCCCGAACAGCCGCTCGGCGGCCGGATTGTATTCGATCACCCGCCCGCTGTGATCGAGGGTGACGATGGCGTCGAGCGACGCCTCCATCATGGCCGCCTTGAGCGCCTCGCTCTCGCGCATCGCCGCCTGATGGCGCCGGCTCATCTCCTCACGCGCCTTGAGCACCAGCTGAGTGAAGTGCTGGATCCAGTCCTCCAGCAGCACCAGCTGATTGCCGCCACGCTGAAAACCGGGTTCCGGGATGCCGAGCGCGCGCTGCGAAAAGCGAGTCATGCGCTTGAGCACCTTGTTCAGGCGCGATGAGACCAGATAGATCAGCCCCGTGAACACGATCACGAACACGGCGGCGGCATAGAAACGCTGACGGCGCTCGAAGATGCGCACATGCCGTGACATCCGTTCCACGCGCGACTGGGGCACGAAGGTGGCGAACAGCAGATTGGAGTCCGAACCCTCGTATTCGGGCAGCGACTGCGAGGTGATGACATGGGTCGCGCTCCAGTCGCTCAGGAACGAGTCGATGGGGATGAGGCTCGGATCGAGACTGGCCAGGATGCGTTGCTCGTCGCTGTCGACCAGGGCCACCGAGGCGCGCCCGACATCGACGCCGCGTTGCGAGGCCGCCAGGAAGGTCGCGTCGACCGGCACCAGGACCAGCAGATAGCCCATGTGATAACCGCCGGCATCCTCGGCCGCATCGCTCGTGATCAGATAGAGCCGCTCGCCGAGACGGTCGATCACGGTACGGATGTCGTGACGGTCGAGCAACTGGGTCGGTACCTGGATGGCCATCTCCGCCGGTACGGGGTCCGAACCCGCTTGGAAGATCTCGCGCACGCGCCCATGAGGATCGGTCAAGAGCACATGACTGGGCGGCGCGAGTGCATCGCGCTCGAAGAAGTCAGGCAGCCACTGCGGACGAAAGTCCTTATAGATGACCGGATCGATCGCCTCGTCGTCGGACCAGAACAGGGGTTCGAGATATTCCGAGAGCTTGCGGTAGTTGGCCAGCAATCGGGTCGTGGCGCCGTAGCTGGACAGATAGCGATCGAAGCGGATCAGGCTCTCTCTCGCGCGCAAGTCGAGCTGAATCTGGAGCTCCTGGTCGAAGATCTTGTCGACCTGACGTGTCTGAATCTGATCGAGCACGGTCCAGATGGCGATTCCGGTCGCCAAACCGACGACGATTGCGATCCAGGGCATCGGTACCCGTCGCAAAAGCCTGAAGAGAAATGGTTTAATACTCATCTTTGAACCGCGTCGCGGGTGGCGTGCGTCAGACGCTGTCCGGGCGCGGTTCGATCAGCCCTGGCGGTCTCATCCGAGGCCAATTCACTCAAACCTTGTGGACCAACACTGAAGACCATGTCATTCGACCTCTCGAAAGCTCAGAAGCCTTCTATTTTCCGCCGTATCGGCGCTTTCCTCTATGACGTGCTGCTGCTCATCGCCGTATTGATGGTCGCCGTCGGCCTCGTCGTCGTCCCCTATGGCGTCATCACGGGTGAAGAGTTGCACAAGCACTACCTGCTGTTGGAGCAGCTCTATCTGCTGCTGGTCACCGGCGCGTTCTATGTCTATTTCTGGACCCACGGCGGTCAGACGCTGGGCATGAAGGCGTGGCGCCTCCAGGTCGTGGCGCAGGATGGCGAGGCGGTCGGTGTCAATGCCGCCGTCAAGCGCTTCGTCTGGTCGATCCTGAGCCTGATCCCGGCGGGCCTGGGACTGTGGTGGAGCCTGTTCAACCGTCAGGGCCTGGCCTGGCACGACAGCCGGTCCAATACCCGCGTCGTGCTGCTGCCGAAGAGCGCCTGAGTTCGCGTGCCGTAGGGGACGCACGACGTGCCCTACGTCAGCCCACCCGCCTGAGCAGGAGCATGGCCGCGCCGATGAAGAGCACGGGCGGGGCGATGGCGGCCAGGAAGGCGTTCATCCCGAACAGCAGCGCCAGATAGGCGAAGGTGCGGCTGACCAGATAGTAGACCAGACCGACCAGGATGCCGGCCAGCATCCGCCGGCCCATCCCGGTGCTGCGCGAGGAACCGAGCAGCATCGGGATGGCGATCAGGATCATCGACAGCGTCAGCACCGGATGCAGCACCTTGCTCCAGAAGGCGATCTCGTAGGCGCTGGCATCCTGCTTGTTGACCGACATGAAGCGGATGTACTTGTAGAGTCCCCACACCGGCAACGCGCGCGGGTCGGCCACCACCACCTTGAGCAGACCCGGATCGAGCATCGAATCCCACTCGGCGTGCTCGACGCGCTCGACCTGCACGCCTTCGCCATCGACACGGCTGAGGGCGATCCCCTCCAGCACCCAGCGCCCATCTTCGTAGCGCGCGCCCTCGGCGTGACTCGCTTCCAGTGTGCCGGCGGCGGCATCCACCCGATAGATGTCGATGTCACGCAGACTGGTCCCGGAGCGGATCTCGCGGATGTTGACATAGGCGCCATCGTCGATGGCCCAGAAGCCATAGGGCGTCAGTTGCGCCGCCTCGCCCGAGAGCGCCAGACGCCGCAGTTCGACGGCACGCTGTTCGGCGATGGGCGCGACCAGTTCGCCGAGCACCACGGCGATAGTCGCCAGCACCAGCCCGCCGAGCAGGGCCGCGCGCACCAGACGCCCGACCGAGATTCCGGCCGCGCGCATGGCGACCAGCTCCGAGCGGCTGGCCAGTGTGCCCAGGCCGATGAGCGCGCCGATCAGGGTCGCGATCGGAAAGAGTTGATAGAGATAGCGCGGCAGGCTCAGGAGCGTGAACAGCATGGCCTCGGCCAGACCGTAGCGCTCGGTGCCGATGGCGTCGAGTTCGTCCGACAGGATGAAGACGCCCATCAGCGGCAGCAGTCCGGCGAGCGTCAGCAGCGTGCCGCTCATCACCGCCCAGGCCAGATAACGATCCAGAATCCGCATGAAATCCTGTCCAGGTTGATTGTTTCGGGCGGCATTGCATACCACGACCGGCGCGACTTGGCTATTTTCTGTAAACTTCGGGCTTTCGCCTCGCGACCGATCCTCAGGAGCCGATGATGGAGTTCAAGATCAAGACCGGCGCTCTCGCCACCCACAAGACCCCCTGTCTGGTACTCGGGATCTTCGAGAAACGCAAGCTCTCAGGGCCGGCCGAGCGGATCGACGAGGCCAGCGACGGTCATCTGAGCCGGCTGCTCAAGAAGGGCGACATCGAGGGCGAGGCCGGCCAGACGCTGATGCTCTACGACCTGCCCGGCGTGACCGCCGAGCGCGTGCTCCTGATCGGGCTGGGCAAGAAGAAAGACTTCACCCGCGCCAACTATCGCAAGGCGCTGGCGGCGGCCACCACCCTGCTGCAACAGAGCGGCGCCGGCGAGGCGACCCTGGCTCTCCCGGAGACCCTGCCGAATACGCTCGATCTCTACACCAGCGTGCGCGATGCCGTGGTGACGGTCGAGGACAAAGTCTACCGTTACAGCCGCACCAAGGACGACACGCGCGCGCCCAAGACCCCGCTCAAGCGCCTGAACCTCTGGATCGGCAAGAAGTCCGAAGCCGCCCAGGCCGAGCGCGCCGCGCATCATGGTCAGGCGATGGCCGAGGGCATCCGGCTGGCGCGCGAACTCGGCAACCTGCCCGGCAACCTCTGCACCCCGAGCTATCTGGCCGATCAGGCCCGCGCGCTCGGTGAGCAGTATCCCAAGCTCGAGGTCGAGGTGCTGGAAGAAGACCAGATGGCCGAGCTGGGCATGGGCGCCCTGCTCTCGGTCTCGCGCGGCAGCCGTCAGCCGGCCAAGCTGATCGTCATGCACTATCGCGGCGCGTCCAAAGAGACCAAACCGCTGGTGCTGGTCGGCAAGGGACTGACCTTCGATGCAGGCGGCATCTCGCTCAAGCCTGCCGCCGAAATGGACGAGATGAAGTACGACATGGCCGGCGGCGCGGCGGTCATCGGCGCCCTGCGCGCCGCCTGCGAGCTGGAGCTGCCCATCCATCTGATCGGCGTGGTGCCGGCTTCCGAGAACCTGCCCGACGGCGCGGCCAACAAGCCGGGCGACATCGTCACCAGTCTCTCGGGCCAGACCATCGAGATCCTCAACACCGACGCCGAGGGGCGGCTCATCCTCTGTGATGCCCTGACCTATTGCGAGCGCTTCGACCCCGAGATCGTCGTCGATCTGGCGACCCTGACCGGCGCCTGCGTGGTCGCGCTCGGCAAGCATCCGGCCGGACTCTTCACCACCGACGACCGGCTCGCCGCCGAACTCCTGGCCGCCGGCGAGGCGGCGGGCGATCGCGCCTGGCGTCTGCCGCTGTGGGACGAGTATCAGAGCCAGCTCGACAGCAATTTCGCCGACATGGCCAATGTCGGCGGACGCGACGGCGGGGCCATCACCGCCGCCTGCTTCCTCGCGCGCTTCACCAAGAAATATCGGTGGGCGCATCTGGACATCGCCGGTATCACCTGGTTGACCGGCAAGGAGAAGGGTGGCACCGGACGCCCGGTGGCGCTGCTCACGCACTGGTTGCTGGAGCGCGCCGGACAAGGCTAGCCCCTGGCAGACTGGCCATCGTCGACCCTGACCGGCGGCCCTGTTGACCGCCGGCCGTCATCGCAACTCATCTGAGACGACCCGATCGCATGAACGACACCGTCAAATATCTGCTCGACGAGCAGCACCTGCCCCGCTTCTGGTACAACATCAACGCCGATCTGCCCAAGCCGCTCGATCCGGTGCTGCATCCGGGCACCCAGCAGCCGATCTCGCCCGAGGAGCTGGAAGTCATCTTCCCGCGCGGCGTCATCGAGCAGGAGATGAGCACCGAGCGCGAGATCGAGATTCCGGAGCCGGTGCGCGAGGTCTGGCGTCAGTGGCGTCCATCCCCGCTCTATCGCGCGCGCCGTCTGGAGCAGGCGCTCAAGACCCCGGCCAAGATCTTCTACAAATACGAGGGCGTCAGCCCCTCCGGCAGCCACAAGGCCAATTCGGCCATCGCTCAGGCGTTCTACAACAAGGTCGAGGGTGTCAAGCGCATCACCACCGAGACCGGCGCCGGTCAGTGGGGTTCGTCGCTCTCGCTCGCCGGCTCCATGTTCGGGATCGAGATCCTGGTCTACATGGTCAAGGTCAGCTACAACCAGAAGCCCTATCGGCGCGCCTTCATGGAGGCCTTTGGCGCCCAGTGCATCGCCAGCCCCAGTAACACCACCGAGTCCGGTCGCGCCGTGCTCGCCGAGCATCCGGACAGCACCGGCAGTCTGGGCATCGCCATCAGCGAGGCGGTGGAGCTGGCCGCGCAGCGCGAAGACACCAAATACGCCCTCGGCAGCGTGCTCAACCATGTGCTCCTGCACCAGACCGTGATCGGTCTGGAGGCCATGAAGCAACTGGAGATGGCCGACGCCTATCCGGACATGGTCATCGGCTGCACCGGCGGCGGCAGCAACTTCGCCGGCATCGCCTTCCCCTTCCTCGGCGAGCAGCTGCGCGGCGGGCGTCAGGTCGAGTGCATCGCGGTCGAACCATCGGCCTGTCCGACGCTCACCAAGGGACGCTTCGCCTACGACTTCGGCGACACGGCGCATCTCACCCCGCTGTGCAAGATGTTCACGCTGGGATCGAGCTTCGTGCCGCCCGGTTTCCACGCCGGCGGCCTGCGCTATCACGGCATGGCCCCGCAGGTCAGTCATCTGGCTGAACTCGGCCTCATCGCGCCGCGCTCCTACAACCAGCTCGAATGCTTCGCCGCCGGTCTCCAGTTCGCCAAGGCCGAGGGCATCATCCCGGCGCCCGAGGCCAACCACGCAGTGCGCGCGGCCATCCATGAGGCCGAGAAGTGCCGCGAGACCGGCGAGGCCAAGACCATCCTGTTCAACCTCAGCGGTCACGGCAACTTCGACATGCAGGCCTATACCGACTATCTGGGCGGCAAGCTCAAGGATCTGGACTATGCCGAGAACGAGGTCGCCATGGCGCTCGCCGGATTGCCGTCGATCGGCTGAGTGAAGTCCGGCGCCTGAAGCCCCCCCGACCGGAACGCCTGTGTCATCGACTTGGAGCGAGGAGCCTCCCGGATGCCGACTCGATCATCTGGACGCGAATCCATATTGAAACGGAATCCGGGACGCTGGATACTCCTGATCGCTCTGGTCGGGGGGGCGGTCGGGTCGGCGCCGGCCTTGGAGCCGGCGTCCGTGCCCGAGTCCGAATCTGACCCCATGACGGCGACGGAAGACGCCGCATCCACGCTTGAGCTGGAGACGCCGAGGTCACAGCCGACGCACGAGGCAGAGGCCGAGACGGCCCCCGAGCCGTCACGCCAACAGCTCGACGAACTCCAGCACCGCATTCAGGGCATGGAGGGCAAACTGCGCGAATCGGCGCTGGCGCGCAAGAGTGCCGATCAGGCACGGATGGAGGCCGAGCGCCGGCTCGCCGAGAGCCTGCAGGCACTGGAGGCGTTGCGCATCGCCCACACCGAGCTTGCGCAGCGTCTGAGCGACTGCGAGTCGGCCCGGACTCAGCTCGTTGAGACGTTGCAGTCGTCAGGCACGTCCAACAGGACGCTCTACCAAGTCCGTCCCAGCGACAATCTGGCTTCGATCAGTCTGCGCTTCTATGGTCGCGCCGATCAGTGGCGCGCGATCTTCGAGGCCAATCGTGCGCGGCTCGACGACCCCGATCGGCTGACGCCGGGCATGACGCTCGTCATCCCGTGAGGCGCGGCCGGCTCAGGGCTCCCTGTCGCCCTTGAGCATGGCCATGACGGCCGACAGTTCCTCGCCGGCTTCGGCGATCACGTCGACCGTGCCGTCGGTGGCCGGGAAGCCCAGCCCGAGCTTGTAGTAGGCCGGCACCTCGTCATAGCGCGGCAGCGGACCGCGCGACTCGGACTGATTGAGCCGATAGAGCCGTGCGACCCGCACGATATCGCCGTAATTGGGCGTGTCCTGGTCGTCGCGATACCAGTCGCCCGAATAGCGCACGATCTCGGTGATCTCAGGCCCCAGCCCCCAGTAACCGACCACCAGCTCACCGACCAGACGGTGCAGCTTGATGATGGCCGCCTCCAGTTCGTCCTCGCCGACCTGAATCTCGTTGCGGCTGACATAGTCGAGGATCGGGATCACACCCACGTCATGGACCAGTCCGGCGAGCATCGCATGCTCGGGATTGAATTTCGGACAGTGGCGCGCGATCACATAGCTCAGGGCCGAAACATGGACGCTACGGTTCCAGGCGGCCTTCATGCGGTGTTTCATCAGCGGCGACTTGGTGCGGAACAACTGCTGCATCGACAGGCTCATGACCGCCGAGCGCGTGATCTCCATGCCGAGCCGGATGATGGCGTTGCGCACGTCCGGGATGGTCTTCACGCCACGATAGACGACACTGTTGGCCAATCGGATCAGCCCGCCCGTGATGGCCAGATCGACCTGAACGATGCGTGCCAGCCTGGCTGAAGTGATGTCAGGATCCTGCATGGCCTCCTGGATCGCGCGCGCCACCTTGGGTAAGGTGGGCAGTGCCAGCTTGTCCTGCTTGCAGGCGTGATAAAGCGTGCCGAGCAGCGCGCCCTCGGCGTCGCTCAGATCCAGCTCCTCCAACGAACCCGGCACGGCGCAACGCTGTTGACCGCTGAGACTGTCGTAGAGCTGACGATCGAGCCGCAACAGCTCGGAATCGGCCGTGAATACGGCCTGATCGAGCAACTGGTGTTCGGAGAAGATCGGCCGGCAGGCGCGACGACTGCCGGCCTGGATCATCTCCTTGGTCTCGCCGCGAATGAGACAGACCTGCCCGGCGAGCAGATAACCGATCCAGGGATGCTCCTGGACGGCGGTGATCCGTTTGCCGGCCGGTATGGCGGCGATCTGACCGCCGGCGGCGAGGCGCGCGCGCTGATCCTTGTCCAGGTCATGGACCGGACTGAGATCGTCCAGGGTCGAGTTGGTCAGGATCTGGGGCATAATGGTCTCTCTTCGCCGTTTACCACATTCATACGGAATCCATGGCTCAATATATCTACACGATGAACCGGGTCGGCAAGGTCGTGCCGCCCAAACGTGTCATTCTGCGCGATATCTCACTGTCGTTTTTCCCCGGAGCCAAGATCGGCGTGCTGGGTCTCAACGGTTCGGGCAAGTCCTCGCTCCTGCGCATCATGGCCGGGATCGACACCGAGATCGAGGGCGAGGCGCGCCCGCAGCCCGGCATCAAGGTCGGTTATCTGCCCCAGGAGCCGCAGCTCGATCCGACCAAGGACGTGCGCGGCAACGTCGAGGAAGCACTCGGTCACATCAAGGCCGCGCTGGATCGGCTCGATGCCGTCTATGCCGCTTACGCGGAGCCGGACGCCGACTTCGACGCACTGGCCAAAGAGCAGGGCGAACTCGAGAATCTGATCGAGGCCACCGACGGGCACAATCTGGATCGCACGCTCGAGGTCGCCGCCGAAGCGCTGCGTCTGCCGCCCTGGGACGCGGATGTCACCAAGCTCTCGGGTGGCGAGCGGCGGCGCGTGGCCCTGTGCCGGCTGTTGCTGTCCAAGCCCGACATGCTGCTGCTCGACGAGCCGACCAACCATCTCGACGCCGAATCGGTGGCCTGGCTAGAGCGCTTCCTGCACGAGTATCCGGGCACCGTGGTGGCCGTCACCCATGACCGCTACTTCCTCGACAATGTCGCCGGCTGGATCCTGGAACTCGACCGTGGTCACGGCATTCCCTGGGAGGGCAATTATTCGTCCTGGCTGGATCAGAAGGAACAGCGTCTGGAGCTGGAGCAGAAGCAGGAGCAGGCGCGCATCAAGGCGATGAAGCAGGAATTGGAGTGGGTGCGCACCAACCCCAAGGGCCGTCACGCCAAGAGCAAGGCGCGTCTGGCCCGCTTCGACGAGCTGCAATCGCAGGAATTCCAGGCCCGCAACGAGACCAACGAAATCTATATCCCGCCGGGGCCGCGTCTCGGTGATCTGGTCATCGAGGCGGTGGGACTCAAGAAAGCCTATGGCGACAATCTGCTCTACGAGAATCTGTCGTTCAATCTGCCCAAGGGCGGCATCGTCGGCATCATCGGTCCCAACGGCGCGGGCAAGACCACGCTGTTCCGGCTCCTGACCGGACGCGAGCAGCCGGATGCCGGCGAGCTGCGCATCGGCGAGACGGTCGAGATCGCCTATGTCGATCAGAGCCGCGACGCGCTCGACGACAACAAGACCATTTGGGAAGAGATCTCGGGCGGGTCGGACATCATCACGGTCGGGCGCTACGAGATGCCCTCGCGCGCCTACTGCGGGCGCTTCAACTTCAAGGGTACGGATCAGCAAAAGCGCATCGGCGATCTGTCGGGCGGTGAACGCAACCGGGTGCATCTGGCCAAGGTGCTCAAGCGCGGCGGCAATCTGCTGCTCCTGGACGAGCCGACCAACGATCTGGACGTCGAGACGCTGCGCGCGCTGGAAGAGGCGCTGCTGGTGTTCCCCGGCTGCGCGGTGGTCATCAGCCACGATCGCTGGTTCCTGGATCGTGTCGCGACCCATATCCTGGCGTTTGAGGGTGACTCGCAGGTGGTCTGGTTCGAGGGCAACTATGCCGACTACGAGGCCGACCGTCATCGCCGGCTCGGCAACGAGGCCGATCAGCCGCATCGGCTGAAGTATCGGCGCTTGTCGGCCTGATCCGGGTGCGCCCAACCCATGGCAACGGACACGGGGTTGGGCGCGTGCTTTTCAATGCCACGTGATTCCACAATTACTGCACGCTTACGCGGGTATTCGCATCGATAATTGCCTCAGATCCAACAAACACCGCCTGTCGGCCTGGACCTTGGAGGTTGCGATGAACAGTCGATCCGCTCTCGTTCGTTGGCTGGGTGCCTTGACGCTCAGCGCCTGTCTCGTCCCGCTCGTCGCGGCTCAACCACCGGGCGGTGGCTGGGGTCCGGGTGGCGGCATGGGCTGGCAGGCTCCCGCATTCACCGAGTTCGATCTGGATGGCAATGGCGTCCTGACCGAAACCGAGTTCTACCAGGCCCGCGCACAACGCATCGCCGAACGCTCGCAACAGGGCTATGCCATGCGCGGTCTATCCAATGCGCCCGAGTTCAGCGCGATCGACCGCAACGGCGATGGTCAGGTCGATGCGACCGAGTTCGCCACGGCTCAGGCTCAGCACCGTCAGCAGCGGTTTCAGACGCCCTGAGCACTGACCATCGGCTCGGTGGCCATTCAGGTTCACTCCATCAGCAATGAACGAACAGCCGTCACCGAGCGCGCCAGGATCTCGGCGCGGCGCTGCTCCGCCCCCGCGCGATCCGGCTCGCACAGCGCGCGGCAGAGCCAGTCGGTCGGAGACTCGAAGTCGCAGTGACTAGCCCCGTCGATACGCTCGATACGCGCCTGTCGCGCCGCCGCCAGTGTGGTCAGGCCATTGTTGTCGGCATTGCAGGACGCCGGCTCACCGAACAGCCCAATGACCGGCCGGTCGAGTCCCTGGACCATGAGACGCCCCAGCTCGCGGGCATCGACCAGATCCAGGGTCAGCACCCCGAGCGTGCGCGGATCGTTGCGCGCAGCCACCAGCGCCGCCAGTCCGCCCGCCGAGAAACCGGCATAGACCAGACGCCGCGCCTCCAGCCGATCGGCAACCGCGATCAGATCGAAGCCGTTGCGCGCATGGTTGCCGCGCCAGGGTCGGGTATTGCAGAAATCGACCGTCACCACCGAAATTCCGGCCTCGGCCAACGCACGCGCCAAACCAGCCAGCCGCGCCTTGTCGCGCAGAAAGCCGTGTGCCAGCACCACCAGTTCGCCCGGCGTACTCGCGACCGGACGATACCAGGCGTAGTCCAGGGCACAGCCGGTCGCCGACCGAGCCTGCCCCCATTCGATCCGCACGCCTGGAGTCACACCCGGCGCCTCGTGCATGACACCGCCGAAACAGCCGGCCAGCACCAGACAAGCGACCCAGACCGCTGTAAACTTCGATTGACAAGGCATCGTCCAACCCGTTTGACAGTGGCGCGACCGTCCAGTCCCTCCAGCCCGATGCGCTGGAGCGCTCCAGGCGGTTCGCCCATCGATGCCGCCCCACCCTGACCGATCTCGCGATTGATTGAGCAAAGGTATTGAGCCGATGGACTCCGCGATCAACCCTCCAGACAAGCACGCGACGCGCGGCCGGCCGCTGCCTGCCGCCGTCGACGCCCCACGCCACGATCTCCAGACCCGTGCCGGCGGACGTGTCCATTACTACGCCGACACCAGCGCCGGCGGCCGCCCGCTGGTGCTGATCCACAGCATCAACGCCGCGCCCAGCGCGATGGAGATGAAACCCCTGTTCGAGCACTTCCGCGCCAGCCGCGCGGTCTATGCGCTCGACCTGCCCGGCTTCGGACACTCCGAGCGGGCCAAGCGCCGCTATTCGCCCGAACTCTACGCCCAGGTCATCGGCGAGTTCCTGGCCGAGGTGGTGCGGGAACCGGCCGATCTGATCGCCTACTCGCTCGGCTGTGAGTTTGCCGCCATCGCGGCGGCGGATGCGCCGGAGCGCGTGAACTCGCTGGCGCTGCTCTCGCCGACCGGCTTCAACACCCGTGGGCTGCCGACCGGCGCCGCCGCCGAGCGTGCCCATCGATTCCTGAGCATCCCCGGACTCAGCGACGGGCTCTATGGCCTGCTGACCACGCGCTCCAGCATCAAGTATTTCTACAATCAGGTCTTTGCCGGCACGACCCCGCCCGAGCTGATCGACTATGCCTACGCCACCACGCATCAGCCGGGGGCCAAGATCGCTCCGCTCTATTTCCTCTCCGGGCAGCTCTTCACGCCGCGCGCCTGCGACAGCCTCTACCCTCGCGTGACCCAGCCGGTACTGGCGCTCTACGACAAGGATCCCAATATCGATTTCCAGGAGCTGCCGGGACTGCTCGCCCGTCAGTCCAACTGGCGCGCCGAACGCCTCACACCGACCAACGGGATGCCGCAGTGGGAGAAGCCGGCCGAAACCATCGCGGCCATCGAGCGCTTCTGGGGTTCGCTCGGCGCGTAGCGCACCGCGCCGCCTGATGTCGCGCTTCATGTCTCGACCCTGGACGTGCGGGAACCCCAGCGGGTGTCCGTGCGTCCTAGAGGGTTCGTCCCATTCCCTGCCCCGCCACGACTCGACTCATGCTGCAACCGCTCCAAGTCCTCGATCAGCTCAAGGCCCGACTGCGCGAGACCTTCGCTCTGCTACCGCTCGTCCAGGGTACCGGCCCCGTCTCGCTGATCCTCGAACTGCCGCATCCCCTGACCAGTGCGCCCGATCTCGACGGACCGCGCTTTCATTTCGCGCACAACCATCGCGGCGACCTGCGCGCGGGCTACGGCATCGCCGGCGAATGGCAGGCGCAGGGGCCAGAGCGCCTGAGCGAACTGCGGCGCATCGCTCAGGGGCTACGCGCCGACTGGGTGCAGTGCGATCCGGACGAGACCGGCTTCAACGGGTTCGGGATGCTGGGCTTCGCGGCCACGCCGGAGACGTCCGCCGCGAGCGACGATCTGCCCAATGCGCTCCTGTGGTTGCCAGAGCTGGCGTTGATCTCACATGGCGGTCAGTCGGCGCTGGTGCTGACCACCCAGCGTCCAGCCGAACGCGATGACGTGCTGGCACGCTGGGACGCCTGGCTCGACCGTCTGGTGCCCCTGCTCGGACGTCCGGCGCTCGATCCGCTCACCCCGGCGCATCTCGACGCACTGGGCAGCACGCCGGATCGCGACGACTGGCGCACGCTGGTGCTGAACGCGCTCGACGAGATCGATCGGGAGCGGCTCGAAAAGGTCGTCGTCTGCCGCCGGCAACGGCTCCAGGGCCACAGGCGTTTCGATCTCGACCGGCTCAATGCGGCGCTGAGCTATCTGTTCCCGTCCTGTCAGGTGATCAACATCCGGCGCCATGCCGCCAGCTTCGTCGCGGCCACGCCCGAACGACTCTTCACCCAGCGCCGCGACCGGGTCGAGGCCGATGCCATCGCCGGCACCGCCTGCCGTGCCGAGGACAGCGAGCGCGATGCGGCCATCACGCTCGGTCTCCAGAGCTGCGAGAAGAACCTGCGCGAGCATCGGGTGGTGGTCGAGGCCGTCCGCGAGGCGCTCGTTCAGTGCTGTCGCCGTCTGGAGCCGGCCGAGGGGCCGAGCATTCTCCAGCTCAACAACGCCCAGCACCTGTGGACCCGCCTGCGCGGCGAGCTGAATCCGGGCGTCGACGTGTTCGAGCTGGCCGAACGGCTGCATCCCACGCCCGCGACCAATGGTCAGCCCCGCCGCGAGGCGCGCGACTGGCTGAACCACAACGAACCGCTCGAACGCGGCTGGTATACGGGCGCGGCCGGCCTCGTCGAGCCGGATCTGACCGGCGAACTCTGGGTACTGCTGCGCTGTGCGCACATCCTCGACCGCACGGCCGATCTCTATGCCGGGGCCGGTATCGTCGCCGGCTCGGACCCGGCGAGCGAATGGCAGGAGACCGAACACAAGCTCGCGGCCATGTCGACGGCGTTGCAGTTCGCATGACCGATCAGGGCTGTCTGAATCTGCGCTGGGCGCTGGCCCTGTTCGATGGACTGGTCGAGGGTGGAATGCGTCATCTGGTGCTTTCGCCCGGATCGCGCTCCACGCCGCTGGTGCTGGCGGCTCAGCGTCAACCGGCACTGACCGTCACGCCGATCCTCGACGAGCGCAGTGCGGCCTTTTTCGCGCTGGGCGTGGCGCGGGCCTCGGGGCGTCCGGTGGGGCTGGTCTGCACCTCGGGGAGCGCGCTCGCCCACTGGTTTCCGGCGGTCATCGAAGCCTCGGAGTCCGGGATTCCGCTGGTGCTGCTCTCGGCCGATCGTCCGCCCGAACTGCGCGGCTGGGGGGCGAACCAGACCATCGACCAGACCCGTTTCTTCGGCGTGCATGTGCGCGCTTTCCATGATCCGGGTACGCCCGAGGATTCGCCCGGCGCAGTCAAACTGATGCGGGCACTGGGTCGGCGCGCGGCGGTCGAGAGCCAGGGCGACTGGCCGGGGCCTGTGCATCTGAATCTGCCTTTTCGTGAACCGCTGGTTCCGGGGCCGGATTGCCGGATCGAGGCCGCACCGATTCAGACGGAGTCGGCCGTGTCCGACACCATGGGCACGCGACGCCCGGCCCGTCCGGCGGGCTGGGGTCTGCCTCAGACTCCGCCCCGGTCAGACTGGATGTCGGCGCGGATTTCGCACGGCTCTGGGCGCGGTGTGATCTGCTGCGGGCCGGGCGACTGGACGGCGGATGGCGCGGAGGCGCTCTGGCATCTGGCGATGCGGCTCGAAGTACCCGTGCTGTGCGATCCGCTGTCGGGTTTGCGGTTCGGTTGCGCCTCGGAACATCGTCTCACCCGTTACGACAGTCTGCTCCGCCATCCAGCGACCGCTGCCGCACTCAAGCCGGATTGGGTGCTGCGCTTCGGACGCGCGCCGGTCTCCAAAACACTGCTGGGCTGGCTGGCGGATGTCCCGACGATTTTGGTCGACGCCGGGCGCGGCTGGAGCGATCCCAATCATGACGTCCGACTCAAGATCGACGCCGATCCAGCCGCCTTTTGCGTCTGGCTTGCTGACGCGGATCCGGAACCCGGCACACCGGACCCGGATTGGTTCGCGCGCTGGCTCCAGGCCGAACGCCGTCTGGAGCGCTTCGCCGCCGAGTATCTCGATCAGGCGCCCTGGTGCGAGGGACACCTGATCCGCGATCTCATCGCCCAGGTGCCCGAGGGCGAAGGATTGCTGTGCGCCAATTCCATGCCGATCCGCCAGCTCGACACCTGGTCGGGCAGTCGCGTTCGGCCACTCAGGGTCTTTGGCCATCGCGGCGCGAGCGGCATCGACGGTCAGACCTCGACGCTGGCCGGACTCAACGCCGGAGGACTCCCGACCACCGGGCTGCTCGGTGATCTGTCCTTCCTGCACGATCTCAGCGGACTGCCGGCACTGCGCACGCTCTCACGGCCCTGCATCGTCATCAACAACGGCGGCGGGCGCATCTTCGACTATCTGCCCCAGCATGGGCTGCCCGGCTTCGAGACGCTGTGGCGCACGCCGGTCGCGGTCGACCTGCGAGCCCTGGCAGGAACCTTCGGGCTGGCCCATCGCTCGGTTTCCGATCGCGACGGGTTCCGCCAGGCCTTGACCGAATCCATGCAGACGGACCGTCCGTCAGGACTGATCGAGGTCGTCATCGACGCCGATCTGAGTCGACAGATCCATCGCGATTTCTGGCGGGCCGTCAGTGTGCGGCGTGACGATGCCTGACGCATCATCGCAAGTCGGCTGACAGCACGCCATGTGCTGCGCCTATCACACCCAGTTCTCTACCTTCAATCCCGGCACGCGCTCGAACTCACGAGTGTTGTGCGTGACCAGCACCGCGTTCTCTGCCAGCGCGTGGGCCGCGATGAGCATGTCCATGTTGCCGATGGGCTGGCCCTGGCGTTCCAGTACCGTGCGTAGTTCGGCGTAATGCGCGGCTGCTCCCGTCGTCCAGGGCAAAACCTCCAGCCGGCTGATGAAATTGTCGATTTCAGCGCAATACAGCGCTGATCGCGTCGGATGACGTGCAGCGCCATAACGCAATTCGGCCAGCACGACCGTGGAGATGGCGAGATTTTCCGGGCCGACCTGATAGAAACACGCTTTGACACTGGCGGGCAGCTCGCGCATCACATAGCTACAGATGTTGGTGTCAAGCATCCAGATCATGGAAAAACTCCCGGTCTTGCGGCGGTTCGTCTTTACGATCCAACATGAAATCCGACGGCATCACCGGATCGCGAGCAAAGAATTCCCCCCAATCCTTGGCCTTGGGCCTGAGGATGACAGCCTCCCCCTGCCGTTCGATGTAGACCTCCTTGCCATCGAAGCGGAATTCGGCGGGCAGGCGCACGGCCTGACTGCGGCCGTTCATGAACAGTTTGGCGGTTTGACGCATGGGACGACTCCGGCCTGATGATACATACCATCAGTCTATACCCGCATCCATTTCCGTCAACCCGTCACCGATCCCGGACCATTTGCGGCTAAAATGACGCCCCCAGTTTCCATGCACAGCGAGGCATCCCAGGTGGCGTCAGAGACCATGCAATCGACCGCGAATCGACCCGAGACCGACTCGCGTCCCATCCACTGGGAGGCGCCCGCAGACGCCCGCTATCAGGACATCCTCTACCATCAGGCCGAGCACATCGCCAAGATCACCATCAACCGGCCCGAGGTGCGCAACGCCTTCCGCCCGCAGACGGTGCGCGAGCTGATCGACGCCTTCCACCGCGCCCACATGGACCCCGAGATCGGCGTCATCATCCTCACGGGCGCGGGCGAGCTGGCCTTCTGCTCGGGCGGCGATCAGCGCATCCGTGGCCACGAGGGCTACAAGGATGAGGCCGGCGTCGAGCATCTGAACGTGCTGGAGCTGCAACGCCAGATCCGCACCCTGCCCAAGCCGGTGGTGGCTATGATCGCGGGTTATGCGATCGGCGGCGGCCATGTGCTGCATCTGATCTGCGACCTGACCATCGCCGCCGACAACGCCCGCTTCGGCCAGACCGGACCGCGCGTGGGCAGCTTCGACGCCGGTTTCGGCGCCGGACTCATGGCGCGCACCGTGGGTCTGAAGAAGGCCAAGGAGATCTGGTTCCTGTGCCGTCAGTACGATGCACAGGAGGCGCTCGACATGGGGCTGGTCAACACGGTCGTGCCGCTCGCCGAGCTGGAAGCGGTGACGGTCGACTGGTGCCGCCAGATGAACCGCCTGTCGCCGACCGCACTGCGCGTGCTCAAGTCCGCCTTCAATGCCGACACCGACGGTCTGGCCGGCATCCAGGAACTGGCCGGCAATGCCACAGCGCTGTTCTACACCACCGAGGAAGGCCAGGAAGGACGCAATGCCTTCCTCGAAAAGCGCGCACCCGACTTCGGCCGTTTTCCGCGTCGGCCTTGAGTAGTGCGGATGCCAGTGCTTCACGCCTCGACCCCTGACTCCATGCCCGAACGACAGACACCCTCCCCGCTGGTCCGCTGGCTCCTGGCCGCGCGCCCCAAGACGCTGCCACTGACGCTGTCGCCTGTGATCGCCGGTCTCGCGCTGGCCGGCGCCGCGACCGGCACCCTGGCCGTCTGGACCGCGCTCGCCACCCTGCTGGCGGCGGTCGCGATCCAGATCGGCACCAATCTGCATAACGACGCCGCCGACTTCGAGCGCGGCACCGACACGGACGAACGGCTCGGTCCGCCGCGCGCTACGGCGCAAGGCTGGCTGACTGCACGCCAGGTCAAGAACGCCGCGCATGGCATGTTCGCGCTCGCCTTCGTGCTCGGCCTGGCGCTGCTGGTGCGCGGCGGCTGGCCGATCCTGCTGGTCGGGCTGGCGTCCTTGGCGGCCGGCTATGCCTATACCAGTGGTCCGCGTCCGATCGCCTATGGCCCCTTCGGAGAGGTCTATGCGCTGCTCTTCTTCGGCGTGGCAGCAGTCGGCGGCACCTACTATCTGCAAACCCTGACGCTCGACGGCTCGGTGCTGGTCGCCGGAGCGGCGCTCGGCTGTCTGGCCTCGGCGGTGCTGCTGATCAACAACTATCGTGATCTCGAAACCGACACGGCGGCCGGGCGGCGCACGCTCTGCCGCCTGATCGGACGCGGGCGGGCCAGGGTGCTCTATGCCCTGCTGCTGCTCGTGCCCATCCCGCTGCTGATGCGGCTCGATCCGCTCCAGGCGTTCTGGCCCCTGCTCGCTGCCCTGCCGCCGGCAGCCTTGCTGATCTGGCGGCTGTGGCGCGGCGCTCTGGGTCCGGCGCTCAACGCGCAACTGGCGCGCACGGCGCAGTATCAGGCACTGCTCGTCGGGTTGCTGATCCTGAGCCTGCTGCTGCCCGGCACGGCGTGATCGAACACGCCGGATTCCGGCCCTATGAACTGCCGCTACGCCACGCCTGGAACAGCGCGCGCGGCGGATTTGCACAGCGGTGCGGCTGGCTGGTCTGGGTCGAGGCCGATGGACTGACCGGCTACGGTGATTGCGCTCCGCTGCCGGCGGCGGGCACCGAGACGCACGAAGCCGCCGGCGCCGCGCTCGCCCGACTCACGGCGAGCCTGCCCGGACAGGATGTCGCGACAGGCCTGGCCGCTCTGGATGCAGATGGCGATACATCCGAGACCCCGGCCGCGCGCTTCGCCCTGGAGTGCGCCCTGACCGATCTGGCCAGCCGTCATCAGGGATTGAGTCTGCGTGATTGGCTCGCGCCCGACTCAGCCCCCATCGCCCGGATCAGCGTCAACGCCATGCTCGGACCGCTTGGCACAGTGCGCGGCGAGGATCTCGTGACACGCCATGCACAAGGCTTCCGCGTGCTCAAACTCAAGGTCGGCGTCGAGACACCGGCGTCCGACCTGGACGCCCTGATCGCGCTCATGCGGCCCCCATTGGTTGGCGCAGGACTGGATGTCGGCCTGCGCCTGGACGCCAATGGCGCCTGGAGCTTCGATCAGGCACGCCGGCTCATCGAACGCCTGATCCAACTCCGGCTACCGATCGAGTCGATCGAGGAACCGCTGACCGAGCCGACACCCGAGCGGCTGGCCGCACTGCAAGCCCTCGCCCCCTTCCCGCTGGCCCTGGACGAATCGTTACCAGCCCGATTCGCAACGCACGATACCAGCCGACTGGCCGGGACCGATCCGGCACAGTTCGGTGTGCGGCGTCTGGTACTCAAGCCGGCCGCGCTCGGCGGTCTGCGCCGCACGCTGGAACTGGCGCGCCGCGCCCAAGCGGCGGGTATCGAAGTGGTCGTAACCAGCCTGGTCGAGAGCGCCGCCGGACTCTGGCCCACGGCACAACTGGCTGGGGCCATCGCCAGCCCGATCCCTCAAGGACTGGCGACCGCTGATTGGCTCGCCGCCGACCTGGGTCGGGCGCCTCGACCCTGCGCCGGCCGGCTCGAACTCCCGGATCGATCCGGATCGGGGTTCGTGCCCTGGCCGCCCGCCTCGACGGACTCCGGCACGCAGGAGGCCCGCGCTGTCGAACCCGTGTCCGGCGACGACCCGAACCCTGGGGCCAACCCCTCGCTTGGCTGACGGAATCGTCCGATGAACGTCTCGCTCGACATCGATCCCTGGTCCGCCGCGCGGCTCGCACTCCAGGCGGCCTTCTTCCTGACCCTGTTCCTGCTGGTCAAGCAACTGTTCGATCTGCGCGACGCCGCACGGCTCAAGCATCTGAGCCGACCCAAGGGGGCCTTTCGCACGCCCATGACCGGACTCATGGCGCTCTTCGGCGCCGTGCTGCTCTATCAGGCGACCTGGCAACTGACCGGACTCTATCGCCCCCAGTTCGTCGCCTTCATGCAGTCGCACGATCGACGCGAGTTCAATCCGGCCCACTGGATCCAGCGCGGACGTCTGCTCGACCGGCGCGGCGAGGTACTGGCCGAGAGCCTCGAACGCGAGGGACGGGTCCAACGCCACTATCCCGACGGTCCCGTCTTCGCGCCCGTGGTCGGCTACACCCATCCGCGCTTCGGGGCGAGCGGGATGGAGGCCGTGGTCAGCCGCCAGCTCGATGGCGGCGACCCCAACAGCCTCAAGGATCTCGGCGAGTTGGGGCGCCGGATCCTCGGTGGCGACAAGCGGCCACGCGGGCGGGATGTGGTCTTGACCATCGACGCCGAGCTGCAACGTCTGGCGGTCGAACGGCTCGGTGCGCGGCGTGGCGCTGTGGTGATGCTCGATCCGCGCGACGGCGCGGTGCGCGTCCTGGCGAGCGTACCGGCCCATGACCCCAACCGGATCGACGCCGAACTCTTCAGCGGATCGGACCCGGCCACCCCGCTGCTCAACCGCGCGACCCAGGGACTCTATCCGCCGGGGTCGACCTTCAAGATCGCGGTGGCGGCGCTGGCGCTGGAACGCGGTTTCAACGGCACCCTGGCCTGTCCGGGCGATGGTTTCACCACCGCGTCGCACTATCGCAAGATCCGAGATCACGAATACTACAGCGCACGCCGGACCGGCCATGTCTGGGAGGGCTACGGACGTCTGGGGCTGGAGCGCGCCCTGGCGGTCTCCTCCAACGTCTTCTTCGCCCAACTCGGCGTGCTCCAGGGACACGACGCCTTTCAGGAACTGACCGAGCGGCTCGGATTCAATGGCCAGATCCTGCTGCACCAGAGCACGTATGGCCGTTTTGCGATGCGCACCGGGCACTGGCCCGCACTCGCCGCCAACGATCAATATGGCCTGGCACAGGCCGCCATCGGTCAGGGACGTCTCCTGGTCAGTCCGGCCTACATGGCGCTGCTGACCGGCGCCCTGGCCAATCAGGGTGTGGCGGTCCGGCCGCGCCTGATCGCCACCGCTCGGCCCGAGGTGCTCGCTCGCTTCATGCACCCGGACGTGGCCAACCGCCTCGCCGCCATGCTGCGGCGTGTCGTCACCGAGGGCACGGCGCGTGCGATCGACATCCCCGAACTGGCGATCGCCGGCAAGACCGGCACCGCCGAGAATCCCCAGGGCGACGCGCACAGTTGGTTCGTCGGCTTCGCGCCCGCCGAGCGACCGGCGCTGGCCGTGGCCGTGCTGGTCGAGCATGGCGGCTATGGCTCGGCGACCGCCGCCCCCATCGCCCGCGACCTGCTACAGCGCGCGCATGCGCTGGGATTGATGCCGTCGGCCTCCAAGCCCTGAGCGACAGACGAGCCGTGTCGAACCGAACCATGAAGCCGCGCCAACGCCCCGACATGAACACGCATCCCTTCGTCCAGGCCTGGTCACGGCGCTGGCCGGAGCGGCGCTTGCTGTGGCTGAGCGTGCTCGGGATCGGCATCGGCTTCGGGATGATGCTCGGATCCGGCTATGCCGAGGGACGCGCTTTCGCGCTGACCGATCCGCTGCCCTGGACGCTCTATGCCGGCACCCTGGTCGTGCTGCATCTGACGCTGGTGTCGGTGCACTTCCAGGGCGATCAGATCCTGATCGGCGCCCTGGCCTTCCTGGCCGGTTTCGGATTGCTGGCGCAAGTGCGGCTCGGAACGTTCGATGTCGCCAATCCGCTCGATCCGGGTCTCTATCTGGTGCCGGCCGGAATCGTGCTGATGCTGCTGGTGGCGATCGGCCTGAGTCATGGCCGTTATGCGCGGCTCACCGAAGGGCACTGGCTCTGGGTCTGGGCCGCCGGGTCACTGGTACTGGTCGCCGTCGTGCTCCTGTTCGGTCAGCGTTATCGCGGCGCGGTCTATGGCGTCGGACTGGTGACACCGACCGAACTGCTCAAAGTGACCGTGGTGGTGTTCCTGGCCGGATTCATCGACCGCCATGCCAAACGGTTGGCCAACTGGGGCAAGGGCTTTCCGCTTCCGCCCATGCGTCATCTGTGGCCGCTGCTGCTGTTCTGTCTGGGACTGTCGGCCTTGCTGCTCACCCAGCGCGATCTGGGGATGGTCGTCATCCTGAGCGTCGCGCTGCTGGTCATGCTCTTCTTCGGCACGGGGCGCACGGCCTATCTGGTGCTGGGCGGCGTGCTGGCGGCTCTCGCCGGGGCGCTGCTCCTGACCGTCTTCAGTCACGGCCAGCGCCGTCTCGCCGCCTGGCTCGATCCCTTCCAGGATCCGACCGGCAACAGTTGGCAGATCCTCCAGGGACTCTCGGGGATGTATTCGGGCGGACTCTGGGGCGAAGGTTTCGGTGCGGGCAATCCGGAATATACGCCGATCGCCCAGTCGGATTTCATCTATGCGGTGATCGGCGAAGAGCTGGGCTTCGTCGGCGCCGTACTGCTGGTCTTGGTGTTCCTGGTGCTGTTCGGTCGCGGACTGACGATCGCCGACCAGACGCGCCAGGGATTCGGGCGGCTCCTGTGCCTGGGGCTGACCACGGAACTCGCCACCCAGACCCTGTTGAATCTGGGCGGCGTCACCAAGTCCATCCCCCTGACCGGGGTGACGCTGCCCTTCATAAGCCACGGCGGAAGCAGTCTGATGACGAGCTTCGTCATGCTCGGCCTGATCCTGGCCGTGTCCGATGGGATGCCGGCCCGGCGCCGCACGCCCAAGCCGCCGCGACCGCCATCGGACTGAGCGCCGGGTCAGTCGGCCTCGACGTAGTAGATCCAGGCATCCTGATCGACCTGGAGATCGATGAGGCTGCCGTTGCGCACATCGAGATGGACGTAGATCGGTTCGCCGGCCTGGACCATGAGGCCGTAGCCGGACGGGAAGGTGATGGTGGTGTTGGTGATGTTGGAGCCGACATAGGTGCTGCCCGAGGTCGCGGCATAGTCGACCAGTCCGGGTCCGGCGTATTTCGCACGGAAGATGCAGCCTCTGGAATCGTCCCCGGAGCACTGATACATCTCGGGCCGGGTGCTCACCTCGATGTCGGCATAGAGGTCGATATCGGCCTGCTCGGCGACCGAGACGGCGAGGATGGCGATGGCTTTCTTCGGCGTCCAGGAGCCGGCGCGATCCGTGTGGCAGGTCTCGCCGCGCTTGCACAGGCCGGTGGTGGCCTTGATGACCGCCACGCTCAGGGGTTCGATGTCATCGGCGCGCAGCGTGGTGGCTGGAGCCAGCGCGCCCAGGAGGACAGCGGCAATCAGTGGGCGCGCACGTGTGGCAGTCAGGGACATGGTCGATCCTTATGGAGTTGGAGCGGAAACGGGCGAGGCACCGAGCTTCACCCGGATGGAATGGCGGCCGGGACCGACGGGCAGCACGGCACGCGCCGCGCCCGACTGGATGGTCAGAGGCCTGTCGTCGAGGCTGGCCGCGATGACGACCCCGCCGCCGTCGCCATTATCCACCTGGATCTCACATTCGGTCACGCCGTCCGGCAGACGGTAACGGAGCCGAAAGCCCGGCCAGCTCGCCGGGATGCAGGGCCGGATGACCAGCTCGCGGCCGTTCTCGATCCGCAGACCCAGGACGGATTCGAGCGCGACCCGATACCACCAGCCCGCCGAACCCGTATACCAGCTCCAGCCGCCGCGCCCAACGTGCGGCGGTTCGCCATAGACGTCGGCGGCCACCACATAGGGTTCGAGCCGGTAGCGCCGGACGTCTGCGGATGTGCGGGTATGGCTGACCGGACTGAGCCGCGCCAGCCAGGGCGCGGCCTGCTCGTGCCGTCCCAGTTCGGCCATGGCCGCGACCGCCCAGCAGGCGGCATGGGTGTATTGGCCGCCGTTCTCGCGCACACCGGCGACATAGCCCTTGATGTAACCGGGATCGTGCGGGGTGTCGACGAAGGGCGGTGTCAGCAGTCGGATCAGCCGGTCCGGCTCGCTGGCCAGATGGCGTTCCAGGCTATCCAGCGCCTGCTCGGCGCGCGCGCGCGGCACCGCGCCTGAGAGTGCCGCCCAGGCCTGCGCCAGGGCGTCGATGCGGCATTCCGCGTCGGCCGCCGAGCCGAGCGGCGTGCCGTCGTCATAGTAGGCGCGACGGTACCAGTCGCCATCCCAACCGCTGGTCTCCAGGGCGCGTTCCAGCTCGGCTTGACAGGCACGATAGCGGTCGAGGCGCGCCTGATCGCCGCGCCGCTCGCACAACGGCAGAAAGTCGCTCAGCACCCGGTACAGAAAAAACCCCATCCAGACGCTCTCGCCGTGTCCGGCACGCCCGATCCGGTTCATGCCGTCGTTCCAGTCGCCCGTGCCCATGAGCGGCAGACCATGCACACCGCGCGTCAGCGAACGGTCGATGGCGCGACAGCCATGGTCGTAGAGATCGCCCGACTCGCCGCTGAGCACTGGGGTCAGATAGTTTTCATCCTGCCCCGGCGCCAGCTCGGGCGCGGCCAGATAGGGCTGAATCTCGTCCAGCAGGCCGACATCGCCCGTCATCCGGACATAGTGTGCGAGGACAAAGGGCAACCAGAGCAGATCGTCCGAGAAGCGGGTGCGCAGTCCGCGTTCGAGCGGCGCCGGATGCCACCAGTGCAGCACGTCGCCCTCGACGAACTGATGCGCCGCGTGCAGCAGGATCTGGGCGCGCGTGATGTCCGGGCGGATGGCGGCGAGCGCGGCGGCGTCCTGAAGTTGGTCACGATAGCCGTAAGCCCCGCCGGACTGATAGAAAGCCGAACGCGCCCAGATCCGACAGCCGAGGTTCTGATAGAGCAACCAGCCGTTGAGCATCAGATCGATGGCCGGTTCGGGCGTCTCGACCTGGACGTGCGAGACCAGATCGTCCCAGAATGCGACGGCTTCATCGAAGGCCGCGCCGATGGCCGCCGGATCGGCGTAGCCTTGCAGCAGATCGCCCAGTTGCGTCTCGCTCATCGCCTCGCCGAGCAGCCAGTCGCAGACCAGGGTCGCGCCCGGTTCGAGACTCACCCGAAGCCGCTGCGCGAAACAGGGATCACGCACTTCGCCCTGACGCCCGTCGAGCCGTCGGCCCGGCTCCAGCGCCACGGGGTCGGCGAGATCGCGATGACGGCCGATGACCGACAGGCGGTCGGTGGTGAAATCGCGCTCGATGACCGCGCCGCCCGAGACGATCGCCGTGGCGAAGACGATGCCGCCGGCAAAATCGCCCGCTTCTGGATTGATCGCGCGCAACAGCCCCGACGCAGGCTCGATCGCCGTGACGATGGCGCTGCCCGACGACGGCTGCTGGCCCATGACCAGACGCTGATAGCCCAACAGCGACAGGCGCCGTGTGCCGGCGCCGGGGTTGGTCAGGCGCAGCCTGAGGACACGCAGCGGATCATGGCGCGGCACGAAGAGGGTCGTTTCCTGCTCCAGCCCGGCGTACTGGAGCGCAAAGCGCGTGAAGCCCAGCCCATGCGTCACCCGATAGCCGGCGGGCGCCGGACGCGGTCCGGGCAGCGGCGACCAGGATTCGCCGGTCGCCTCGTCGCGCACATAGAGCGCCTCGCCGTGCGGATCGCCGACCGGATCGTTGAACCAGGGGGTGAGCCGGTTGGCCTGACTGTTGCGCGACCAGGTATAGCCCGCGCCGGACTCACTCACCAGACAGCCGAAATCCGGATTGGCGATGACATTGATCCAGGGCTGGGGCGGGCGGCGATGGCCGGCTGATCCTTGATACGGCAACTGGATTTCATAGCGACGCCCGTCTGCGGAGAAACCGCCGTAGCCGTTGAAGAAGCGTAGATCCTGAGTCGATTCGGCCAGTTCGTCGTCGGCGTCGCGACTGGCCGGCGCCTCATCGTCAGTGGACAGCGATGAGGCCGATACGGATGTCTTCAGCGACTCGCCATCCAGAAGCGCCAGCGCCGCCGCGCGGTCGGGCGCCGCGCCCGTGATCCAGGTCAGCTCGCTACCGGCACCGGGTTGCAACTCAATCACTGTACGCAGTGAGAGGATGGGGTCGAGCACATTCCCCAGACGGCCGGACAGCGAACCGGCCTCCGGGGCCGAACCGAACAGTGCGGCCGGACGCGTTCGATTCCGGCCTCGTCCGATGAAACGGGCGCGATCGGTCTCCCATTGCACGGCCTCGGCGCCGAGCAGCGCATGGATCATCCAGGGCCAGGACTCACCCTGACCGCGCGGACGACGGCGGGCGAGCAGCGCCCCCGTAGACGCATCCCGCTCGGTCTGAACGAAGAGTTTGGCGAACGCCGGATGGGCCGCATCGGCCTCGGAGGGAAAGAGCACCACCTCCAGATAGCTGGTCAGCTCGATCCGGCGCGCCCGGTCCGAGACATTGGTCAGCCGCACACATCGCCGCTCCAGATCCCTGGTCGCATCCAGACTCAGATCGAGCCGCAGGGCGATGCCCTGATCCTCGCGTTCGAGCCGGAAACGGTCATCCTGACAGCCGACGCGATAGACACGCGGCTCGACGCGCGTCGGCTGATAGCCAAGCGACCAGACCGCGCCCGAATCCAGATCCCGGACATAGAGCAGACTCCCAAGATCGTCCTCGACCGGATCGGCATGCCAGCGCGTGAGCGCCAGTCCGTTCCAGCGCAGTTGACCGGCGCCTGACTCCGAGATCAGGGCTTCGAGCGAACCGTTGCTCAGTCGATGCAGACTCGACTCGGGGCCGTGCGGATCGAAAAACTGTTGCATGTCGATGTCTCTGTTCTCGTGGCTCAACCGACCAGTACGATCTCAGCCGGAAGCGTCGTTAGATGCGCCTCGGTGGCATTGAAGTCGCGGCTCGGCTCGCCGTCGATCTCGACGCGCGTCAGCGGACCCGGCAGCGGCGGTGCCACCCACAGACCACCGGGCGGAAGCCGCAACTCACCGCCAACCCGCATCTGCACCGCGCCGCCGTCGAAGCGCGCGATGTCCAGATCGAGCCGGCCGTAGGACGTCGGCAGGCGACGCACCCGGATCTCACCCGCCGCCAGCCACTCGACCGGCAGACCGGCGCCGATCACCAGCGAGCGATCCGCCCCGCGCTCGTAAACGAAGAGATCGCGGAACACCAGACAGTATTCGGCCCCGATCCAGGCATGCGGCAGATCGCCCTGATGACCGGGCGACCTGGGATCGCGCCAGGTGATCTCGGGCCACTGGTTCCAGACTGCCGGCCGGCGCTCGGCCAGATAGCACCGCAGCAGCTCATGCGCCTCCGCGCGCCGTCCGAGCCGGATCAGGGCGCCCGCGATGCGGATTTCATAGGCACTGTAGTTGGTCCAGGGCACAGGGTCCGACCCATGGACAGCGCGGAATCGCTGCATGAACTGATCGAAAGTGCGCTGCATGGCCGCTACCGGCAACCGGTGGGACTCGTCGATCAGGGTCAGGGCATTGGCGGTCGCCGTGGGGTCGTGGTCGGCCCATTCGACCGATCCGGGCAGGAAATCGATGCCGCGTTCCTCCATGACCCGATCCAGGGAGACATAGAGGGCCGCACTGAACGCATCGCGCAGACGGGCGAAGTGCCCGGCACGCTCGCCGTCGCCCAGCGCCTCGGCCAGCTCAGCGGCATCCTTGAGTCCGCGCAGCGCCCAGAAGTCGTCCCAATAGGCATGGACCGGATGGGCCAGATAGCCCTCATGACTCACCGACTCCGGCAGCAGCCCCAGACAGGCGCGACGCTCGGGTTCCTGATAGGGCGGCGTCAGCCGCTCGGTCCGCAATCGTTCCAGATAATCGACGGCCCGACACACCGCCGGCCACAGCGCCTCCAGACGCGCCCGATCCGCCCCGAAACGCCAGGCATCGGCGACGGCGAAGATGAACTGACCAGGGCTGTCGTGCTCGGGCAGCCAGTCGACGCCCTGACGGTCGACGCAGCAGGGCACCTTGCCGTCCTCGGCCTGGAACCCGGCATACCAGTCGATGAAGTCGACGGCCTCGCCCTTGAGACCGAATCGCCGCAGCGCCGCTCCCATGGTCGCGCCATCGCGTATCCAGGAGCGCGTATAACGGCGCGGTCCGGGCTGGAGCGCGGGACCGTCGCGATTGATCAGGATATGGGCGAGCGCCCCCTGGCAGCCCTCCCAAGCGTCGCGCGCGATCTCCGGCAGGTGCAGCTCGACGGCCCCGAGTCGCTGCGACCATTGGTCGAGCGCCGCCTTCAGGTGCGACTCGACCGCACCGGCCGCACCGGCCAGCTCGCGGGGATGGGCGTCCTCGTGCTCACCGAGCGGAGCGGCGAGCCAGATCTCCCGATGCGCACCCGGCGCCACGTCCAGATCGAAGCGCAGCGCCGCCGAGGCCAGACCGAGTCCATCCTCGACCGCAGCGGTCTTGGACGAAGCGACGGCGGCAACGGGTTCATCGATCGCCTCGGTGTCGAAGGCCATGGCCCCGAAGCCGGTCGGCGTCGAGAGCGGAACCAGAGCCAGCCGGCCATCGACCCGCACGTCGCCCTGCTCCCAGGCGATCCGGTCGATCCGCGCCACACCGCCGATGTCCCTGTAACCCTGCCAGGGCGGTGAAACCTGCACGGGACGGATCGCGATCTGGAGCGTCGCGTTCAGCGGAGCCGTACCCAGGTTCTCCAGCCGATAGCGGATGAAGAGCCAGACCCGCCCCGGCGCTCCGTGGGCAAAGGCGAGCGTCTCGAAGCGCCGTCCCTCCGTACTCCAGGTCGAGCGTGGAATCGGCAGCGGCGGCTGGAGCAGCGACGGCTCGACGGTGCAGTCGGCCCAGGTCAGCCGCTCGCCCTGGACGCTCAGCAACGGCTCGATCGCCGGACCGGCACGCCAGACCTCGATCAGCCCCTCTTCGTTGAACAGCGCCGGCACCGTGCCGTCGGGGATATCGATCGGCGTCCAGTAGGTCTGTTCGCGATAGAGCCAGCGCGGATACCGGCCGCGCGGTGCCTGCTCGGCCAGACGGTGAACGAAGTCCTCAATGGAGCGGGCAAAGGTCTCGGGCTTCAGTTCCAGGCCGACCAGACCCGGAACCGGATCGCCCTCCCCGCCCGCCAGAGCGAGCCGCAGGAAGCGCGAGCACCCCTCGGGCAGATAGACCGTGTTGCGCTGGCCGCGCGCACTGGAGACGGCCTGAAGACGGGTCCAGTGCGCACCGTCGTCGCCCGCCAGGATCTCGAAGGTGCGCGGCTCAGGCGAGTCCCAGTGCAGCATCAGGGCGCTGTAATCGCACGGTTCATGGCAATCCAGCTCGACCCAGGCCGGCCGTTGCGCGGGACGCCAGGCCGTGTCGGATCGGCCGTCCAGGATACAGGCCGCGCCCTGCCCCGGCCGTTCGCTGGAAGCGCGGATCGCGGGCGGTTGGGATGGCGTGCGATCCTCGATCCGCAGATCAGCGATCCACAGACACCCGCGCCCACCCGGCCCAGCCGTGATGGCGATCTCGACAGCGCCGACCTGTGTCGGTGCGCCGCCACCGGCCGGCCCCCAGCCAAAGGCCATCGCACGGCTGCCGATCCGCAGCGCGCGCCAGTCCGAATCGAAGTCGAAGGATTCATCGCGAAAGCGCCAGACGTTCTCGCCGCTCGGGTCGATCAGTTTGAACTCGAAGGCATTGGCAGGCGCTTCGGCGCGTACCCGGAGCAGAATCGCGAAGCTGTCCGGTAGTGTCAGACGCACTGTCCGGCGCGCGACCACGAAGCCGCCGCCCTCGCCGAAATCGAAGTCCAGCCGCATGGCCCCGCCCTCGCCTTCCGGCCCGGCGTCGGCGGCCAGATCGAGACGCGCCTGCCCCGAAACGACGCTGGACCAGACAGAGAGGTCGCTGAAATCGTCCAGATCCAGGATGTGCATGCGGTCGCTCCTCGGCGAAGGGGCACGAGCCCGAAACCCGCCCGCACCGCGCTCCGGGGGGCGGCAGAATGACTCTCGGCAATACGGGCGCTAGGCTATACTGCGCGCGGCCCAAAGTCATCCGATGGACGCATCGCTCCGACCGATGCCCAAACCCACCTCAACCCCTGTCAAGACCGACCGCCGCGATGCGCTTCCCCTGGTCTCTCCTGAACGCCCTCAAGGTGCCGATCACACCGGCCATCTGGAACCGCTTCGTGCGCATGCTGCAACAGCTCGGCGCCTCAGAGGTCGGCGGCAGGGCCAAGGCGCTGTTCGTGCTGCTCATCCTGTTCCTGTTCGCGATCAATGGACTGAACGTCATCAACAGCTACGTCAACCGCGACTTCATGACCGCGATCGAGAACCAGGACATGGGCGGATTCGTCCATTACGCCCTGCTGTTCATCTTCGTCCTGGGCATCTCGACCGTGGTCGCCGTCATCTACCGCTACACCGAGGAACGCCTGGGGCTGCTGTGGCGCAAGTGGCTCACCGAGCGCGCCATCGACCGCTATCTCGACGAGCGGACCTATTTCAGACTGCATTCAGCCGGCGAGCTGCCCAACCCCGATCAGCGCATCTCCGAGGACATCCGCGCGCTCACGGCGACCACCCTCTCCTTCACCCTGATGTTCCTCAATGCAAGCTTCACGGTGGTCGCCTTCTCCGGCGTGCTCTGGACCATCAGCCCGCTGTTGTTCGTGGTCGCGGTCGCCTACTCCATCCTTGGCTCGATCCTGACCATCTATCTCGGCAAACCGCTGGTCAGGCTCAATTACGATCAGCTCGACCGCGAGGCCAACTTCCGCGCGCGTCTGGTCCATGTACGCGAGAACGCCGAATCCGTGGCCCTGCTGCGGCGCGAGGAACGGTTGAACGCCCGGCTGCGCGACCGCCTGAACCAGTTGACGGCCAACTTCCAGCGCATCATCGAGGTCAATCGCAATCTCGGTTTCTTCACCACCGGCTACAACTATCTGATCCAGATCATCCCGGCGCTGCTGGTCGCGCCGCTGTTCATCCAGGGCGAGGCCCAGTTCGGGGTCATCACTCAGTCAGCGGTCGCCTTCGCGCATCTGCTCGGCGCCTTCTCGCTGATCGTCACCCAGTTCCAGTCGATCTCGAACTACACGGCCGTGGTCGCGCGGCTCAATGCCCTGCGTGAGGCCATGGATCAGGAGCGCCCGGAACAGGCGCCGCGCGTGGAGTTCTGCGAGGAGTGCGGCAGCGTCGCCTTCGAGCATCTGACGCTGCACTCGCCGCGCGATGGCCGCGTCCTGATCGAGGATCTGAGTCTGTCGCTGCCGGCGGGCGTGAGCCTGCTGGTGCGCTCGACCAGCGAAGCGGCCGAGAAGGCGCTGTTCCGGGCTACGGCAGATCTGTGGCCGCATGGCACGGGGCGCATCCTGCATCCCGGACACGATGTCATCTTCTTCCTGCCGGAGCGCCCCTATGTGCCGCCCGGCACCCTGCGCGAGGTGCTGCTGCGTCCCTGTCAGGAGCGCTGGCTGCCGGACTGGAAGATCCTGGCCAGCCTGGAATCGTTGAGTCTGACGCCGGCCCTGAACAAGGCCGGCGGTCTGGACACCGAGCGCAACTGGAGCGATCTGCTGTCACTGGGCGAGCAGCAGCGACTGAGCTTCGCGCGCGTACTGCTGGCCGCACCGCGCTTCGTCTTCCTCGACCATCCCAGCCGCAGCCTGAGCGAATGTCCGCTCGGCGAGCTGCTCAACCTGCTACGCCAGCAGGGGATCACTTATTTCACGCTGGGCGATCCGGGCGACGACCCGCGCTTCTACGACCGGCTGCTCGAAATCGCCGCCGATGGTTCCTGGCGTCTGCGCCTGCCGGTATCCGACGACGATCCGGGCCGCGAACCATCCCCGCCCCATGGTGGCCGTCGACGCACCGACAGGGCGAATCGTTCGGATGACGTGGAGGATTGACCATGGCCGCACCCTTTCCGGACGACTTCCTCTGGGGCGCGGCGACCTCGGCCTATCAGATCGAGGGGTCTCCGCTCGCCGATGGTGCCGGACCCAGCATCTGGCACCGTTTCGCGCACACACCGGGGCGGGTCGCCGGCCATGACACCGGCGATCTAGCCTGCGATCACTATCATCGCTCTCTGGAAGACGTGGCGCTCATGGCCGAGCTGGGGCTGAGCGCCTACCGTTTCAGCCTGGCCTGGGGACGGGTGCTGCCCGAGGGGCGGGGCGCGGTCAACAGCCGCGGACTGGATTTCTACGAGCGTCTGGTCGATGCCCTGTTGGAGCACGGCATCCAGCCGATGGCCACGCTCTATCACTGGGATCTGCCCGTGGCCCTGCACGAGCGCGGCGGCTGGCTCAATCCGGACAGTCCACACTGGTTCGCCGAGTATGCCGGGACGGTCTTTCGAGCCCTGGACGATCGCGTACCGCTCTGGATCACACTCAACGAACCCTGGGTGGTCACAGTGCCCGGCTATCTGGACGGTCAGCTCGCCCCCGGACACCGGGATCTGTTCGAGCCGCCGCGCGTGGCGAACCATCTGCTGCTGGCCCATGCGGAAGCTGTCGCCGCCTATCGCGCCCTGGGACGGCACCGGATCGGGCTGGCGGTCAATCTCGAACCCCAGCATCCGGCCTCGCCGTCCCCGGCGGATCTGGAGGCCGCCCGGCGGCGCGACGCCTTCATCAACCGCTGGTTCCTGGATGCGCTCGTGTTCGGACGCTATCCAGAGGAACTGGCCGACATCTTCGGTCCGGCCTGGCCGGAGTTTTCAGCCGAATCCCTGGCAAAGATCCGCTGTCCGGGCGATTTCATCGGGGTCAACTACTATTCGCGAGGTCTGGTCCGGGCCGCGCCCGAGGCGCCGCCGCTCGACGCGATCCGCATCACGCCGACGGACGCCGAACTGACGGCCATGGACTGGGAGGTCTATCCCGAGGGCCTGACCGAAACCCTGCTGTGGCTGCGCGACCGCTACGCCAATCCGCCGCTCTATATCACTGAGAACGGCGCGGCCTTCGACGATCCGCCGCCACGCGACGGGCTGGTCGAAGACCCCAGGCGTGTCGCCTATCTGCGTGCCCACATCCGGGCCGCCGCGACAGCGCTCGAACAGGGCGTCGACCTGCGCGGTTACTGCGTCTGGTCGCTGCTCGACAACTTCGAGTGGGCCGAGGGCTATTCCAAGCGCTTCGGTCTCTATCAGGTCGATCCCGGCGACCGGACGCGCCGGCCCAAGACCAGCGCATGCTTCTATCGCGAGGTCATCCGTTCGCGAGGGGCGGCGGTGCGTCCAGCGTCGGCGCCGCCCACAGCCGGGTGTGCAACAAATGCAGCCCGTCACGATGCGACAGCAACGCCCGCTGCTCGCGCAGACTGAGCGAATCCTCACCCTCGTCCTGGAGTTGCAGGGTCAGACCTTCGAGGATGTGCCGCCGCCGCCGGGTCTGCGGCTCGTCGTGCAGCAGCGCGTCGTGCAGGGCGTAGACGCCTGGATTCATCATGGCCCGCGTCCAGAACGCCCGCTCCCCCGCAGGCGCCTCGATCGGAGGCGACGACTCGGCCAGCCGTTCCTCCAGCCGACGCAGCACCGGCGGCTCCTCGGTCTCGGCCGGCGTCAGGAAGAGTCCGGCCTCTTTCAAACGCAATCCGAGCGAGGTACGGCTGGTGAGGATGGAGACCGGAACCGAGAGCACCAGCCCCGCGAGCACCGGCGTGAACCACCAGAAGAAATCCGGCACATGCACATAGGCGACATAGCCGACCGCGAACGCGATCAGCGTATGGACGCCATGCGCGCCCAGCGCCTCCAGCACGCCGGTCTGATGATCGCCACGCTGCTGAGCCGGCCAGCCGACGCTGGTGCGCAACAGGATCGCCGCCACGAACTTGCTCTGGAACAGCATCAGCACGGGCGCGAGCAGCACCGACAGCAGACTCTCGATCAGCACGCTGAGACTCGCCTTGAGCAGACCGCCGAAACGCTGCGCCTCGTCGCGATCGAGCGCCAGCAGAACCAGCGCCAGGATCTTGGGCAGAAACAGCAGCACGAGCGTCACCCACAGCACCGTGGTCATCTCGACCACATAGGACTCGGGCCAGATCGGCATGACGTTGTAGCCGAAGAAATACACCGTCTGTTGCAGACTCTTGAAATAGGCTTCGGCCCCGGTCGCGATCAGGAACAGAAGCCACAGCGGCGAGGCGGCATAGGACATGACGCCCATGGCGAAATGCAGCCGGCTCAGCGGCTTGAAGCCCTGCGCCAGGATCAGCCGCGCATGTTGCAGATTGCCCTGACACCAGCGCCGGTCGCGCTTGGCGTAGTCGATCAGGGTCGGCGGGATCTCCTCGTAACTGCCGCCGAGATCGGGTGCGAGCCGCACCTTCCAGCCCGCGCGCGCCAGCAGCGCCGCCTCGACGAAGTCATGACTGAGGATGTCGCCGCCGAAGGGTTCGCGTCCCGGCAGCTTGGGCAGACCGCAGTGATCGGCGAAGGGACGCACCCGGATGATGGCGTTGTGGCCCCAGAAATTCGCCGTGTCGCGTTGCCAGAACGCAAGCCCGGCGACGAACAGCCGTCCATAGAGACTGCCGGCGAACTGGAGCATGCGTGCGAAGAAGGACGAGCGGTTGACCGGCACCGGCGGCACCTGGATCAAGGCGAGTCGTCGATCGGCCTCCATGCGGCGCACCATCTCGACCAGGGTCTCGCCGCTCATGATGCTGTCGGCGTCCAGCACGATCATGTAGCGATAGCGACCGCCCCAGTCGCGGCAGAAATCGGCCAGATTGCCGCTCTTGCGCGCGGTGTTCTCGACCCGATTGCGGTAAAAGAGCGGCACCCGATCGCCGAGCTCCTCGGACCAGCGCCGCCAGTGCTGTTCTTCCTGGAGCCAGATGTCCGGCTCGCGCGTGTCGCTCAGGACGAAGAACTCGAACCCGTCGGAGTGTCCGGTCGCGACCAGCGAGTCGAACATGGCGCGCAGTCCGGCGAAGACCCGCTCCGGGTCTTCGTTGTACACCGGCATCACCAGCGCGGTCTTGAAGGCGCCGGTCTCGGCGGATGCGGCCGGCTCGGGCGCCGCGCGCTCGCCCCAGCGTCCCTGCAACGCCAGCACCATGAAACCGATGGCCGCCGTCCAGAACGAGGCGCTGATCCACAACATCAGGATGGTATAGAGGATCAGCAGCACGATTTCGAGCGTCGAGAGTCCGCCGTCCTGGATCGCCGACGACAGCAGCGACAGGCAGAAGACGGTGGTGAGCAGAACCAGCGTGAAATAGAGCGGACGCGGTAGATAGCGGGCCGCAAAGGTCGAGACGCCGTAGCGGTTCATGGGTGAACCTCCGGCACAGCATGGCGCCGTCCCGAAATCCCCAACCAACGCCCGACTCTGGCCAGCAGACGCCGCATCAGGCGATGGCAACAGAGCCGAATGGGATTGGGTTCCATATTCAGAGGCGCGCGTTCGGGGACCGCCTGGAAGCGGACCGCCCGGATGGATTCAGCCAGCGACACCTCGCTCAGACCGGCCCAACGCCGCGTCCAGCCCGGCAGATGACCGCCGAGCACGGCGGCGCGGGCCGCCGAGAGCTGGTCCGGCTCGGCGTCCAGCCCCAGTTCGGCGATCAGCCAGCGATCGAGCAGCCGGTGCGTCTCCTCGATCGCGACCTCCAGCGGCTCGCCCAGTTGACCGAGCGTGGCCCGGAACTCGACCCGCTCGATCACGCGGCGCACCAGCACCTCGGTCTCGTGCGGATCCTGCACGCCCAGAGCATTGAGATAGAGCCGCACACGCCGATCGACCACCGCATGGTCCTCGGGGGTGGACCAGGAGGCCGGCGCGGGCGCGTCGAGTACGTCGAGCCGGTCGATCACTCCTGAACCCATCTGTAGCTCCAGGTCTCGCTGAGCACGTCATGGCCTTGACGCAGGAAGGCACGCAGATCCGCCGGCTCGCGGCCATCCGGTCTCAGTTCGAAAAACAGCCTCCAGCCCTGGGTGTTGGGATTCCACTGCACGACCGGCTGGGACAGCTCGCCCGAGGTGCTGGTGACTACGGCCTCGACCTCGGTCTCGGGCGACATCTGGGCCAGGGACTGGCCGGCGAAGTCGACCACGAACTTGCGCCGACTGGAGTCCGGGACATCGGCGCCGGCAGCGCCGATACGGGTCGAAACCGCGCGCCCGCCCAGCAGACCGGCCTCGGGGTCCAGACCGAAACGCAGGCGGTATTCGAGCTTCAGCTCATCGCCCGGCTCGGGTTTGCGCTCAGGCATCCAGTAGGCGACGATGTTGTCGTAACGCTCGGCATCACTCGGGATCTCGACCAGTTCGACCGTACCCCGGCCCCAGTCGCCGATCGGCTCGACGAGCGCACTCGGGCGGTTCTGATAGTGCGCCTCCAGGTCTTCGTAATGACCGAAGGTGCGATCGCGCTGGAACAGCCCGAAGGACCGGGGGTTCTCGGCGACGAAACCGCTCACGCGCAGACCGAGCGGATTGGTCAGCGGACGCCAGATGCGCTCGCCGGTGCCGTTCACGACCAGCAGACCGTCGGAGTCGTGGACCTCGGGCCGGAAATCATCCATGAAACGGTCGGTGTTCTCGCCATGGAGGAACATGCTCGTCAGCGGCGCGATCCCGAGCTTCTGGACCGACTGACGCATGAACAGCCGCGCCTTGACGTCCATCACCGTCTCGATGCCCGGACGGATCACGAAGCTGTAGGCGCCCGTGACGCTCTCGCTGTCGAGCAGGGCGAACACCGTGATGTCGACCGCATCGGGTGCGGGCTTGAACACCCAGAACTCACGGAAGATCGGGAATTCCTCCTGAGTCGGAAGCCCGGTGTCGATCGCCAGCCCGCGTGCCGTGATGCCGTAGTTCAGGCCCTTGGAGACACCGCGAAAATAGCTCGCGCCCAGAAAGACCACCACCTCATCGAACATGTCGTCTCGGTTGACCGGATAGAGCAGACGCAACCCGGCGAAACCGAGATCCGCCGGCATCTCCTCGGGAACCTGATTGCGGCCATAGTCGAAGAGATCGTGCTGGAAGGGTACGACCTGCGAGACGCCCTCCTCGACGACGTTGACCGTCACCCGGTCCTTGAACAGGAAACCGCGCGGAAAGAACTGCATCTGGAATGGCAGCCCCTCGGCCTTCCACAGACTCTCGTCGCGGTCGAAACGGATATCGCGATATTGGTCGTAGTCCAGATCGGCGAGATAGTCCGGGAGCGCCGGGCGGTCGGGCTGGTAATCAGTGGTCGCCAGTTCCTGGGCGCGCCGGACCACGGCGGCGAAGGTGAAGGCGCCGGGAGCGCCCTCGCTCGGCGCCGGCTCGACCAGACCCGGGGTGTCGTCCGCCCGCAGTGGTATGCCAGAAACCAACGTCGATCCAATAACCAGGATTCCGAACAGTCGAGCGAGCGTCATGATGTTCTCGATGGAGTGTGATTGAACGCCAAAAGTGCCTGTGATGATGGCCGAATCCGTGGCACCCGGTCCAGACGCGCAAGCACCAGCGGCTCGCGCCAAAGCAACGAGCCGCTGGTCATGGGAGGACGGAAAACGGAATCGCGCGGATTCTAGCTCGAATCCGCGCCGACGGCATCAGTCGCGGTCGAGAATATAGACCTCGACACGGCGGTTCTTGCCGCGTCCCTCGGCGGTCGCGTTGTCGGCGATCGGGCGCGTCGGCCCGAGTCCTTCTGCACTCAGACGCCCGCCGTCCACACCGCGCTCGACGAGCGCCTGACGCACGGCCTCGGCGCGCTGGAGCGACAGGCTCTGGTTGAGCGCCGCGCTACCGAGGCTGTCGGTATGGCCCTCGATACGCGCGGTCAGCTCGGGATGCGCCTTCAGCAGCTCGGCGATACGCTCCAGACTCGCCAGCTCGCCGGTCGGCAGGGTCGCCCGGCCGGTGGGGAAGCTCAGCTCGGACTCGGCGAGACTCAGGAGGAGTCCGCGCTCGGTGAAGGTGCCGTTGAGCTGGGCGAAACGGGTCTGCAATGCGCGCAGACGAGCCAGCTCGGCGGCGGCCTCGCTCTGATCGGCTGACGGCGCTTCGGGCTGAACCGACTGGCGCGCTGTCTCCAGCTCGGCTTCGAGCGCGTCGATCCGTGCCTGAGCCGCGCTCAGCGCCTCAGCGTCCCCATCCTGGGCACGCGCCTGCTCCAGCTCGGCTTCGAGCGCGGCGATGCGCGCCGTCGCCTCGGTCAAGGCCTGGTTTTCGTCCTGAGCCGTCGTCTCGGCCGCCTGTTGCAGTTCAGCCAGTCGAGCGCGTGCCTGCTCCAGCGCCGCGTTCAAAGTCGTCCGGGCCTCCTCGGCCTCGGCGCGTACCGTCTCCAGGCTGGACTCCAGCTCCTGGATGCGCGACTCGGCGGCGGCGAGCCGTTCGGTCTTCCGCGCCTCGTCACCGGCTTCGGCACGCGCTGTCTCCAGCACCGTTTGCAGCTCGGTCAGGCGCTGGTCGCGCTCGGCCAGCGCGGCCTCATGCGCGGCGATGGCGTCGTCGTACTGCTGTTGCAGGGCGGCGCGCGCCTCGCGCTCGGCGTTCAGATCAGCCTCGATTGCCGCAACCCTGCCCAGTGCCTCACGCGCCTGTCCGGCCTGAGCGGCATCGCGGTGGCTCAGCTCGAGATCCATGCGGACCTTCTGCAACGCCGTCTGGGACTCGGCCAGACGCGTGCGCACGGCTTCGTGCTCCTTGTAGAGCGTCTCGAACTCGGCCTTGGCCGTGGCCAGTTCGTCGGCGAGCGCCTGAGCCTCGGCGGTGCGGCCCTCGGGCGTGCCCAGCAGACCCAGCTCCTGGACAGTCCTGAGCAGTTCGGCGTCCTCCGGCGTCGTGCGTGCCAGGGACACGCGCTCATTGAGATGGCGCTCCAGCTCGGCGATCCGCTGCTGATGACTGGTCGCGGCCTCGGCGATGGCCACGTTGACCCGGCCCAGATCGGCCTTCAGCGCCTGGACCTTGTCGCGTTCGGTCTCCAGCCGTGCCTGGACCTCGTCGCGCGCCGCCGCCAGACGCTCCTGCTCGGCCACGGCCTGGGCGGTCTTTTGACGCTCATCGGCCAGCACCGCCGCGTGTGCGGCCTTGATGCCCTCCATGTCCTGCCCCAGGCCGACCTTGATCTCCTCGAGCATGCGGATCTGGTCGTTCAGATCCTGCTTTTCGGACTCGAACCGCTCCTTGAGCGCGTCGATCTCGGCGCGACTGGCATTCCAGCCCTCCTCGGCGGCCAGACGCCGTGCCTCGGTCTCCTTGACTCGATCGCTCAGTTGCACGATGAGCCCATCTTTTTCAGAGATCTGAGCCTTGAGTCTGTCGTCGTACCAGTTGTAGAGGATGTAGACGCCGACCAGGGCGAACATCAGGGCAAAGGCGATCAGCTTCCAGAAGGATTGACTACCGGACTGAGGGGGGCTGGGTTCGGACATCGTCGTCTCCTGTATGGTTTGATCCGGCGATTATCGCGTACTGGCGTGGCTGATCCCAGCACGGCACGTCCGGCGCGCGGTCATCGGTCGATGTCCGCAACCGTCCGCAGCGCCTGCTGGGCGATCTCCAGCTCTTCGTTGGTCGGGACGACCAGCACCCGGACCTCAGACTCGGGCAGACTGATGCAGCGCTCGCCACGCTGGGCGCGCGACGCGTTGAGCTCGGTGTCGAGCCGGATGCCCAGCCGCTCCAGCCCTTCGCAGGCACGGCGGCGGATCTCGGCGGCGTTCTCGCCGATACCGCCGGTGAAAACGAGGGCATCGACCCGGCCCAGCTCGGCGTAATAGGCGCCGATATATTTCTTGAGCCTGTGGGTGGTGATGGCGATGGCCAGCTCGGCGCGCTCGTCGCCGGCGGCGGCCAGCTGGTCGATCTCGCGCATGTCGTTGACGCCGCACAGTCCCAGCAGTCCGCTCTGACGGTTGAGCAGCCGGTCGAGTCCGTCGGCGTCCAGACCCAGATGCTTGCACAGATAGATGACGACCGCCGGATCGATGTCGCCGCTGCGCGTGCCCATGACCAGCCCTTCGAGCGGGGTCAGGCCCATGGAGGTGTCGACGCACTGCCCGGCGCGGATCGCCGTGGCGCTCGCGCCATTGCCCAGATGCAGGGAGATCAGGTTGCACTGATCGAGCGGTTTGCCGAGCAGTTCGGCGGCACGCTTGGCGACATAGTGATGCGAGGTGCCGTGGAAGCCGTAACGGCGGATGCGATGCTCGGTATAGAGCGCCTCGGGGATGGCATAGCGATAAGCCGCCGGCGGCATGGTCTGATGAAAGGCCGTGTCGAAGACGGCGACCGAGGGTACCCCCGGAAAGTGCGAGCAGGCCGCCTCGATGCCGGCCAGATGACCGGGATTGTGCAGCGGGGCGAGCGGGACGACCTCGCGGATGGCCTCGATCACCGAGTCGTCGATACGCGCCGGCTGCTTGAAACGCACGCCGCCATGGACGACGCGATGCCCGATGGCCGCCAGTTCGCCGACCTCGACCAGCACCCCGCTGTCACGCAGCGCACGGATGATGTAATCGATGCCCTGCTCATGGCTCGAGATCGGCAGCGATTCCTGGCTGGAATGCGACACCTCATCGCTGTCGAGCCAGTTGAGTTTGACCTCGCCCTCCGGCTCGCCGATGCGCGCGACCAGCCCCGACGCCAGCGCCTGCCAGTCCTGGACGCGGAAGAGCTGATATTTGATCGAGGAACTGCCCGAGTTCAGAACCAGCACCTTCATCGCGCGCACTCCTCGTTGGCGGCGGCCGCGATGGACTCGCCTTGGGCTTGGATGGCCGTGATGGCCACGGTGTTGACGATATCGGTCACGGTACAGCCGCGACTGAGGTCGTTGACCGGCTTGTTCAGCCCCTGGAGTACCGGGCCGATGGCCACGGCACCGGCGCTGCGCTGCACGGCCTTGTAGGTGTTGTTGCCGGTGTTGAGGTCGGGGAAGATCAGCACCGTGGCATGACCCGCGACCTCGCTGTCGGGCATCTTGGAACGTCCGACCTCGATGTCGACCGCCGCATCGTACTGGATCGGCCCCTCGACCTTGAGATCGGGCCGGCGCTCGCGCACCAGTCGCACCGCCTCGCGCACCCGGTCGACATCCTCGCCCTTGCCGGAGCTGCCGCTCGAATACGACAGCATGGCGATGCGCGGCTCGATGCCGAAGGCCGTCGCCGTCTGCGCCGAGCTGATGGCGATGTCGGCCAGCTCCTCGGAGTCGGGATTGGGATTGACGGCACAGTCGCCATAGACCAGCACCTGGTCCGGCAGACACATGAAGAACACGCTGGAGACGAGCTTCACGCCCGGTTTGGTCTTGACCGTCTCGAACGAGGGCCGGATGGTGTGCTGGGTGGTGTGGGTCGCGCCCGAGACCATGCCGTCGGCATCGCCGTGGTAGACCATGAGGGTGCCGAAGTAGCTGACGTCGGCCAGCACGTCGTGCGCCATCTGCTCGGAGATGCCCTTGTGCTTGCGCAGCTCGTAATAAGTCCGGGCATAGCGGTCGCGATCGGGCGAGTCGATCGGATCGATGATGCGGATGTCACCGAGATCCAGGCCCAACTCCGCCGCACGGCGCTGGATGCGCTCGGGATTGCCGAGCAGTATCAGGTCGGCGACCTGGCGCAGCGACAGGATCTCGGCGGCACGCAGGATGCGCTCGTCCCCGCCCTCGGGCAGCACGATGCGCTGGCGGCGCGACTTGGCGCGGCGGATCAGCTCGTACTCGAACATCAGCGGCGTGACGCGCTCGGTATGATGCACGGCGATGCGTCCGCGCAACTCGTCGAGATCGACGTTCGCCTCGAAGACGCCGAGCGCGGCGGCGATCTTGCGATCGTCGCCCGGCAGCAGGCTCGATTCGATCCGGCTCACATGCATGGCCGTGGTGAAGGTGTCGGTCGGCACCTGGAGGATGGCGACCTTGGTGCGACGCAGGCCCTCGATCAGATCGCGGACCTTGTCGGCCGGTCGCAGACCGCCGGTGAGCAGCAGTCCGGCCACGCGCGGAAAGGCCGAGGAGGCATCGGCGGCCAGACTCGCCAGGATGATGTCGGAGCGGTCGCCTGGCGTGATGATGAGACAGCCGTCCTCGACATAGCGCAGGAAATCCGGGATCTCCATGGCGGCGATCTTGTAGTTGGTGACGACCTGATGCAGGGCGTCGCCCTCGCCATAGAGACACTCGGCGCCAAGCGCCTGCCGGATCTCGCCCACGGTCGGCATGCCGAGCGCCTGCTGCTCCGGGAGCACATAGATGGTCTCGGTCTCGGTGAGCAGATGCTGGACCCGGCCGCGCACGGTCTCCAGATCCTGCGGCGCCACACCATTGACCACGGTGGCCAGGAAGTCGCCGCCGCGCTCGCGCATCAGCTCATGGGTGATGTGCAGGGCGTCCCAGGCTTCCTGCGGGGTACGTCCGAAGCCCTTGACCACGGCCACCAGGCTACAGCCGAAGTTGTTGGCCAGATCGACGTTGAAGCCGAATTCCAGCGAAGGGATGAGTCCGTTGTAGTCGGTGCCGGCGCAGACGACCAGATCGCACTGCTCTTCGAGCATCTTGAATTTGTTCATGATGAGCTTGAGCAGCTCGTCATAGCGCCCGCTGCCGATGAACTGGCGTGCCGTCTCCACGGTGCAGCCGTAGAGCATCTCGGGCGGGAACGGCAGCGCGTAACGTTCGCGGATCAGGGCCGTTAGATTGTCGAGTTCGGCTCCCCGGGGCGCAAAGGGCCGAAAGAAACCGATCCGGCGGCCAATCGCCGACAACATCTCCATGAAGCCCAGGACGACAACCGACTTGCCGCTGCCAGCCCCGGCGCCGGCGATGTAGATACTCTGCATGGTCTTACTCTATCGAAGTCAGAAAGGGGCCATGCTCGGAGCATGGCCGATGAAATACTGCATTGTGCAAAAATATCAGATTCTCTCCGGCGAGGGGTGGCCGGGATTGGGCCGCGGCTCAGGGCGACTCGACCTGACACGACGCTCGGTCGGACGCCAGGATGTCGTCGAGCCGCTGACTCAGACGCCGGAAGCCGGCGACCGAATCGAGCCGCTGCAACTCGCGCCCCCGTCCGTCGAAGAACAGGATCGCCGGGGCGTGCTGGAGACCGAGCGCATCGGCCCAGGCGCGGGCCGTGGTGCGCTCGCCGGCGGGCGTGATGACAGGCGTCTCGGAGCGCCGGTCGAGCTGAACCGTATCGAGCGCCTCGAACCGACGCCGGATCTCGGGCGAGCGCCGCACCTGATCGTGGAGCACGTCGCAGGGATGGCAGTCGCCGCGCTCGAAGAACACCGCCAGCGGGCGCTCGGCCGGAATCCGGCGGTCGAGCACATGGGGCGGCGGGCTGAAGAAGGGCTGATCGTTGAGATCCTCGCTATCGAAGACGAGACGCTCGTCGCCGCGCGCCAGATAATCGTCGAAGGACTCGCGCCGGTCGTGCCCATCGGCGACGTATTCGAGCGCGGCCCGGAACGCATAGGGCGGATGATAGCCGCGCAGCCAGAGCGCGAGCCGCCCATCGGCGTCGTAGAACAGGATCGAGGGCGTGAAGTCGGTCTGCTCGCGCCGTGCCCAGGTCTGCACGTCGAGTCGCTCGCCGTCGAGCGTCCTGACCTCGGCGCGTCCATGGATGTCGACGGATATCAGGTCGAAATGACGCTGGAGATAGGCGAGGATATCCGGGTCGGCGAGGTTCACCTGTTTGAAACGCTCGCAATACGCACAGTCCTCCTGATCGAAATAGACCATGAGCCCACGCTTGCCGGCGGCGACGGCGGCCTCCAGGTCGGCGCGGATGTCGAGCGCCCACACCTGAGTCCCGACGGCAAGCCAGATCGCCGTCACGAGCATCAACCTCCTGATCCCAGTTCGCACTCGATACCCCATGACCACAACCAATGCCCCCATCGACTGGCCCCGGATCGATACTGTCTTCCTCGACATGGACGGCACTCTGCTCGATCTGCATTTCGACAATCACTTCTGGCTCGAACACGTCCCGCGCCGCTATGGCGAGGCGCGCGGCCTGTCATTCGAGGCGGCCCGCGCCGAACTGCACGCCCGGTATCGCGACATCGCGGGCACGCTCGACTGGTACTGCGTCGACCACTGGAGCCGCGAGCTGGGCCTGGACATCCTGCTGCTCAAACGCGAGGTCGAGCACCTGATCGCGGTCCATCCGCATGTGCCGGACTTCCTGGAAGCCCTGGCCGCGCTCGGCAAGCGGCGCGTCCTCGTCACCAACGCCCATCAGAAGACGCTCGCGCTCAAGCTCGAACGCACGCCGCTCGCCGGTCATCTGGAGCGCGTGGTCTCGGCGCACGATCTCGGGATCGCCAAGGAGTCGCCCGCGTTCTGGCCGGCGTTCCAGGCGATCGAGCCGTTCGACCCCGAGCGCTCGCTCTTCGTCGACGACAACCTGGATGTCCTGCGCACGGCGCGTGCGTATGGCTTTCGCCGACTGCTGGCCGTGCTGGCGCCCGACTCCAGGCAACCGCCGCGCCAAACCGACGAGTTTCCAGCGATCAGTGACTTCTCGGCGCTGTTGCCTGGACTCGCCGCAGCGGCTCAGTCCACGGTCTCGGGCGCTTGATCCGAAACCGTCTCCGTTTCAGCCTGGACGCCACGCCCTTCCCCGGTCGGTTTGCGCCGCCGCCGACGCCGCTTGGCGGATCGGGCTTCGGCGGTTTCCGAGTCGGTCTTGGGCGCTGAGGCCGCCACGACCGGTTCGGCGTTCGGACCTGCGCTGACCGGACGCGGCGCCTCGGCGGATCTGGCCTTGGCCGGCGCCTTCTCGGCCGGCTCGCGCGGCTTGACCGGCGGACTGGTCAGGGCCGCCGGTTCGAGTTGACCGCGCGCACGCTTGATCCGGCGGATGATCGGCATGTCCGGGATCTCCAGCTCCGGCCCGGTGCGCTCCGGCCACTCGTCGACGAGCTGGTCGAGGAAGCTCTCGTCGAGCGTCTTGAAGCGGGTCGGCGGGCTGGTGTCCGGACGCTCCTGACGCGGGCGCGCGACCGGCTCGGACTGGACGGCCGGAACAGCGGGCGTCTCCTGCATGGCCGCGACGGTCTCGCGCGCCGGACTCGAAGCCGGGGTCTCGACCGTGGCGGATACTTCGATCGCACTGGCCGACATCTCTGAGCGCGGCGCCGGACGCTCACGCCCCGGCCGCCGATCACGCCCGCTCGCCCCGTCGCGCTCCGACGAGCGACCTTGCACACCACGCCCCTCACCGCGCTCGCGTCCGCCACGCTTGTCGCGTCCATCGCGCCGTTCCTCACGATCGGCGCGATCCGGCCGGATGCGGCTGCGCGGATCGACCTCGGCGAGCAGCGCCGGATCGACCGGCTCGACCGGCACCTTGATCCCGATGTACTGCTCGATGTCGAGCAGACAGAAGGCATAGGTCTCGCAGACGAAGCTGACCGCGTCCCCCGCCGCCCCGGCGCGCGCCGTGCGTCCGATGCGGTGCACATAGTCCTCGGGGTCTTCGGGCAGGTCGTAGTTGACCACATGGGTCACATCCGGGATGTGCAGACCGCGCGCGGCCACATCGGTGCCGACCAGCACCGGCAAGGTGCCGTTGGTGAAGTCGCGCAACAGCTTCAACCGCTTGGGCTGGGGCACATCGCCCGAGAGCACGGCAGTGTCGATGCCGTTGCCCTGGAGATAGCCCCAGACGCGATCGGCCTCGCGCTTGGTGTTGACGAAGACGATGATGCGCCCGTCCGGCCAGCCGCGGATCAGCCCCAGCAGCAACGGGATCTTCTCTTCGTTAGCCGTCATGTAGCAGACCTGACGCACCCGGTCGGCCGTCACCTGCTCGGTCTCGATCTTGACCAGACGCGGATGGTTCATGTGCTCATAGGCCAGCTCCGTGACCCGATAGGAGAGCGTCGCCGAGAACAGCATCCCCAGCCGCTGTTCGACCGGCGGCATCTGGCGGAACAGATAGCGGATGTCCTTGATGAAACCGAGATCGAACATGCGATCGGCCTCGTCGAGCACCACCACCTCGATGCGCTTGAGGTCGAAGACATGCTGCTTGTAGTAGTCGATCAGGCGTCCGGGCGTACCGATCAGGATGTCGACCCCGGCGGCCAGCTCGTCGCGCTGCTGCTGATAGCCGGTGCCGCCATAGACCACGGTCGAACGCAAGCCCGTATGCTTGGCCAGCGCCAGCGTGTCCTTGTGGATCTGCACCGCCAACTCGCGCGTCGGCGCCAGCACCAGCGCCCGTGGGCCACGGCGACGCCGGGCGGGCGCGGGCGCGGACTCAGGTTCGGACTCGGCTTCCAGCGCGTTCGCCGGATCGAGCGATTCGGTTTCCGGCGAGCCGTCCGCCGAGACGGGCGTCTCAGGCGCCGCCGCCGATTCAGGCATGGCTTCAGGCGGCTCATGCAGCAGACGCTGCATCAGCGCCACCAGGAAGGCCGCTGTCTTGCCGGTGCCGGTCTGGGCCTGTCCGGCGATGTCATGGCCCTGGAGGGCGATCGGCAGGGTCTCGGCCTGGATGGGCGTGCATTGGGTGAAGCCGGCCTCGGCGAGACCGGCAAGGATCCGGGGATCGAGCGCGAGACTGTCGAAGCGGGTCGAGGTCAGATGTGTGTCGGTCATTGAAGCTATCGGTGAACGTCCGGGTTGGCCTGCTGAGCGGTTTCGAAGCCTCGCGGACGGCAAGGCTTGCAAATTACCTTCGCTTTGGATCAAATAGCATCTTACTCAAGGGCCGATACCAACGCCAATTCACAGGCCCCCATCCTCGTTGCAGATCCACGCGCGACGCCGCTCCGGCGAGCCTTCACGCCCTTCGCCAATCCATCCACGTCAATATAAATACAATGGGAGACGACTTCAGTGAGCGATAGCATCGTCCATGTGACCGATGACTCTTTCGAAGAAGAGGTTCTGAAATCCCCCGATCCGGTGCTGGTCGACTACTGGGCCGACTGGTGCGGACCCTGCAAGATGATCGCTCCCGTGCTCGACGAGATCGCCGACGAATACGCCGGACGGGTCAAGATCGCCAAGCTCAACATCGACGAGAACCCCAACACCCCGCCCCGCTACGGCATCCGCGGCATCCCGACCCTGATGCTCTTCCGCGGCGGCGAAGTCGAGGCCACCAAGGTCGGCGCCGTCTCCAAGTCCCAGCTGACGGCCTTCATCGACAGCAATCTCTGAGCCGCGCGCTCGATCGAGACCCCAGGCGCGACCCCCGCGCCATCGAGGACACTCAATCCAGGAACCGAATCCACGCGGGGCGTCCATCCGGACGCCCTCATCATCCAGCCGGCCCGCCGCCCTCGCCGCACGCCCCAACGACATCGCCTCCACAGCGAGGCACGGCCGCCAACCCTGACATCCGTCCTGACGAACACAACCGTGATGAATCTAACTGAACTCAAGAAGATGCCGGTGCCCAACCTGGTGGCTCTGGCGCAATCCATGGACATCGAAGGCGTCGGCCGCTCGCGCAAGCAGGATCTGATCTTCGCCATCCTCAAGGCTCAGGCCAAGAAGGGCGAGGACATCTACGGCGACGGCGTGCTGGAGATCCTCTCGGATGGGTTCGGTTTCCTGCGCTCGGCCGATGCCTCCTATCTGGCCGGGCCGGACGACATCTATGTCTCGCCGAGTCAGATCCGGCGCTTCGCGCTGCGCACCGGCGATACCATCTCGGGCAAGATCCGTCCGCCCAAGGACGGCGAGCGCTATTTTGCGCTGCTCAAGGTCAACGACATCAACTTCGACCGCCCCGAGAACGCCAAGTCGAAGATCCTGTTCGAGAACTTCACGCCGCTGTTCGCCCAGAAGCGGCTGACGCTGGAGATCGGCAACGGCAGCACCGAGGACATCACGGCCCGTACCATCGATCTGGTCGCGCCCATCGGCAAAGGGCAGCGCGGGCTGATCGTCTCGCCGCCCAAGGCCGGTAAGACCATGATGCTCCAGAACATCGCCCAGTCCATCGGCCACAATCATCCCGACTGCTATCTGATCGTGCTCCTGATCGACGAGCGTCCCGAGGAAGTGACCGAGATGGCGCGCTCGGTGCGCGGCGAGGTCATCTCCTCGACCTTCGACGAGCCGGCCACCCGTCACGTCCAGGTCGCCGAGATGGTGATCGAGAAGGCCAAGCGGCTGGTCGAGCACAAGCGCGACGTGGTCATCCTGCTCGACTCCATCACCCGTCTGGCGCGTGCCTACAACACGGTCGTGCCCTCCTCCGGCAAGGTGCTCACCGGCGGTGTCGACGCCAACGCCCTGCAACGGCCCAAGCGCTTCTTCGGCGCGGCGCGCAACGTCGAGGAAGGCGGCTCGCTGACCATTCTGGCCACCGCCCTGGTCGACACCGGCTCGCGCATGGACGACGTGATCTACGAGGAGTTCAAGGGCACCGGCAACATGGAGATCCACATGGATCGGCGTATCGCCGAGAAGCGCATCTTCCCCGCGATCAACATCAACCGCTCGGGCACCCGGCGCGAGGAACTGCTTATGGGGCAGGCCGAGCTGCAAAAGATGTGGATTCTGCGCAAGATCCTGCACCCGATGGACGAGCTGGCCGCGATGGAATTCCTGCACGACAAGCTCAAGGCAACCAAGACCAACGATGAGTTCTTCTCGTCGATGAAGGGCTGACCGGACCTCGGCCGTGCTCCGGACCCGACGCGCGCGCCGTCTCTCTCTAACGAGCGGCGATCCGCGTGGCGGTGGCTGGAGCAACGGTCCGATCCGGTACAATGCCCACCGGCGCGGCCAGGATGCGGTTGCGCCCGGAGTCCTTGGCCATGTAGAGCCGGCGATCGGCGACGTCCAGAAAGGCATCGAGGCTCTCACCGCAATGCTGGGCCACGCCACCGCTGATGGTGGCGGCGAGGCCTTCCACGGACCAGCTGATCTGGGCGACCGAGGCCCGGATGCGCTCGGCGACCTCGGTGGCCTCGGTCAGATCGGCATGCGGCAGGATCACCAGAAACTCCTCACCACCATGGCGCCCGGCCACGTCGACCTCCCGGATACAGGATTTGAGCGTACCGCTGACGCACACCAGCACGTCGTCACCCACGCCATGTCCGAAGGTGTCGTTGATGCGCTTGAAGAGATCCAGATCGAAGAGGATGACCGCAAGCGGGTGCTTGTAGCGATTGGCCAGATCGATCTCGTGGGCGAGACGCTGATAGAGATAGCGCCTGTTGTAGAGTCCGGTCAGCGGATCGGTGAAGGAGGCGGCACGCAACTCGTCCTGGATCGCCTTCAGCTCGCTGATATCGGCCAGACCGATGAGCCGGCTCGGAATGCCCGAGAAATTCATCGGAGTCGAGGACACCAGGGCCCAGTGTTTCCGGTCCTGCTCCAGTCCGTCGAAACGCACCTCGCGCGTCTCGCCGTCCCGGCTCGGTAGCGCCACACTGGCCAAGTCACGCCAGGCCGCACTGTCGAGGGCGCCATCGGGCGTCTCGCGCAACTCCAGATAGCGCTTGGCGGCGACATTGGCGCGGTGCGGTCGCGACGCGTCCTCGGCCTGGAGCAGCATCGGGAAGGGGGCCGCCTCGAAGACGGCGCGCAGATTGTTCTCGCTCTCGCGCAGACGGCGCAGAAAACGCTGGGTCTGGAACCAGGCATAGCCGGTCGACAGCAGGATGAATCCCACCACCCACACCAGCGTCGTGCCCAGATTGCCGGTCAGATCATGCAGGAACCTGGGACTTGAATAACAGGTCGCCACCCCGACGAGCACCCGATCCTCGGGATGATAGAGCGGGATGCGCGCCACGAAACAGCGCTCGCAGACGGTACTGCCGAGATCCAGATCCAGACTTCCACGCCGTACACGGAAAATATCATAGTCGAACATCAGACTGATGCGCTGGATGAAGTGCTCCTGCGTCGATCCATCCTTGAACAGCAGGATCGACCCGAGCGCCGCCAACAGGTCGCGTCGCAGCTGCTCCGGATCGCGATCCTCATCGAGCAGACGTTCGAGACCCTGGATCTGCGACTGCGCCAGCACGGTGGCCCGACTCTCGGCCTCGGCGCGCAGCGTCGGCTCCAGCACCAGGAACCAGTGCGAGGCGATCAGCAGCATCAGCATCAGACCGAGCAGACCGAAGACCAGAGCCAGATAGCCCTCGAGCCGTGACGACAGATGGCGCGCGACTCCGCGCAGCGGCTCAGTCACCATCATAGAGACGGGCCACGTCGAGAAAGAAGGGCTTGAAGCGCAGTCCGGCCCGACGCGCCCGTGTCGGGCTGACGAAGGGCAGGACGCGATCGGCGACATGGACACCGGCGATGGCTCCACCTTCGACCGCACCCGCGAAGGGCGAGAAGACGAGCGTTCGATGGCGCTCGGACCAGCCGCGCAAGCGTCGCGGCTCCAGGTCGGCGCTGGCGACGAAGACACCCACCGGCCGTGCTCCCGAATAGTCGTCGAACTCGGCCGCCGACACGAGCCGGACCTCCAGCGGATAGTCGCGAATCCGGTCCACGGACTCCAGATTCGCGACGACCGGGCGGGCGCTCGCGCCCGATCCGGTGTGGACCACCAGCACCAGCAGCACCCCCCTGGGCGTCAGCCAGTCTTCGATCGATTCGAGTGCGCCGACACAGGCCGGGAAGAGCTTGAGTCCAACGCGCACCCGTTGTTCATCCTCGCGCCAGAGCGTCTGGCCCTCGCCGGGCGCGCTGTGCAGGACGATCAACGGCATGACCCCCAACAGCAGCCCCAGGAACAGTGAGCGTGTGTCGGCGGTATTCATCGGCGGGCGCCCGCTCAGAAGGCGTAGGCCAGGGACACCCACCAACGACGTCCCGCCCTGGGATAGCCGTCGGGATAGATGAGTTCGACACCTCCGTAACTGGTGAGGATGTCGGGATAATAGACGCGTGTATCCCCCAGGTTCTTCACACCGGCGTGCAGCGACACGCCCTTGGCGGCCGTCTGATAGTTGAGCGTGAGGTCGAGCGTGGTCGAGTCGTCCAGATCCTGACGCGATTCGTAATCGACGCGGCTGCGCTCACCGATATAGTTCAGTTGCAGCGCGGCCGTCCAGCGTTCGTGCGGACGCCAGAGCAGGGCCAGATTGCCCAGCCAGCGCGCCCCGCCCGGCACCGCCGTGTCGCTGTCCGGGCGCACCGCGTCGACATAGGACAGGTTGGCGTCGATCTTCCAGCGTGTGCCGAGCCGCTGGACGTATTCGAGTTCGACGCCGCGCAGCCGGACGTCTTCACTGTTGACATAGCCTTCGTCGTCCGATTCGGCGAAGAGGATGGGATCGGTCAGGTCCGAATGAAAGAGCGTGGCGCGGGCCTCCCAGCGCGGCCGGGTCAGGATGTAGCCGAGTTCGAAGGTATCGATCTCGCTGGCCTCCAGGTCGGTCTGGGCGGCGTATTCGAGTTCATAGAAGGTCGGCGGGCGGAAGGCACGTGCATACTGCGCTTTGAGGATATTGGACGCGTCGAACCGCCATACGGCCGCCGCGCGCGGACTGAGCATGGACCCGGCATCGCTGTAGTCGTCGTAGCGCAGGGTCGCGGTCAGGGTGAGCCGGTCGCTGGCGCGGTATTCGTCCTGCGCGACCAGCCCGACGATGGTGCGGTCGTGGTCGGTGTCGAGCCAGGTCGAGGGGATCTCGAACGGGAGATTGGTCCACTCCCACTTGGCCTGCTCGATGGTGATCCGGCTCAGCTCCAGACCGAACAGGGCCGTATGCTCGTCATTCGGACGCCAGAAGACATCCGCCGAACCGCGATGGCGCGTCTCCTGATAGTCCTGGTTCATGTAGATGGGTTCGTCGGCCAGATAGCTGGCCGGGAAGACATAGAGCCGACGGCGATCGCGTTGCTGGCGCAGGAACTCCAGGCGCAGTTTGGCGCTGAGCGTCTCGGACAGACGCGGATCGAAGCCGGCCTGGGCCGAGACCAGCTCCTGGCGCGTGGCCAGATTGCCGTCGGCGGGCGGCAGGAAGTGATTGATGCCGAAATGGTCGCCGTAGTCGTCCTCGATCAGCTTGAGATCGAGGAAGAAGTCACGCCACTGGAGGTTGGTGAAGGCCGCCTTGTAACGCTGGGCTTCGTTGGAGTGACCAGGAGCGTTGGAGAGGCTGGACTCACCGAGTGCGGCGAGTGCGTCCTCACTGATCCGGACACCGGCATCATCGCTCTCGAGTCCGGCCAGATTCAGCGACAGGCTCAGATCGCGCTGCGGATCGTCCCAGTACCAGATCGCGCCCAGACCCGACCCCATGTCCTCGCCGGCCTGGAGACGGACCTGACGTTCACGCTTGCGGGTGATGACGTTGATGACACCGGCGTAGGCATACTCGCCATGCACCGAAGAACCGGGACCACGGATGACTTCGATGCGCTCGACCTGTTCGATCGGGATGTCGAGCACGCTGTTGGCGGTCGCCAGCAGCGAGGAGTTCATGGAGATGCCGTCGAGCATGATCTTGATGTTGCCCGAGGCATAGCCGTGCCCGACACCGCGACTGAGCACCTGACGCTCGCCGGTCATCTCCAGCCCCAGACTCAGGCCCGGCACCAGAGCCAGCGACTCCCAGACCGTGCGCGCACCGCGCTGCAGGAGATCGTCGCCGCTGAGGATGGTCGCCATGCCGGGGACGAAATTGGCGTTCATACCACTTTTGGTGGCCAACTCGGTCGCCCTGTCCAGCAGGGCCAGCAGATCTTCACGCTCGTCGCTGCCGGCACTGACGACCGATTGAAAACACACTGACAATACCAAAGCCGTCGACAAGCGACGCATAGCGATGATCGAGCATCCAAGTGTTCTCATTTCGTGCAATCCCTAACAATACGATCCGCAACGATCGACAGGCAATCAGGCAGGTAGTTTATACACATACATCACCATGCACCGATGCCGTTCGTCGGATTGAATACAGAAAAATCAATTCAAAGCATTGACAAAAATCCACGCCATGCAAATCAACCCTCAGTCGAGCCGAACACGCACCCGCGCCGATTCGCCACGCCCATCGACGACGACCAGCGTCACATAGCCCGGCCCTGTCGGTATCCAGCGCGCGGCTCTGGAAAAGGGTTCGCGGGCGATGGGTCCGCTGTCGGCAAACCAGGTGAAGGGCGGTGTGCCGCCCCGAACCCTGAGCACCAGCGATTCGGTACGCGCCGAGCCGAATCCCAGATCGATGCGCGCCCCCGGCGGCGGATAGGCGATCTCCAGCGCGGTGACCGAAGCGCTCGCACGGCTCGCCGCCGGGACGTGCCGCAGGATTTCGGGCAACTGGGCATGAGTCATCGGGCGCACGCCGGGCGGTGGCGGCGGCAACGGCGCACGCCGGCCGAGCTGGGCGAAGACATCGATCAGGATCGGGGCAGCGGCCTCGATCCCGGCCAGACCCGGAACGGGCGCACCATCGGCCCGCCCGGTCCAGACGCCCACCACCCAGCGCCCGTCGAAGCCGATGGCCCAGGCATCGCGATAGCCATAGGAAGTGCCGGTCTTGAAGGCGATGCGCTCGGCCGTGGCGCGATCCGGGGCCGGGACTCCCGCGAGGATGGAGCCGACCAGCCAGGCGGCGCGCTCGTCCAGCACGGGCCGCGACGGACGTGCAATCCGGGAGCCGTGGCGGCGAATGGGATCATCGTCCGTCGTTTCACGTTCGAGCGACACGCGCAGCACGACCGGCGACCCGCCGCGCGCGATCGCGGCATAGAGCCGGACCAGATCGGTCAGCGTCACCCCGACGCCGCCCAGACCGATCGCCAGACCGGGCGCGGAGCCGTCGGGCAGCACGGGTTCGACTCCGGCACGGCGCAGACGCGCGGTCAGCCGTGCCGGTCCCACCGCCTCCAGCAGTCGCACGGCCGGGATGTTGAGCGAGGCTTGCAGGGCATGGCGTACCGAGACCGTGCCCTGGAACGCGCGGTCGAAGTTGGTCGGGGCATAGCCGTCGAAGCCGGTCGGGCGATCCTCGATCAGACTCTCGGGATGGGCGATGCCGTCCTCGAAGGCCAGACCATAGATCAGGGGCTTGAGGGTCGAGCCGGGCGAGCGGATGGCGCGGGTCATGTCGACATGGCCCCGGCGCGCCTCGTCGAGCGGATCGGGCGAACCGACCGCGGCGTGAATCTCGCCCGTGGTGTGATCGGCGACCAGGATGGCGAGCGAGACCCGTTCGCCCAGGGCGCGGGCGCGCTCGGCCGCCAGTGTTTCGAGGCGCTCCTGGAGCCGGGCATCGAGGGTCAGGCGCTGGATCGAGCGTTCGGGGTGGGCGCGATGCGCGCGCCAGGCCAGATGGGCGGCGAGCATGGGAAAGGGGCGGCGCGCGCTCGGTACCGGCTCGCGCAAGGCGCCGGCCAGTTCGATGGTGTCGATCAGACCGGCTGCATGGAGACGCTGGAGGATGGCCGCGCAGGCGCGGCGCAGGGTCTCAGGGTCGCGGTCGGGACGACGCGCCTCGGGGGCCTGGGGCAAGGCGATCAGGAGCGCCGATTCCGTCGCCGTCAGCCGGTGCGGTTCATGGCCGAACCAGGCGAGTGCTCCGGCGCGCACGCCTTCGAGGTTGCCGCCCTGGGGCGTCAGATTGAGATAGGCGCTGAGGATAGCGTCCTTGTCCAGCTGTCGCTCCAGCGCCAGAGCCAGACGCATCTGATGCAGCTTGCCGGCGAGATCGCGGGTCGAGCGTCCGTCGAGCAGCCGCGCCAGTTGCATGGTGATCGTCGAGCCGCCGGAGACGATGCGACCGTATCTGAGCCATTGCCAGGCCGCGCGCATGAGCGCCAGCGGATCGACGCCGGCATGGTCGCGAAAGCGCCGGTCCTCGATGGCCAGGAGCCGGTCCAGATAGCGCGGATCGACCGCATCGAGCGCGACCGGTAGCCGCCAGCGCCCGTCGGCCACCGGGAAGGCGCGCAACAGCCGCCCCTCGCGGTCGAGGATCTGCGGCGAAGTGGCGAGTGCGATCTCAGGCAGCGGGGCGGTGTCGATCCAGTCGTCGAACCACAGCCAGACACCGGCTCCGGCACCGATGACCAGACCGACCGCCAGCAGCAGGCCGATACGATATCGCCGCATCATGAGGCGTCCAGGCGACTCGACCGTGGTCTACCGCCGCCTTGCACTCATGGCCCCGCCTCGCGCACCGCGACCGTACCGGTTTCGGTCCAGGCGCGCAGACCGGGCCGGTACATGTCCTCCACCGTCGCGGCCGGATGCGCGAACACACCGGGCGAGACCGCACGCAACCGATAGGCGAGCTGGAACTGCGCCGAGTCGTCGGCATCGCGATCGATGGCGGCGATGAAGCGATCGGCGCGGAACTCGGTGTGCTTGGCCTCGTTCTCCAACCCCAGCCAGGGAATGCCCGAGACGTCGCCGGCACGGATCAGGTTGGGATTGTCGATCTCCAGCCCGGCTGGTAGCGGATCGTCGAGGATCAGACGCGCCTGACGCGGCTCGGTCGCCTCGACCGTGAGCACGGCGATCAGACGCTCGCCCTGCTCGACCTCCGTCAACCGGACCCGCCGTCCCTCCAGATCATAGTAGGCACGCTCGATCCGATAGCCCTGACCGCCCGCCGGCTCAGGCACGCGCGGGACGCCCGTCACCGTCACCAGCGCCTCGACCGGACTCGCGCCGCGATTGACGATCGACAGCGGACGCGCGGCCAGTTGAGTGTCATCGACACGACGATGAAAGACACTCGCCTGCGCCGCCCCATCGACACTCAAGACCGGCTGTTCGCTCGACTGCATCAGGGCATGGGCCGCGAGCAGCAGCCACGCCTGTTCCTGGGTGCTGGTGTAGGACTCGCCCACCCACAGCGCCGGGAGCCGCTGCGCGAGCGACTGGAGATTCACCGTAGAGGATTCGCTCTCGGCGGCCAGCGTCAGCAGCCCGGCGCCATCGCGCAACAGCGAACCATAGTCCGAGCGCCAGCGCCGATCGTCATGGCTCTGTGCCAGCTTGCCGAGCGCGCTGCGGAACAGCCCGTCGGCGCGCGGACGGTCGCCCTGGATGGCGAGCGCGGCGGCAAGCTGAGACACGGCCAACGGCGTGGCGAAGGCGTCGAGTTTGGTGTCGGCGTAATAGCGCAGATCGCCGATGGCGGCGCGTCCGTTGCGGGCGAGCACATAGAGCGCATAGGCGATGTCCTCGCCGCCGGAGCTGAAGTCCGGGGCATAGCTGAGGGTGTTGCGCAGGTTGTCGAGCGCCATCTGGAAGGGCGCATCCGGTACGGCGTAGCCCTTCTCACGCGCACGGGTGAGGAAGTCTGTGACATAAGCATCGAGCCAGGTGTCGCCGCCGCCGTCGTTGCCCCAAAGACCGAAGCTGCCGCTGCTGTCCTGCTTGGCCAGGATCTCGGCAATGGTCGTGCGGACCCGTTCGTTCGCCCCGCCCTCGCCGGCGAGTCCGGCGGTCTGGGCAACCTCGTTGAGATAGAGCAGCGGCAACGCGCGGCTGGTGAGCTGTTCGGCACAGCCATAGGGATAGCGGTCGAGCGCCATCAGCAGTCCGGCGACATCCAGCCGTCCGGCCCCGCCGATCGAGACAAGCAGCGAGCCGGTTCCGGTCACACGGTCGGCGAGCCGCCCGGCATCCAGAGTCAGTTCAGCGCCCGGCTGAAGCGTCACCACTTCGGTGCGGCTGGTACGCGGCGCATTGGAGCGCACCGGTACGCGCAGCGTCTTGCGCAGGGTTTGACCGTCCGGGGTCAGCAGATCGATGTTCAACCGCGCATCGCCGACCGATTCGGCCTGAAACGCGACGCTGGTCTGTGCGCGCTCGCCCTCGGCCAGGGTCAGACTGGAGCGGGCCGACTCGGGCGCAACCTGGATCGGATCGCCTTCAGCCGTGATCGCCAATCCGACCTCGCCGCCCGGTCCCTCGACCGCGTCCAGACCCAGCAGCAATCGCGAGCGGTCGCCCGGCGCCAGGAAGCGCGGCAGCGTCGGCGTCACCACGATCGGATCGCGCACCGTCAGATCGCGCACCGCGTGACCCACGCCCTCGGCGCTCCAGGCCATCGCCATGACGCGCACCGCGCCGTTGAAGTCGGGCAGCTCGACCGAGACGCTGGCCTGGCCGCGATCATCGAGCTTGATGATGCCCGAGTGATAGGCGAGCAGTTCCTCGGTCGGCGGCGGGCCTTCGATCGCCAGACTCAGTCCGTCGCCGCCCGTGCGCACCACACCCGGCACGCCCTGCATGCGGTCGATGAGCCGGCCATAGAGATCGCGGATCTCCATCCCCAGCCGACGCTGGGCGAAATACCAGTCGTCCGGCGCGGGCGGCTGATAGCGCGTGAGGTTCAGAATCCCGAGATCGACCGCCGAAACCGTGACATAAACCGGCTGTCCGGACTTGACGCCCTCGACCTGGACCGGGATCTCGAGGGTCTGGCGCGGACGCACCGTGCCTGTGAGTTGCGGCGTCTCAGGCAACGCCAGCACCAGCTTGCGCGCCCCCGGATCGACACCGGCCCAGGTCAGACCGAGCGCGCGGCCCGGCATCCGGCGTGCCTCCAGATCCATCGGACGATAGAGCGCGGCTGTGACATAGGCGCCTGGTCCCCACTCGGCGGTCACAGGCAGTTCGACAGTCGTGCCGTTCTCGGGCACCTCGACCGCTTTCATGCCGATGAGCCGGTCGTCGACCACCATCACCAAGGCCAGTCCCGCGAAGCGCGGTTCGAGCCGCACCCGCGCCGTCTCGCCGACCCGATAGCTCGGCTTGTCGAGCGAGACCTTGAGCAGATCGGGCGTGTCCTGCGTCTTGGGTTCGACGTACCAACCGGCCTCGAACTCCAGATCGACCGGCAGCACCGCGCCGTCCTGGGTCGAGAGCGTCAGACGATATGTGCCCCAGTCGACCGCCGCCTCGATCCGCCCGGCATTGAGCGCGTCCAGATCCAGGGTGCCGTCGGCCACGCGCTCGGTGGTGGTGATGGGTTCATAGTTCCAGTTGCCGTCGGAGGCGTACCACTGGAAGCTGGTCTTGAGGCGCACCAGGGTCCAGCGCACGCCGGACAGCGACTGGCGCCGGCCATCGGGATCGATGGCGATGGCTTCGAATCGGGCGTTGCCGCCCTCCTCCACAGAGCCTTCGAACAGCGGCTTGAGTCCGATCCGCGTCTGTTTGGACGCGACCGGACGCTTGAGCTGGCGCTCGACCGGCCGTCCGCCCTCCTCCAGCACTCGCACCTGGATGTCGGCCTCCAGCAGCTTGGTGGTCGGCGGGATCTCGGGCAGATCCAGAGGCACCTCGGCATGACCGGCGGCATCCGTGCGCCCGCCCGACAGCGGCGCACCGAGCGGTTCGAGTTCCTCGCTTTCCAGACCGAAGCGATAGCCGGGGAAGGCGGCCAGAGTATCGGTCGGCTTCACCTGGACCTCACCTTCCAGCGCCAGCCCGCCGGCCGGTGCGCCGTAGAGGAAGCGGGCGTCGAGCGTGAGCAACGGCGGATCGGCCGGATCGATCGCCGGACTGGACGAATCCAGCTCGAAGGTCAGCCGCTCGGGCAGGAAGTCCTCGACCAGAAACGCCAGCTCGGCCAGCGCCGGCCCCTTGGGATCGGCATGGACGGCCGCGCGCCAGGTGCCGCGCGGCGCGGTCTTGGTGAGCTGGACATCGGCCGCATGACCGCCCTGCCCCTGATCCTGGGTCAGGGTGCGCAGATATTCCATCCCATCCGGACGTTTGACGATGAGCGTGATCGGCAGATCCGTCACCGCCCGCGCGCGCGAGTCGCGTACCAGCGCCGTGAGATGCACGGTCTCGCCCGGACGATAGGCACCGCGCTCGCTGACCAGATAGACATCGAGCGGCTTGGGCGGCAACCGGCCCTCGACACCCCGGTCGCTCAGATCGAAGGGCGACTGGGTCAGATCGAGAAAGGCATAGTCCCCGGCCGACGACTCGGCCACCAGCAGCGCCGGAGCATTGCCGCCGGTGCCGCGCAGCAGACCGGGATCGAAGCGGGCATGGCCTTCGTTGTCCGTGGTCGCGCGGCCCAGGATCTCGTTGTTGACGGCGACCAGCCGCACCTCGACCCGTCCGAGCGGCTTGGCACTGGAGAGCGAGCGCACCAGGGCATGGAGTCCGTCATTGCCCGCGAGCGTGGTCAGCCCCAGATCCGAGACCAGGAACCACTGGGTCGCGAGCGAACTGCCGTCGTCGGGCGCATTGCGCGGACGCACGGTCAGGACATGGATGCCGGGCTTGAGTTCGGACACCAGGGCGCCGACCGGAACCGCCGTCGTCACCTCGCGGTTGAGTTCGGGCTTGACCTCGATGGCGCCCTTCCAGATCGACTCGCCGGTGCGTTCCTGGATGCGCTCCAGGTTCCAGCGCCCGAGCTGTTGCTCCAGCAGCCCTTCTTCCAGCGCCTGGGTCAGGACGCGATCACCGAGCCGATGGACCTCGGCCTCCAGGGTATCGGTATTGACCGAGACCACCGGGATCGCCGCCTCGCCGCCCTTGGGCAACACATAGGCACGACCGAGGAAACGGGCCATGGGTGCACGATCGCGGACATAGATGTCGAGTTCAGAGCCTTTGCTCAGCGTCTCGCCGTCGGCGGCGGGCAATCCGGGACGCACCAGCACCTGATAACGCTCACCGTGGCGCACGCCGTCGATACAGATCTGCTTGGACTCGGCCTCGATCGGCAGGTCGGTGCGGGCGACGACGCGCACGAAATCGGTGAGATTGGGCCGGCTTGGGTCGAGCGGGTCGCTGAACTGGATACAGATCCGTGGGCTGGCGGCGTCCGATTCGACCTCGTGCCCCGTGATGCGGAAGCCATGCTCGGCGATCTGCTGGTCGAGGATCCGGCGCAGTTCGGGCGACTCGACCAGGGCGAGCGAAGCCCGATTGGCGCGGATTGCGGCGCGCCATTCCTCACGCTGAGCCAGAGTGCGGGCGATGAGCGCCAGGGTGGCCGCCCGTTCGTCAACCGATCGCGCCTGCGGATAGGCATTGATGGCCGCCGCCGTCGCCTGCTGGCGATGACGCTGACGCTCGTCCCAATCACCACTCTGAGCGGCTGCGAGCGAGGATTCGGCCAGCGATGTCCAGAGACCCCGATCATCAGGCGCCAGACGCAGCGCCTGGGACTGGAGCGCAGCCGCCTGAGCCGGCTGCTTGGATTGCAGCGCCGTGCGCGCCTGAGCCGTCAGGGTCGCGAGCTTGACCTCTGGCACGGGCGCGCTCGCCAGCTTGGCGGCCAGACGGCGTGCCTCTCCCAGTTCACGCGGCGGCAGAAAACCGAGATCGGCCAATCGCACAGTCGACGAGACGGGGCGTGGTGTCGTGTTGTCCGTACCTGCGGCTTGTCCGGCCTGCTCGACGACATGCCCGGAGACCGCACCGGCGAAGGGACGGGCCTCCTCGTGATTCTCCTTGAGGAAACACCATTCGGCCTTGGTGTTGTAGGTGAAGGCGCGGCAGCGGCTGTCGTTCAGACAGGCCGCCTGACAATCCTCCAGTGTGACGGATTTGAGGGTCGAGTAATCGCGCCCGAAGTAGTCGATGCCGGGCGTGAGTTCGATCGCGCGCTCGGCGGCCAAAGCCCGATCGGTTGGCAAGGCAAGCCACACACAGAGCAGCAGTGACAGACGACCGAGCAAGGAGACAGACACGTAAGCGGGCATGGCGACGACCCCATCGACGGTGGACCGGATGGGGTGAACTCTAGTCCTCCGACGGCGTCCGAGCAATGCGCGACATGGATTGCTCGAACACTTTTCGCCCAATGCCGGGGCGAGGGCGCTCCATCGAGTTCGCGTTCGACCCTTAACACGCAGTTTCAGTGAGGTTACTATCGGCGGGCTTGACCGATTCGGTGGTCTCGCTTGCAGTTTCACACAGGCTATCGGCTATCAACCACAGCAACCCAAAATGTTAGGAGGGTCCGTCGTGACAACATCCGCAAAATCGCAAGGCTCGTTGATGCTCGCCCTGTTCCCGCTCATCATCCTCTATGCCGGCACCGTCGCGCTCTTCGCGCTCACCCGCGAGAACGCGAGCGGCATCGCCGTCTACTGGGGCTATTTCGTTCCGGTCATCGGACTCATCTCGCTGGTCACCGCCTGGGGCAATGCCTATGTGCGGGGCGACTCGCGTCTGTTCTATCTGGCCAAGCAGATCATCATCTGGGGCGCCCTGGCCTGGGTGCTGACCATCCTGCACAAGATGGGCGTCGACTCGGCCCTCGGTGGGCAGAAGGCGGCCGTCACCCTGATCATGATGACCGCTCTGGTCGCCTTGCTGGTCGGCCTCTACCTGGACACCAAAATGGTCGTCTATGGCGCCTTCCTCGGCTTCTGCGGCTATCTGCTGGCCGATCCGGGCCACTCGGCCATCCTGGTCAAGATCGGCGAGCCCTTCAAGGTCGTCGACCCGGCCAACAAGCCCGTGACCATGGTCATCGCCGTAGCCATCGTCGCCTTCCTCGTGGCCGCGTTCTTCCTGCTGAGCACCCGTGGCTCGGCGGCCTCCAAGCGCTCGTCCTGAAGCGCGATCGGGCGCGCCGGGCACGGTCCGAATCAGGACTCGCCCGACGCGCCACCTCGACACAGGGATGTGTCTTCGACGGCAACTTGATGACAGACAAAACGTTTCGATACGAACTGCATATCCGGCTGCACGACACAGACGCGGCCGGACGCCTGTTCTTCGCCCATCTGTTCCGGCACGCGCAGGACGCGCTCGAAGCCTTCATGGAGCACATCGGCTATCCGATCGACGCCATGCTCCGCGATGGCGAGATCCTGCTGCCCCTGACCCATGCCGAGGCCGACTACCGGCGCCCGATGCGCCATGGCGACCGCATCCGGGTCGAGGTGCGGGTCGAGGATCTGCGCCGACGTTCGTTCGCGATCGGTTATCGCTTCCTGAACGAAGCCGGCGAAGAGATGGCCACGGCCAGAACCATCCATGTCCTGGTAACAGACGAGATCCATGTCGGCGAGTCGCTGCCGGAGGCACTGCGCGCCGGGCTGGCCGGCCACGTCATGGCGGCTCGAACCCAACCCACGGAATGACGCCTCGCCGACCGTCAGACCAGGGCCGGTTCGGCGGTGGGCAGGGGAAGCTTGCGCCCCTGCTCGTCGAGCCGCACGAAGGTGATGCAGGTCGAGAAGATCGACTCCTCGCGTCCGGTCTCCAGATCATCGGCATAGACGCTCACGCCATAAGTCAGCGAAGTGCGTCCCCGACAGCTCTCGCCGGCGACGAAACGCAGTACGGTGCCCAGCTCGACGCCGCGATGGAATTCGACGCGGTCCATGCCGATGGTGACGAAGCGGCAGCCCGGATTGTCGCGACTGGCGGCGATCCAGGCGATCTCGTCGACCCATTTGAGCAGACAGCCACCGAACAGATGGCCGTAGTGGTTGAGATGTTCGGGTCGGACGACGGTGTAACTTTCCATGACGGCTCCAGGACGATCCAGAGTGATTCAAGACTGGGGAGTCTTCTTTGGCGACTCGGGTTAGGCTAGCATCCGGTTCTCGATCCGCGGTTTCAACGTCCGCGCCAGACGCGGCCTGCACGAGAGCGACTGATGTTCACCAACCTCCGTCTCTGGGTCAACTACATGATCGGCGCCGGGACAGCGATCCTGCTCGCCGTCTCGGTGTTGTCCTTTTTCAATCTGCGCGCCCTGGACGGTCTGGCCCTGGAGGCGGAGCGCACCGAGTTGCGCCAGTATGCCGAACGCATCCGGCTCGACGTCGAGGCCGAAACCCGGCTGGCCGAAGCCATGAGCGCCCTGGTCGCCAACATCCCCGAGGTCCGGCAGCACTTCGCCGCCGGTGATCGCGACTGGCTGCGCGAGCAGCTCCTCGCGCCCTACGAGGTGCTGAGCAAGGACTATGGCGCGGTCCAGTTCCAGTTCCACACCCCGCCCGCGACCTCCTTCCTGCGACTGCACCAGATCGAGAAATATGGCGACGATCTCGCCGGCTTCCGGCATTCGGTCGTCGACACCAACACCCAGCGCAAACCCCAGCGCGGCTTGGAATCCGGTGTCGCCGGTCTGGGTGCGCGCGGCATTGTCCCGGTCTTCGATCAGGGCCGTCGTCATCTCGGCTCGGTCGAGTTCGGCATGTCGTTCGGGCCGGCCTTCTTCGAGGGCTTCAAGGCACGCCACGGCGTCGAGGCCGCGCTCCACCTGACCCGCGACGGCCAGATCGAGACCTTCGCCAGCACCGCCGGCGAGCGCCCGCTCCTCGACGAGGCGACCATCGCGGCGGCCGCTGCCGGCACGCCCCAGTACGCCCAACTGACGATCGGCGGCGTGCCCATGGCCGTCTATGCCGAAGCGATCCGGGACTATGCCGGCCAGCCGCTCGGGGTGATCGAGGTCGCCAAGGATCGTCAGGTCTACAGCCAGATCCGGGCACGGGCGATCGAGCGAACCTGGATGCTCGGCGGTCTGGTGCTGGCGATCGGTCTGGTGCTCGCGCTCGTCTCGGCGCGGGTGCTGGCGCGACGCATCGAGCGCCTCACCCAGGGCGTCGACCGCGTGGCCGCCGGCGATCTGGCGCGTGCGGTCACTCTGGACGGACGCGACGAGCTGGCCGGGCTGGCGGGCGCGACCGACCGCATGCGCCGTCATCTGCGCGATCTGGTCGCCGAGGTCGAGCGCAACGCGATCTCGGTCCACGAGGCCGCGCGCCAGATCGCCCAGGCCGTCGACGGACAGGCGGCCACCTCCAGTCAGATGTCCAGCTCGGTGGCCGAGATCACCTCGACCATGGAGGAACTGTCCTCGTCCTCGGCGCAGATCGCCGAATACTCGGGCTCGGTGGTCGAGATCGCACGCCGCACCTACGACGGCAGTCTCCACGGCGAGCAGGCCATGCGCCAGCTGGTCGACAAGATGGAGGAGATCCGCCACGACAATCAGGTCTCGCTCAAGGAGATCGTCGATCTGGGCGGCAAGTCCAAGGAGATCACGCGCATCATGGAGATCATCGACACCGTGGCCGATCAGACCAAGCTGATCGCCTTCAATGCCGCGCTGGAGGCGTCCTCGGCGGGCGAGGCCGGCAAGCGTTTCGGCGTGGTGGCGGCCGAGATCCGGCGTCTGGCCGACTCGGTCAGCGAGTCGACCGCCGAGATCGCGCACAAGATCGGCGAGATCCAGGAGACCATCGGCCGGCTGGTCATCACCTCGGAAAAAGGCTCGGTCGGCATCGACCAGGGGCTGGACGCCTCGGCGCGCACCGCCGACTTCCTGCGCGAACTGGTGCAGACCGCGAGCGAGACCACCAGCTCGGCCCAGCAGATCAGTCTCTCGACCCAGCAGCAGCGCACCGCCAGCAATCAGGTGGTGGTCGCACTCAAGGAGATCGTGACCGCCAGCGCCGAGACGGCCGAGTCGGTGCGCCGCATCTCGCAGGTGGCCCAGAGCATGACCCAGCTCTCGGCGATGCTCAAAGGTCAGGTCGATCGCTTCGTGCTCGATGAACGGACCCTGGAGTCACGGCCGACCGTCACCGAAGCCCGGCCCCTGGGCGACGCATGAAGCCGATCCGCGTCCTGGTGGTCGACGACAGCGGCACGGCGCGTGCGCTCATCCGCGCCCTGCTGGAGTCCGAGCCTGGACTGAGCGTCTGTGGCGAGGCAACCAACGGACGCGAGGCACTGGAGCTGACGCTCCAGCTCAAACCCGACATCATCACCCTGGACTTGCAGATGCCGGTGATGGACGGACTGACCGCCATCGAAGAGATCATGGCTGTGCGGGCCACGCCCATCCTGGTGCTCTCGGATCTGGCCGACTCGCACAATGCCATGTCGGCCGTGGCGCGCGGGGCGCTGGAAGCCACCGCCAAGCCGGGGATCGATGATGGCGGCGCCCTGGCACGGCGGCTGCGGATGCTCGCCGGGGTACCCGTGATCCGGCACATCCGGCGTCAGTCGGGCGGCGCCGCGCTCGTGTCCCAGGCCGGGCCGACGTTGCACCCACACGCGACGCCACCCCCCGTCCCCAACGGCCCGGACACCCAGGGCGAGCGTTTGATCGCCATCGCTTCGTCCACCGGCGGACCCCAGGCACTGGCGGCCCTGCTGCCCCGGCTACCGGCGACGCTCGCCGCCCCGGTCCTGATCGCCCAGCATCTGTCGGTCGGCTTCGCCGAGGCCATGGCCGGTTGGCTCAACGATCTCTGTGCACTGGAGGTCGTGGTGGCCCAGGCCGGCGAGATCCCGCGACCGGGGCGTATCTATCTGGCCGACCCGGCCCGGCATCTGGTCCTGAGCGCTGGCCGGCGTCTGCATTACGTCGAACCGGAGGCACGCGACATCTATCATCCGAGCTGCGACCGGCTGCTGTCTTCCGTGGCCGAACGCCATGGCGATCAGGCGCTGGGCGTGATCCTCACCGGCATGGGCCGCGACGGCGTGCGGGGACTGCTCGACATCCGCGCCGCCGGCGGTCAGACCCTGGCCCAGGACGAACCCAGCTCGCTCATCTTCGGCATGAATCGCGAGGCCATCCACGCCGGTGCCATCGGCCGCGTGCTGCCCCTCGAAGAGATCGCCGGCGCCCTGTGCCGTCTGGTGGGCACGGCGCCATGAGTCTCGAATCCATCCAGGACTTCATCCGCCAACACCTGGGACTCAATGCCGGCACCTATGGCAACGATCTCTGGCGCGAACTGCTCGCCAAGCGCATCAGCACCGTCGGCGACCGCTCGCCCGAGGACTATCTGGCGCGGCTGCACAACGACGAGACCGAGCTGCACACCCTCACCAGTCTCATCACCATCAACGAGACCTACTTCTACCGCGAGTCCCAGCATCTGAAGCTGCTGACCGAACGGCTCTGTCCCGAGCGGTTGGCACATCGCGCTGCCGACGGGCCGGTGCGCCTGCTGTCGGTCGGCTGCTCGACGGGCGAGGAACCCTATTCGATCCTGATGGCCCTGCGCGAGCGCTATGGCGAGCTGGCCGACCAACTCTTCGAGATCCAGGCAAGAGACGTCGATCGCGCGGCCCTGGAACACGCACGCGCCGGCGTCTACGGCCGCTTCTCTTTCCGCGCCCTGAGTCCGCAGCTCCAGGAGCGCTATTTCAGCGCCGTCGACACCAATCATTTCCAGATCGACGAGCGTCTGCGCCGACAGGTGTGCTTCCAGCCGCTCAACCTGCTCGCCGCCGACTATCCTCCGGCACTCGCCGGTCAGGACGTGATCTTCTTTCGCAACGTCTCGATCTATTTCGATGCCCCGACCCGCCGGCGCGTGCTGGAGCGGCTCAAGACGCTGCTGGTGCCCGGCGGTTATCTGATCGTCGGCATCTCCGAGACCCTGGCCAACGACTTCGGCATCCTGGCGCTGCGCGAGTGCGACGGGGTCTTCCTGTTCATCAATGAATCGCCGGTCATGGGTGCGCCGCCCGTGGCAAGAACGCTAGCCGGGACGGAGCGCACCGATCGGGCTCGGGACGCTGGACGAACACCACCGGCACGCCCGCGTGAGTCGCGCCCCGGCGTCCCGGCGTCCGGCGACTCCAGACGACCGCCGCCGGATATGTCCAGTCATCCACAGACTATCCGGCGTCGCTCCGATCCAGAGAGGTCTCGCACCGAATACGCTTTGATACCGGCCACGCGCGCCCAGCCACCGGCTCAGGACGCGCCCGACGGCCCAGCGGCGGACGCCATCCATGACGAGGCGCTCGCCCTCGCCCAGAGCGAGCGCCATCAGGCGGCGCTCGAACGTCTCGAACCGCTCTGCGTCGCCCCCCAGCCGAGGCCCAGGGATCTGGTGCTCAAGGCCCATCTGCTGTTCGAGATGAACCGGACCCCGAACGCCATGGCGCTGGCGCACCGCGTGCTCGAGATCGATCACTGGAATCTGGAGGCCCTGCTGCTCCTGGGGCGCAGCGCCCAGCGTCAGGGACGCACGACCGAGGCCATCGGTTTTCTGCGACGCGCCATCTATCATCGACCCGAGTCCTGGCCGGCGCACTTCCAGCTCGCCGAGGTCTATCACGCGACCGGACAGGCCCAACTGGCGCAGCGCGAATACCGCGTCGTCCTGCGTCAGCTCGAACGCGAGGCCGGTCCACCCGATCCCATGGCGGCGCTGATCGGCGCGCCGGACCTGGCACTCGGCGACCTGCGTCAACTGTGCCAGATCCGCCTGACCCGACTCGAAGCGAGCGACTGACCCGCTATCCATCATGGCCCTGGACATCAAGAAATTCCTACCCCGTTTCACCGGCGAGGCCCGCGATCACCTGGGGCGGCTCGCAGCCGGATTGGCGCCGCTGGCCTCGGGCGCCGGCCTGGACGGCGAGACGATCAACGAGCTCTTCCGCGCCGCCCATACCATCAAGGGTTCGGCGCGCATGCTCAAGCTGACGAGCATCGCCGAGACCGCGCATCAGCTCGAAGAGGTACTGGGCGCGCTGCGCGAGGGCCGGACACAACCGAGTCCCGAACTCGGCGCACTCCTGATACGCGCCCTGGACGCCATCAGCGCCCTGGTCGAGCAGGTGGAATCGAGCGCGGGCCAGCTCGCGCCCCCGGACGAGTCGCTCTGCGCGGCCCTCGCGGCGGCGGCCCAGGGTGAGACGGCTCCATCCGCGCCCGCCCCCGAAGCGGCGCCCGCGCCAAACGATGCGTCCCGGCCCACACCGACCGAAGCACCGCCTGATGAGGCGACGCGTTCGACCCTGACCGTCCTGCGCGCCCCCGACAGCGTGCGGGTGCGCATGGACAAGCTCGACGAACTCATCAAGCTCATGGGCGAGGTCGTCTCCAATCAGGCCAAGCTGCGTCACAAGCTGCTGGAGGCCCGCACGCTCGACAAATCCCTGGCCGCGCTGGCCTCTATGGAGGCCGAACCCGAGCGCGAGCGACTGACGGCCCAGTCGCACGCCATGCACGGCTTCACGCTCGCCCTGCGCGATCTGGTCCAGGAACAGGAACGCCTGACGACCGAACTCAACGATCGCGCCCTGGTGATGCGGATGCTGCCGCTGGCCATCGTCTTCGAGCCGATCGCCCCCCTGGCGCGCCAGCTCGGACGCGAGCTGGGCAAGGAGGTCAACTGCGAGATCAGCGGCGGCGAGATCGAGCTGGACCGCCAGCTCATCGATCATCTCAGCGATGCCCTGGTGCATCTGCTGCGCAATGCCATCGACCATGGACTCGAATCCCCGGACGAACGCCAGGCCGCCGGCAAGCCGCGCCTCGGGCGACTGCGACTCTCGGCGCGCCAGGAAGGCGTCGGCGTGCTCATCGAGATCGAGGACGACGGTCGCGGCCTGGACCGCGAGCGCATCCTCGCCAAGGCGATCCAGAAGGGCCTGATCGATCCGGCCCGCGCCGCCGGTCTCGATGACGAAGCCGTCAACGAGCTCATCTTCCTGCCCGGATTCAGTACCAGCGCCATCATCACCGACATCTCCGGGCGCGGTGTCGGCCTGGACGTGGTCAAACGCGCCATCGTCGAGGATCTGCGCGGCTCGCTGTCGATCTCCAGCCGTCCCGGCCTCGGCACCCGCTTCGGTCTCCAACTCCCGGCTTCGCTCGCCGTGATGCGGGTGCTGCTGTTCGAGGCCGGCGGACGCGCCTTCGGGCTGACCGCGCATCAGGTCGCCGAACTGATCCGGGTGCCGCGCGACCAGACCCTGCTGGTCGGCGACCGCCCGGCCATGGTGCTGCGCAACGAATTTCTGCCGCTGGTCCAGGCCGGCGATCTGCCCGCGCTCCAGACCACCGCCGGCGACACGGCCGGGCACGGCTGGCTGGTGGTGGTCATCCAGTCGCGCCAGACCAAGCTGGGTCTGGTCGTGGACCGGCTGCTCGACGAGCGCGACATGGTCATCAAGCCACTGCCGGTGCACCTGCACGCCAGCGGTCTGGTGGCCGGAATGGTCGTCACCGGCGACAACGCCCTGGTCAGCATCCTCCAGGCGCCCGCACTCCTGGAGATGGCGCGCCGACTGCGCGGCGAGGCGCCGCTGGTGATCGCCGACCGGCGCGTGTCCCATCAGACGCCCGGCGGACAGCGCATCCTGGTCGTCGACGACTCGCTCAACACGCGCGAGATCGAGCGCGAGATCCTGGAGGCCCACGGCTACCGCGTCACCCTGGCCGAGGACGGACTCGACGGCTGGCAGAAGGCGCTCGGCGGACACTTCGACGCCGTGATCACCGACGTCGACATGCCGGGCCTGGACGGCTTCTCGCTGACGGCGCGTCTGCGCGGTCACGATCAGTACCGCTCCACGCCGATCGTGATCGTCACCTCGCGCCAGAAGCCCGAGGACAAGCAGCGCGGCATCCAGGTCGGTGCCGATGCTTATATCGTCAAGGGCGACTTCAATCAATCGAGTCTGGTCGATACACTCATGAATCTGTTAGGTTAGCCCCTGACTCGCGCCCGCACCCGATTTCGAGGATCTGAGACCCCCATGCGCATACTGATCGTCGACGATGACCCGCTGGCCGGCGAGATGACCCTGGCCGTTCTCGAAGAGGCCGGACACAGCTGCCAGCTCGCCGAACATGGCCTGGAGGCTCTGGAGCGACTCACCGAGGATGCGACCTTCGAATTGGTGGTCTCGGACCTGCACATGCCGCTGCTCGATGGACTGGAGTTGTTCCAGGAGCTGCGCGAACGCGGCCTGGACCAGCCATTCGTGCTCCTGACCGGAGACGACCCCACGCCACTGCTGGAGCGCGAACCCGGACTCCGCGCCTGTCTCGCCAAGGACGATTCACTGGAGCAGCGGTTGCCCGAACTGCTCGACCGACTCTGAACCGCAACGACCGGAGACGCGAACGAGGCACCATCGACATGCCGGCCGGCCCCCAGGACTCCTTCCAGGAACGCAAGCGGCGTCTGCGTGCGTCCTTCATCGAGCAGCTTCCCGACCGTCTGCGTCAGGCGCGCGAGCTGCTGGCCGCGCTCACGACCAGCGAGCGCCAGGACGAGCCGCTCAGTCAGCTCCATCTCATCTTCCACACGCTCAAGGGGTCGGGCGCCTCCTTTGGCTTCGACGCCATCAACGCTTCGGCCAAAGAGGCCGAGCAGACCCTGCGAGAGGTGCTCGACGGCGACCGGCGGCTCTCGCCGCACCTGCTCGCCGATCTGCGCCGGCACGTCCAAACACTCGAAGAGCTCAAGCTGAGCGTCGACAGCGCCATGGCGGCCGACAGTCAGCCGCGTTTCACCCTGCCGGCTCAACGTGCCGATGAAGCCGGATCGAACCAGCGTCTCATCTATCTCTGTGACGACGACCCGATACTGGCACGCGATCTGTCCGACCAGCTCGGCTGCTTCGGCTACGAGGTCGAACCCTACGCGTCTCTGGAGGCGCTGCGCCTGGCTGCCCTGAAACGGCTGCCGGCGGCCATCATCATGGACATCATGTTCCCGGAGGGGCGGGACGCCGGACCGGCGGCCGTCGCCGAACTGAACGCCCGGCTGGATACCCACGTTCCCTGCCTGTTCATTTCGATGCGCGACGACTTCCAGGCCCGTCTGCGCGCGGTCAAGGCCGGCGGGTACGCTTACTGCCGCAAGCCGGTCAAGGCCGTCGAACTGGCCGAGCTGCTCGATCAGCTCACCAGTCGCGGCACGCCCGATCCCTATCACATCCTGATCGTCGACGATGATCCGGACGTGGGCCAGTTCTATGCCATGGTGCTGGACGCGGCCGGCATGGTCACGCGTGTCGCGAATGAACCCGAGCGCGTGCCCGCCATCCTGGAAGAGTTCGACGCCGATCTGGTGCTGATGGATCTCTACATGCCCCACTGCTCCGGTCCCGAGCTGGCGCGCGTGCTGCGCCAGATCCCCGGCTATCTGGGGCTGCCGATCATCTATGTCTCCTCCGAGACCGACGCGCGGCGGCAGTTCAAGGCGCTGGAAGTCGGCGCCGACGGCTTTCTCACCAAGCCGATCGAACCCGAACGCCTCGTGACCGAGGTCCATCTGCGCGCCGAACGCATGCGCACCCTGCGCTCGCTGATGATCCGCGACAGCCTCACCGGACTGTTCAACCACAACACCATCCTGCAACTGCTCAAAGTCGCCATGGCCTCCTGCCAGCGCTCCGGGCGTCTGCTCTGTCTGGCCATGATCGACGTCGATCATTTCAAGGCCGTCAACGACACTCACGGGCACCCGACCGGCGATCAGGTGCTGATGGCCCTCGGGCGCACCCTGCGACTGCGGCTGCGCGAGTCCGACATCGTCGGGCGTTATGGCGGCGAGGAGTTCGCCGTCATCATGACCGGCCTGGACGCCGATCAGGCCAAGACCATCATGGATTCACTGCGCGAGAGCTTCGCAGCCGTGACCTTCATCGCCGACGGGACGGAGTTCCACTGCACCTTCAGCGGCGGGCTGGCCGCCTTCCCCGAATACAGCGATCCCTCGGCGCTGATCGAGGCGGCCGACGCCGCGCTCTATCGCGCCAAGCGTGCGGGGCGCAATCGCATCCTGATCGCCCACTCCAACAGCAGACAGTGATCACGGCGATGGCCTCCGACAGCCTGCACCCGAATCCGGACCCACTGAGCGAGATCCTGGACCGACGCCGCCGCGGCGAGGCGGAGCTGGTCGAAGTCGACGCGCCCACCGTCAAGCTCGTGGTCTTCGCCATCGGCGAGCGGCTCCAGGCCCTGCCGGGGCGTCAGGTCAGCGAGATCCTGCCACTGTCGACCATCCATTTCGTGCCCGGCTGTCCGCCGGCGCTCGAGGGTGTCATCAGTGTGCGCGGCGACATCACCTCGGTCATCCGGCTGGGCGATCTGCTGGGGATCGGGCACGGCGCGCCCGGCCGGCAGGGGGCGATCCTGCTGGCCCAGGGGTCGCACGAAGTCGGCGGTGAACCGATGCGCAGCGGACTGCGGGTCGATCGCGTCGTCGATGTGCTGGATGTCGCCGAGGACGCGATCCAGGCCGTGCCCGACACGCTGGCTGAGCCACTGCGCCGGACCGCGCGCGGAGTCTTCCAACTCGACGAACACAGCGTGTTCCTGCTGGATCTCGATGCGCTGTTCCAGGACTACCTGAGCGGGGCAGGCTGAGTGGTTCGGACTGGAGTCGAACACGGCCCCGTGGCACCACCGGAGACCCTTGCGCTCGTTCGGTTCGAGAGCGCCGGGCACTGTCTGGCGCTGGAGGCGACCAAGATCGGCGCCATGCGCAACCCGGCTGAAACCGCCGCGCCCAGTCTGGCCGAACTCATCGAATGGCCCGATTCAACCGCGTCCGAGCCGTCGCGCCAGCGTCTGCTCGAGATCGTCCATCCGGACTGGCGGCGACTGATCCGCGTCGGTGAACCCGTCGTGCACTTCGAGCTTCCGGTACGTGCGATCCAGCCGCTCCCTCCACTGCTGGCCGCGCGCCTGCGCCCCAACGGCGTGCGTGCCCTGGCCCTGCTCGGCGAACCACCCGCCGAGCGCCTCCTGATCCTCCTCGACGCCTGGCGTTTGACGCACTGAACGAACGACATCGACATGCATGCGCTCGACAACACACATCCACGACGACTCAGTGGAATCCATCGTCTCGGCCTGGGGCTGGCCCTGGTATTCGGCCTGGGCGGCCAGGCGGGCTGGCTCCAGGCAGACGATGACGCCCCCGCCCGGCCGACCAAGCCGGCCCTGACCGTCACCACCACCCGTCCCGAGATCCGCGACTGGCCGCGCACCATCGCCGCCACCGGGAATATCGCCGCCTGGCGTGAGGTGGTCGTCGGCGCCGAGATCGGCGGCGATCGGCTCGTCGAGGTGCTGGTCGAGATCGGCGACCGGGTCGAGCGCGGCCAGTTGCTCGCGCGCATCGACAGCGACAGCGTGACGGCGGCGTTCCAACAGGCACGCGCCGCCGTAGCCGAAGCCGAGGCACTGCTCGCCGAGGCCCGCGCCGACGCCGACCGTGCACGTGAGTCACGCGGCACGGCCGCGCTCAGTGCGCAGCAGGCCGATCAATACCTGAGCGCCGAACGGACCGCGCTGGCCCGGCTCGATGCCGCCCGCGCTCGGGTGCGCAGCGAGGAACTACGGCTGTCGCGGACCAGCGTGCTGGCGCCGGTCGCCGGCATCGTCGCCTCGCTGAGCGCCACCCAGGGCTCACTCGTCCAGCCCGGAGACGAGCTGCTGCGCCTCATCCGTGACAGCCGGCTGGAGTGGCGCGCCGAGGTGCCGGCGACCGAGCTGGCGCGGCTGCAACCGGGCGGACCGGCCCGGATTCTCGCGCCAGACGGCACGCCGGTGAACGGCCAGATTCGGCGCGTTGCCCCGACCATCGATGCGCGCACACTCACCGGACTGGTCTATGTCGACCTGCCCGCCGAGGCGACCGGCCGGCCGCTGCGCGCCGGGATGTTCGTTCGCGGCGAGCTGGATCTCGGCGAGAGTCCGGCCCTGACGCTGCCCCAGTCGGCGGTGCTGGCGCGCGAGGGCTTCGCCTATGTGTTCCGGCTGGAGCCGGGCGGCACCGTGATCCAGACCAAGGTCGGGGTCGACCGGCGTCTGGGCGATCGGGTCGAGATCACCGCCGGACTGGAGGCCACGGCCGAGGTGGTCGACAGCGGCGTCGGCTTCCTCGCCGACGGCGATCTGGTGCGCCTCGCCGAATGAACGTCTCCGCCTGGTCGATCCGCAACCCCATCCCGGCGATCCTGCTGTTCGCCCTGCTGGCCTTCATGGGCACGCTGTCGTTCATGGCGATGAAGGTCCAGCAGTTCATGGACATCGATCTGCCGAGCGTGCGGGTCTCGGCCAGTCTGCCCGGCGCGGCGCCGGCGCTGCTGGAAACCGAGGTGGCGCGCAAGATCGAGAACGCCATCGCCAGTCTCCAGGGCATCAAGCACATCTACACCAAGGTTCAGGACGGCACCGCGACCGTCACCGCCGAATTCCGGCTGGAGAAACCGACCCAGGAGGCCGTCGACGACGTGCGCGATGCCGTCTCGCGCATCCGCTCCGACCTGCCCGGCGATCTGGAAGAGCCGATCGTCGCCAAGATCGACCTGACCGGACTGCCGATCCTGAGCTACACGGTCGATTCGCCGCGTCTGGACGAGGAGGCGCTGTCCTGGTTCGTCGACAACACCCTGGCGCGGCGTCTGCTCAGCGTGCCGGGCGTCGGCGCGGTGAGCCGGGTCGGCGGCGTGGACCGCGAGGTGCGGATCGAACTGGACCCGGACCGGCTGCTGGCGCTGCGGGTCACGGCCGCCGACATCTCGCGCCAGTTGCGCCGGATCCAGCGCGAGGACTCGGGCGGACGCGCCGATCTGGGCGGAGCCGAGCAGTCGGTGCGCACCCTGGCCACGGTCCGGACCGCCGCCGAGCTGGCCGAACTGGACATCAGTCTGTCCGATGGCCGGCGCATCCGGCTCGGTCAGGTCGCCACCGTGACCGACACCATTGCCGAACGGCGTTCGGCCGCGCTGCTCGACGGGCGCCCGGTGGTCGGCTTCGAGGTGGTGCGCAGTCGTGGCGCTGGCGAACTGGAGGTGGCCGAGGGGGTACGGGCCGAACTGGCTCGACTGCACGCCGAGCACCCCGATATCGAGGTCGTCGAGTCCTTCAATTTCGTCGACCCGGTGGTGGAGAACTTCGAAGGCTCGATGTCGCTGCTGCTGGAGGGCGCGGTGCTGGCGGTGCTGGTGGTCTGGGCCTTCCTGCGCGACTGGCGCGCGACCCTGGTCTCGGCCACGGCGCTGCCGCTGTCGATCCTGCCGACCTTTGCGGCCATGTATCTGCTCGGGTTCACGCTCAATGTCGTGACCCTGCTGTCGCTGTCGCTGGTGATCGGTGTCCTGGTCGACGACGCCATCGTCGAGATCGAGAACATCATGCGCCATCTGCGGATGGGCAAGACGCCTTATCAGGCGGCGATGGAGGCGGCCGACGAGATCGGGCTGGCGGTCATCGCCACCACCTTCACACTGATCGCCGTGTTTCTGCCGACGGCTTTCATGAGCGGGGTGGCGGGCAAGTTCTTCGTGCAGTTCGGCTGGACGGCGGCCATTGCGGTGTTCGTGTCGCTGGTGGTGGCGCGGCTGCTCACGCCGATGATGGCGGCCTATCTGCTGCACCCGCCGCGCCGGCTCCACGACCGGCCGCGCTGGCTCGATACCGTGGTGCGCCTGAGCGGGTTCTGTGTGCGCCATCGCTGGCTGACGCTCCTGGGCGCGGCCGGGTTCTTCGTCGGCTCCTTCGCGCTGGTGCCGCTGCTGCCGACCGGCTTCCTGCCGCCCGACGACATGTCCCAGACTCAGGTCAATCTCCAGCTCCCGCCCGGCAGCACGCTCGACCAGACGCTGGCGGCGGCCGAGCAGGCACGGGTGCTGGTCGCCCGTCACCCGCAGGTGCGGCTGGTCTATACCACCATCGGCGGCGGTTCGGCGGGCGGCGACCCCTTCGTGGCCACGGGCGTGCAGGAGGTGCGCAAGGCGACCCTGACCATCCGCCTCACGCCGCGCAACGAGCGGCGCGGTGTCACCAAGCAATCGATCGAGCGCGAGCTGCGCGAGGCGCTGACCGCCATTCCCGGTATCCGGTTCACCGTGGGTCTGGCCGGAGCCAACGAGAAGTACATCCTGGTGCTGGCCAGCGAGAACGGTCAGCTCCTGGCCGAGCACGCACGCCGGGTCGAGCGCGAACTGCGCACCATCCCCGGCATCGGCGGCGTCACCAACACCGCCAGTCTGGTGCGGCCCGAACTGGTGGTGCGGCCCGACTTCGCCCGCGCCGCCGAGCTGGGCGTGACCTCGGCGGCCATCGCCGAGACCCTGCGCATCGCCACCAGCGGCGACTACGACCAATCGCTGCCCAAGCTCAATCTGTCCCAGCGCCAAGTGCCGATCGTGGTCAAGCTGCCGCCTGCGGCGCGGCAGGATCTCGATCTGCTGCGCAGTCTGACCGTACCCGGACGCGATGGTCCGGTGCTGATCGGCGCCATCGCCACGCTGACGCTCGACAGCGGGCCGGCCGAGATCGATCGCTACGATCGGCTGCGCAACGTCAACTTCGAGATCGAACTCAATCAGCAGCCGCTGGGCGAAGTCGAGAAGCAGGCGCTGGCGCTGCCGAGCCTGCGCCAACTGCCGCCGGGCGTGTTCCAGACCACGGTCGGCGATGCCGAGGTCATGGGCGAACTCTTCGCCAGCTTCGGTCTGGCGATGCTGACCGGGGTGCTCTGCATCTATGCGGTGCTGGTGCTGCTGTTTCGCGACTTCGTGCAGCCGGCGACCATCCTGGCGGCGCTGGTGCTGTCGATCCCCGGTGCGTTTCTCGCCCTGTTCGTGACCGGTAGCGCGCTGTCGATGCCGTCGATGATCGGACTCATCATGCTGATGGGCATCGCCACCAAGAACTCGATCCTGCTGATCGACTACATCATCCTGGCGCGGCGCGAGCATGGACTGAACCGCTGGGAGGCGCTGCTCGACGGCTGCCGCAAGCGCGCGCGCCCGATCATCATGACCACGCTCGCCATGGGCGCCGGCATGCTGCCGATCGCGCTCGGCATCGGCACCGACCCGAGCTTCCGCGCGCCCATGGCGATCGTGGTCATCGGCGGACTCATCACCTCGACCTTCCTGAGTCTGCTGGTGGTGCCCGTGGTCTATACGCTGGTCGACGATGGGATCGAGCGGATGCGGCGGCTGTTGGGGCGAACTGAACGGCATGTGGCGTCCTGACACCAATCTACCGACCCGGCTTTCGTACTCATCCTGCTCATCCGGCCGGCTTGATAAAACCTGTTGAACGCTCTAGATTAAGTGCTTTTAAAAGCACTCCCAATCTGCCATGACGCATCGAATCCTGGCCGAAACGACGGCGAGCATTTCAGAGCTGAAACGCAATCCGATGGGCACGGTCGCGGCCGGAGCCGGTCTTCCGGTGGCCGTCCTCAACCGCAACGAGCCGGCCTTTTATTGCGTGCCGGCGCAAGCCTACGAGGCCCTGATGGATCGCCTCGAAGATCTTGAACTGAACGACATCGCCGATGCCCGCCTGAATGACGGAAAGGCGCCGCTCAAGGTCTCCCTGGATGAGCTATGAGCTACAGTTCCATCCGGATGCCTGGGATGAGTGGAACAGACTGGACAAGAGCGTCAGAGAACAGCTCAAGAAGAAGCTCCTGGAACGTCTGGAAGAACCCCATATCCCCGCTTCCAGGCTCTCTGGACGCCAAAACCGTTACAAGATCAAACTGAAGACGGTCGGCTACCGGCTCGTATACGAAGTGCTGAACGATCGGCTGATCGTTCTGGTCGTTGCCGTTGGCAGGCGCGATCGAAACGCTGTCTACACGGCCGCCGCCAGACGACAGACGCACGTCTCCGGCTGAAAAAAGCCCACCTGAACCCTTCAGCCCTATAACACCCGCACGGCAAATCAGGTTATTTTCCCCCGCCCGTATTTCGACTCCATGACGATCGAATGCGGGCGACGTGGCTGCGAGTCCACATCATCCAATAACAGGGGGAAACATGCCCGATCATGCATCGGTGGGCTGGATCGACATCGTCGTCATCCTCGCCTACCTCTCCATCACAGCCTATCTGGGCTGGCTCGGCTACCGGGGCACGCGCTCGGCGGCCGACTTCCTGGTCGGAGGGCGTTCGGCCCATCCGGTCATCATGGCGGTCTCCTATGGCGCCACCTTCATCTCCACGGCGGCCATCGTCGGGTTCGGCGGGGTCGCCGGACTCTTCGGCATGAGTCTGCTGTGGCTGACCTTTCTCAACATCGGCGTCGGCATCCTGATCGCCTTCATCGTGCTTGGTGAGCCGACACGCCGGCTCGGGCACCATCTCGGCGCCCACACCTTCCCGGAACTCCTGGGTCAGCGCTATCAGAGCCGGGGCATCCAGATCTTCGCCGGCGTCCTGATCTTTCTCTTCATGCCGCTCTACGCGGCGGCCGTCATGACCGGCGGCAGCATCTTCGCCGCCACCCAGTTCGGCATCGATTTCGAGGTCGCACTCCTGATCTTCGCCCTCATCACTGCCGCCTACGTCATCCCCGGCGGCATCAAGGCCGTGATGTACACCGACACCTTCCAGGGCTTCGTCATGGTGCTGGCCATGATCTTCCTCCTGGTCTTCACCTATTCGAGTCTGGGCGGTGTGACCGAGGCCCACCAGTATCTGACCGACATGGAGGCCATGGTGCCTGCGCCTCTGGCCCAGATCGGTCATCAGGGCTGGACCGAGATGCCGGCCTTCGGCTGGGGCGCACCGACCTATGATCTGTGGTGGATCGTGGTCACGGCCATCATCCTGGGCGTGGGCATCGGCGTGCTGGCCCAGCCGCAACTGGCTGTGCGCTTCATGACGGTGCGCAGCCGGCGCGAGCTGGATCGGGCGGTGCCGATCGGCGCGATCTTCATCATGCTGATGACCGGCACACCCTTCCTGGTCGGCAGTCTGTCGAACGCCTGGTTCGCCCAGAACGGTCCCATCCTCAACGGCAAGGTCATCCAGGAACTCGACGCCGAGAAGAATCAGGCGCTGGTCGAGTTGATGCAACAGACCGACAGCGGCGCCTGGACGGCGATCCTCAACCCCAAGACCCAGGCTCCGGCCACGGCGGCCCTGATCGTCAGCGAGCGCCAGGAGGCCGAAGAGGCGAGCGGCACGCGCTTCGAGCTGGTCGGCGGGCGCTCCTCGGCTGTGACCTATGTCAAGGGCGACGCCGACACGATCATCCCGACCTTCATCTCGACCGCCCTGCCCCACTGGTTCGGCGCCATCTTCTTCCTGGCGCTGCTGGCAGCGGCCATGAGCACCATGTCGAGCCAGTTCCACACCATCGGCACGGCGGCCGGACGCGACCTCTATGAGCGCATCGGCACCAAGGGGCAGCCGCGTGAACCGAGTCTCCTGGTCATGCGGCTGGCGATCGTCGTCGGTCTGCTGATCGCCGTGACCATCAGCTACACCATTCGTCAGGAATACATCGTCGCCCGCTTCACGGCGATCTTCTTCGGGCTGTGCGCGGCGGCGTTCCTGCCGGCCTATATCGGCGGACTCTTCTCGCGCCGCGTCACCAAGGCTGGGGCGCTGGCCTCGATGACGGTCGGTCTGGTGGTGTCGCTGTTCTGGCTGCTGCTGGTCAAGGCCAAGGAAGCGAGCGCCATCGGTCTGGTACAGCTCGTCACCGGCGGCAAGACCAGTCTCCTGGCCGACTACCCGAACTGGCCCTCGGTCGATCCGATCGTGGTCGCCCTGCCCGCCGCGCTCCTGACCCTGATCCTGGTCAGCGCCTTCACCCGACCGCCGGCGGCCGAGCATCTCGACCGCTGCTTCCCGGAGACGAGGTAAACCATCATGCTGGGTCTCGACGATCCCTTCGTGCTCACGGCCTACCTGGGCATCATCGCCCTGGCCGTCCTGAGCATTCTCTATGGCCTGATTCGCCGCAATGCCGCGCGCGACGAAGTCACTGACGAAGACCGCCAGTGGGCGCTCGAAGAAAAGAAGGTGGACGATGAATTCTAAGAAGAACAAGCTTCTGGCCGCCGGACTCGGCGCCACACTCATCTGCTCGGCGGTTTCGGCCGAACAGACCAGCGGTCCCTTCAAATGGGGCGCGGACCTGCGTCTGCGTCAGGTCTGGATCGACAACGTGGGCCTGGACGCCGACAGCGCCACGGGTGATCGCACCTTCGAGCGCTATCGCGGACGGCTCTGGGGTTCCTACACGTTCGGCGATCAGTTGGAAGCCAGCGCGCGCCTGATGTGGGAGGGGCGCCACTACCAGGATCCCGCCCGCTCCAACTGGCCGGCAGCCGGCTTCGAGAACTGGTACAGCGGCGGCATCCTGTTCGATCAGCTCACGATCGGCGCCAAGCAGATCGGCGGCTCGCCGCTCTCGCTCAAGGTCGGACGCCAGGACATCGTCCTGGGCAACGGCTGGCTGGTGTTCGAGGGCACGCCGCTCGACGGCTCGCGCAGCATCTATCTCGACGCCGCCCGCGCCACCTACAGCCTGGCGTCGCTCGGCACCACGCTCGATCTCATCTACATCGACCAGAGCGCCGACACCGGACGCTTCCCGCAGTCGCTCAACGGCGAGGTCGAGGATCAGACCGAGCAGCACGAGACCGGCGTCATCGTCTATGGGCGCAACAAGTCGCTGATCGAGGGCACGGATCTCGACGGCTACTTCATCTACAAGCACAACGACCCGAATCTCACGCCGCGCAACCTGCGCATCAACAATGGCACGCCCTTCACGTCACCCAGTGATTCGGGCGACATCTATGCGGCGGGTCTGCGTGCCGATTCCAAGCTCACGCCCAACTGGTCGCTGCGCGCCGAGACCGCCTATGAATGGGGCACGCGCAACGACCGTGATCTGAGCGCCTTCGGCTTCAACGGCCGCCTGACCTACAGCTTCAACGATTCGCTCAAGAATCAGCTCCACGCCGACTTCGAGTACCTGTCAGGCGACGACCCGGACAGCGCCGACGATCAGGCCTTCGATCCGCTCTGGGGCCGCTGGCCGCAGTGGAGCGAGCTGATGATCTATCAGTGGCCGCTGGAGTCGCGCGTGGGCGAGGCGACCAACCTCCAGCGCTTCAATGTCGGCTGGATCGCTCAGGTGCATCCGACGACCCAGCTCCTGGTCGACTACCACGCGCTATGGGCCGATGAGCAGAGCACCCGCACCGCCGCGCAGATGGTCAATCTGAGTGGCGACGGCGACTTCCGTGGACATCTGTTGACGGCATGGCTCAAGAGCAAGTTCAGCCAGAACGTCTCGGGGCATCTGGTCGCCGAGTATCTGATGCCGGGTGACTACTATGCCGACAACCGCCGCAACGACTCGTTCTTCGTGCGCGCGGAAGTGGTTCTGACCTGGTGAGACCGCCGGCGGAACCCACGTCGATCGACGGCCAGGCGTTCCGCCCTCACCTGGCGCTGTATGCAAAAAAGCCCGCCGGCCGGCGGGCTTTGCGTATGGATCGGAACGAACCGATCACTTGATCTCGTCGGTGTCGAGCTGCTGCATCAGACCGAAGCTCTTGACGAAGGGGTTGGCCATGCGCGGATCCTTGATGATGGCCTTGTAGTCACCCACCTTGAACTTGAGCTTGCCGGTCATGAAGGCCGCACCCATGCCGGTCATGCCGATACCGTTCTCGACCCATTTGAGCCAGTCTTTCAGGTCGGCGCGCATGTCCCAGTTCGGGGCCGGATCGCTCTCGGACCAGTCGCCCGCACGCACGCAGACGCCCTTCTCGACCACGAACACGCCGCGCGGATTCTCTTCGTCCTTGAACCCGCAGGTGATGACCGAGTTGAAGTCGATCTCGGCGAGCTTGTCGCACACCTCGGGTTCGTTGTTCCAGGCGTCCATGAGTTGCTTCATCCAACCATCGGAAAAGAGTGCGGACATGTGTATCGATCCTCCAGTGTGAGCAGCTTGGTTCATTGTCGACGCAGGCTCAGACCTGCGTGAACGAGGATTCTAACAGGATCGACCTCAAGAATAGTGACCAAGCAGTTTAGAATGTCACCATCCCTAAGCCAGCATTGGACCCCTGACACCATGAGCGAACAGCATCACAACGTCGATCACGCCGAGATCAGCAAGTTCGAGGCCCTGGCCTCGCGCTGGTGGGATCCGCACAGCGAATTCAAGACGTTGCACGACATCAATCCGCTGCGTCTGGACTATGTCGAGCGCGGCGCCGGCGGACTGGCCGGCAAGCGCGTGCTCGACGTCGGCTGCGGCGGCGGCATCCTCTCGGAAGGCATGGCCCTGCGCGGTGCGCAGGTCATGGGCATCGACATGGGCGACATGCCGCTGCGCGTGGCCGAACTCCATACGCTCGAAAGCGGCGTGGAGGTCGAATACCGGCGCGTGCCGGTCGAGACCCTGGCGCTGGAGCAGCCCGGCGCCTTCGATGCCGTCACCTGCATGGAGATGCTCGAACACGTGCCCAATCCGGCCTCGGTGGTCGACGCCTGCGCGCGTCTGGTGCGGCCCGGCGGCTGGGTGTTCTTCTCCACGCTCAACCGCAATCCCAAGTCCTATCTGATGGCCGTGGTCGGGGCCGAATACATCATGCGCATGCTGCCGCGCGGCACGCACGACTACGCGCGCTTCATCCGCCCGTCCGAGCTCGATGCCTGGGTTCGTCCGACCGCGCTGCGCACCACCGACATGACCGGCATGGTCTACAATCCGCTCACCCAGGTCTACCGGCTCGACCCGCACGACCTGGATGTGAACTATCTCGTGACCTGCGTGCGCGACACCCATGGCTGATCCGCGTCCGCCGCGCGATGGCGTCGTGCTCTTCGATCTCGATGGCACCTTCGCTGATACGGCGCCCGACATGGCCGCCGCGTTGAACAGGCTCCTGCATCGTCACGGACGCGCGCCCCTGCCCTTTGCACGGGTGCGGCCCTACGCCTCGCACGGCGCGCCCGGCATCCTCAAGGTCGGCTTCGGACTCAAACCCGAGGATCCCGACTACGAGCCGCTGCGCCGTGAATATCTGCGCATCTACGAAAGCGCTCTAGTCGACCGGACCGCGCCCCTTCCGGGCATGGTCGAGCTGGTCGACGCGCTGGAGGCACGCGGTCTGCCCTGGGGCATCGTCACCAACAAGTCGACCGCGCTCGCCGAGCCTCTGCTGGAGCGGCTCGGCTTCCTGGAGCGCCTCGCCTGTCTGGTCTGCGGCGACACCACGCCGCATCCCAAACCCCATCCCGATCCGCTGCTCTATGCGTGCGATCTGCTGGGCGTCGACCCCGAGCGCGGCTGGTACGTCGGGGATGCCGAGCGCGACATCCAGGCCGGACTGGCGGCCGGCATGGGCACGCTCGCGGCGCTCTTCGGCTATCTGGGACCGGACGACGATCCCCGCGCCTGGGGCGCGCATGGGATGATCGACCATCCGCTGCAACTGCTCGACTGGCTTGCCTATGAAGCCGGCCGCGATCATTGACCACCGTTCACCGAAGCGATGACTGAATCAAGCATGTCCACCGATCCATCACTGACCACCGGCGGCCGACTCCAGGACCGCGTCATCCTCGTCACCGGCGCCCTGGAGGGACTGGGCCGCGCCGTCGCCCTGGCCTGCGCCGCCGAGGGCGCGACCGTCATCCTCTCATCCTTCGATCAGGCCGACCTGGAGCCGGTTTACGACCGGATCCTCGACGCCGGTCATCCCGAACCGGCCATCCTGCCGCTCGATCTGGAAACCGCGACCGAGCGTGACTTCATCGCGGCGGCCAACGTCATCGGCGACACCTTCGAGCGGCTCGATGGTCTGGTCCATTGCGCCGCCTCCGCGCCCTTCCTGAGCCGGATCGACGACTATGACGCCTCCGAATGGGAGCGGGTGATCCGCATCAACCTCAACGCGCCCTTCATGCTCACCCAGGCCTGTCTGCCGCTGCTGCGTCTGGCCGAGGACGCCTCCATCGTCTTCACCGCCGACCGGGTCGGACGCCAGGGGCTGGCCTACTGGGGCGCCTACGCCGCCGCCAAGTTCGGCATCGAGGGTCTGATGCAGGTGCTGGCCGAAGAGACCCGCGAATCCGGCCGCCTCCGCGTCAACAGTCTCGATCCCGGCGTCCTGCGCACCGCGATGCGCGCCAGCCTCTATCCGGGGGAAGACCCCAACAGTCACCCGGACCCGGCGACCGTGACCGGCGCCTATGTGCAGCTGCTCGGCCCCGATGGACGCGGACTGACCGGACGCGCGCTGCGGGTCGAGAACGGCCGGGCCGTCTGAAGTCTTCACGACCGACATCGACCGCTCGACGGAACGCCCACCATGGAACTGACCAACCACATCATCCTGCTCGGCTCGGCCGTCGTCTTCGTCAGCGTGCTGGCGAGCGTGGTGACGGCGCGCGTCGGGGCGCCGCTGTTGCTGGTGTTCCTGGTGATGGGGATGCTGTTCGGCGAGGACGGTCCGGGCGGCATCGCCTTCGACGACGTCCAGCTCGCGCATCTGCTCGGCAATCTGGCGCTGGCCGTCATCCTGTTCGACGGCGGTCTGGCCACCTGCTACAAGGATTTTCGCGTCGGTCTGCGCCCGGCGCTCGGACTGGCGACCCTGGGCGTGCTCATCACCACCGCCATCACCGGCCTGTTCGCGGTCTGGTGGCTGGATCTGGACTGGCTGGAGGGTCTGCTGCTCGGGGCCATCGTCGGCTCGACCGACGCGGCAGCGGTGTTCTCGCTGCTGCGTTCCAATGGCATCGAACTCAAACAGCGTGTCGGCGCCACCCTGGAGATCGAATCGGGCAGCAATGATCCCATGGCGATCTTTCTGACCATCGCCCTGATCGAGCTGATCCTGAGCGATCGCGGCAACCCTGGCTGGATGCTCCTGAGCGAGTTCGCGCGCCAGATGGGGCTGGGCGCCCTGTTCGGGCTGGCGGGCGGCTTCGTCCTGGTGTGGCTCGTCAACCGACTGAAGATGTCGGCCGGACTCCACCCGCTGGCGATCATGGCCGGCGGACTCTGTCTGTTCGGGATCACGGCCACACTGAACGGCAGCGGCTTTCTGGCCATCTATCTGGCCGGCATCGTGATCGGCAACCGCCCGCTCGAATCGCGTCTGGAGATCAAGCGCTTTCACGACGGTCTGGCCCGGCTGGCCCAGATCGGCATGTTCCTGATGCTGGGACTGCTGGTCACACCCTCGGATCTGCTGCCGGTGGCGCCCGATGCGCTGCTGTTCGCGCTGGTGCTGATCCTGGCGGCGCGCCCGCTGGCCGTCTGGCTGTGTCTGCTGCCCTTCCGCTTTCCCTGGCGCGAACAGGTCTTCATCGGCTGGGTCGGGCTGCGCGGGGCCGTGCCCATCATCCTGGCGCTCTTCCCGCTGCTCGCCGGGCTGACCCAGGCGCCGATGATCTTCAACATCGTCTTCTTCGTGGTCCTGGTCTCGCTGCTGATCCAGGGCTGGACGGTCATCGGGCTGGCACGCCGGCTGGATCTGGAGGTTCCGCCCAGCACCCATCTGCTGCAGCGTGTGGAACTCGACATCCCAGGTCAGCAGGAACTGGAACTGGTCGGCTACCGACTGGCGGAGAATGCCCCGATCGTCGTCGAAACTTCGGTGGCTCAAACACGTCTGCCGCCCGGCTCGCGCCTGGTCGCCGTGCTGCGCGATGGACGGCTGCTCGATCAGTGCGGCCCGGTGACGGCGCGCGCAGGCGATCATGTCTATCTGCTGGCCGATCCGGGCGATCTGGCCGAGCTGGACCGGCTCTTCGTCGCCGCGCCCGAGACCGAGCGTCTGTCGGAGCGCGCCTTCTTCGGTGAGTTCGTGCTTGCCGGCGAAGCCCGGCTGGCCGATCTCTGTGCCTTCTATGGCCTGAAGGTTCCGAATGGCGATGGACAGCTCACGCTCGATACCCTGATCCGGCGCGAACTCAATGCCCACCCCGTGGTCGGCGACCGGCTCCAGCTCGGCAGCCTGGAACTGGTGGTGCGTGCGGTCGACGAGGATCGCGTCATCCAGGTAGGACTCAAGCTGCCACGCGCCCACTGATTCGAGCCGATGGTGCTCGACGGCAAATTTCATGGCGGATGCGCTCGGCGCACACGACCATGGCGGCTCAATCACACAACGAGGACACCGAGAATGAGCGACGCCTCACTGACCGATCCCTTTGGTCGGCGCATCGACTATCTGCGTCTCTCGGTCACGGATCGCTGCGATCTGCGCTGCGGCTATTGTCTGCCCAAGGGCTTCAAGGGGTTCGAGGAGCCGGCACACTGGTTGAGCTTCGAAGAGATCGAGCGCGTGGTCGCGGCCTTCACGGCACTGGGCGTGCGGCGCGTGCGTCTGACCGGGGGCGAGCCGCTGATGCGGCGCGGCCTGACCGAACTGGCCGCGCGCCTGTCGGCCCTGCCCGGTCTCGACGACCTCTCGCTGTCGAGCAATGCGACGCAACTGGAGTCGCTTGCCGGGCCGCTGGCGCGTGCCGGTGTGCGACGGCTCAATGTCAGTCTCGACAGTCTGAATCCGGAGGTCTTCCGCCAGATCACGGGCGGCGATCTGGAGCGGGTGCGGCGCGGCATCGCGGCGGCTCGGGAGGCCGGCATGGAGCCGATCCGCGTCAATACGGTAGTGATGCGCGGCGTCAACGACACCGAGATCGAGGACATCCTCGACTACTGCGCCGCACGTGGCTTCACCCTGCGTCTGATCGAGACCATGCCGATGGGGGCGACCGGACAGGCAGCCATGAGCGCCTTCGGCGACCTGGAGCCGATCAAACGGCGGCTGGAGCAGCGTTTCGAGCTGATCCCGGACATCCTGCCCGGCGGCGGTCCGGCTCGTTACTATCGGGTCGCCGGAACCGAGACCCGACTCGGTTTCATCACACCGCTGTCGCAACACTTCTGCGCCACCTGCAACCGGGTGCGGCTGACCGTCGAAGGGACGCTCTATCTGTGTCTGGGTCAGGATCACAGCTATCCGCTGCGCGAACTGTTGCGCACCGGCATCGGTGCAGCCGAACTCCAGGCCCATCTGCGTCAGGCGATCGCCCTGAAGCCCGAGCGCCATGAGTTCAATGAGCGACCGGGGCAGGTGGTGCGCTTCATGTCGATGACCGGGGGGTGAATGACCGCTGAGCGATAACACAGGCCACGGTTGCCATCGGCACAGGCGTTCGTTATCCTGCCGGCCATTCCTTACCGCCCTTTCCGATGTAGGAGTCATCCGCCAGTGTAGACATTTCGGCTCGACCGGCGTTCTCCAGACGCTTCGTCCGACCCTCGACGCGATGCCGCGCCCTGATGTCCGCGCTGTTCTCCGACCCTATCCGGTTCACCGATCGAACCATCCGCCATCCAGGCGCCGGCCTTCGCGTTCCCCGATTCATCGCCGATCCGCTCGGCTCCAGCCGCGAAGGTAGCCATTTCGCATGAACTCCATCCGTCAGGACTGGTTCTCCAACGTCCGCAACGATCTGCTCGCCGGCCTGGTGGTCGCGCTGGCACTGATCCCGGAGGCGATCGCGTTTTCGATCATCGCCGGCGTCGACCCCAAGGTCGGCCTCTATGCCTCCTTCTGTATCGCCACGGTCACCGCCTTCGTCGGCGGGCGTCCGGGCATGATCTCGGCGGCCACGGGCGCCATGGCGCTGGTGATGGTGATGCTGGTCAAGGAGCACGGCCTGCAATATCTGCTGGCGGCCACGGTCCTGACCGGCGTGCTCCAGATCCTGGCCGGCTGGCTGAGGCTCGGCGCGCTGATGCGCTTCGTCTCGCGCTCGGTCGTCACCGGCTTCGTCAATGCGCTGGCGATCCTGATCTTCATGGCGCAGTTGCCGGAGCTGACCGGGGCGAACGCGACCTGGCAGGTCTATGCACTGGTGGCCGCCGGGCTGGCGATCATCTATCTGTTCCCCTATCTGACCAAGGTCGTCCCCTCGCCGCTCGTGACCATCCTGGTGCTGACCGGCGTGACCCTGTATCTGGGGCTGGACGTGCGCACCGTCGGCGACATGGGCGAGCTGCCCGACAGTCTGCCGGTGTTCCTGCTGCCGGACATCCCGCTCACGTTCGAAACGCTCCAGATCATCTTCCCGGTCTCGGCGACACTGGCGGTCGTGGGCCTGCTCGAATCCCTGATGACGGCGACCATCGTCGATGATCTGACCGACTCCAGCAGCAACAAGAACCGCGAGTGTGTCGGCCAGGGCGTGGCCAATGTCGCGACCGGCTTTCTCGGCGGCATGGCCGGTTGCGCCATGATCGGCCAGTCGGTCATCAACGTGAAATCGGGCGGACGCGGACGGCTCTCGACCCTGACCGCCGGTGTCTGTCTGCTGCTGATGGTGGTCTTCGCCGGCGAGTGGGTGGCGCAGATCCCGATGGCGGCGCTGGTGGCGGTGATGATCATGGTCTCGATCGGCACCTTCAACTGGGCTTCGATCCGCAATCTGCGCGAACATCCGCTGGGCGCCAACGTGGTGATGATCTCCACGGTCGCCGTCGTCGTCGCGACCCATGATCTGGCGCAGGGCGTGCTCGTCGGCGTGCTGCTCTCGGGCTTCTTCTTCGCCCACAAGGTCGGTCAGGTGCTGGCGGTCAGTTCGATCACGCTGGAGCAGGGGCGCACCCGCGCCTATCTGGTCACGGGGCAGGTGTTCTTCGCCTCGGCCGATCGCTTCGTCGCTGCGTTCGACTTCAAGGAGGTCATCGAGCGGGTGCGTATCGACGTCAGCCGCGCGCATTTCTGGGACATCACGGCCGTGAGTGCGCTCGACAAGGTGGTCATCAAGTTCCGGCGCGAGGGCACCGAGGTCGAGGTCATCGGTCTCGACGCGGCCAGCGCCACCCTGATCGACAAGTTCGGGGTGCACGACAAGCCCGACGCGGTCGCACGCCTGACGGATCATTGAGAGGAGCCAGAACCATGCATGACGAAGACAAGATCCTGGCCTGTGTCGATCGCTCGCACTTCGCCGAGACCGTGACCGATGCCGCGACCTGGGCGGCGCGGCGTCTGTCGGCGCCGCTGGAGTTGCTGCACATCCTCGACCGTCATCCCGAGATCGGCAGCGGCAAGGATCACAGCGGCGCCATCGGTTTCAATGCCCAGCAGGCCCTGCTGACCGAGCTGGCCGAGGAGGATGCCGCACGCAGCAAGGCGGCGCGTGAACAGGGGCGGATCTTTCTCAACCAGCTGCGTGAGCGTGCCATCGCCGCCGGTGCGGTCGCGCCCGACGTGCGCCAGCGTCACGGCGATCTGGAAGAAACCCTGGTCGGGCAGCAGTCCAGCGTGCGGCTGTTCGTGCTCGGACGTCGCGGCGAATCGGCCGAGACCACTCAGCGCGATCTCGGGCGCAATGTCGAGCGCGTGGTGCGGGCGCTCAAGAAGCCCATCCTGGCCGTCACCGAACAGTTCCAGGAACCGCGCCGGGTGCTGATCGCCTTCGACGGCGGCGGCATGGCGCGGCGCGGTGTCGAGCTGGTGTCCAGGAGTCCGCTGTTCCAGGGATTGCCGGTGCATGTGCTGATGTCGGGCAAGGCGACCAGGGATGGCGCCAAACAACTGGACTGGGCCAGAACCACGCTGGAGAAGGCCGGTTTCGAGGCGTCGGCGGCGCTGGTGCCGGGTGATGCCGAGCGGGTCATCGCCGACGCGGTGTGTGAGCAGGAGATCGATCTGCTGATCATGGGCGCTTACAGTCACTCGCCGCTCCGTACCCTGCTCTTCGGCAGCAAGACCTCGGATCTGCTGCGCTCGGCGCGGATTCCGACACTGTTGCTGCGCTGAGGAACGAGGCGCCTGTGGCAGACTGCCCATCGCTGCTCGCCTTGCCACGAAGATCGTTTCATATGGAGCCCTTCATCACGGTGCGCGACGACATTCGCGTGCACCGGATCCCGTCCGTGGCTGAAGCACTGAATCTCGATCTGATCCCATCGGAGTAAACGCATGTCGGTTCAATGTGAAATCATCGCCAAACAGTCCGCTGGCGCTGCCATGAGCGTCTTCGAGCGCTGGCTGAGTCTATGGGTCGCGCTCTGCATCGTCGTTGGAATCGCCTTGGGCCAGTTCCTGCCCGCGCCCGTCCAGTTCCTGGGCCGGCTGGAGGTGGCTCAGGTCAATCTGCCCGTGGGCCTGCTCATCTGGATCATGATCATCCCGATGCTGATCAAGATCGATTTCGGCGCCCTGCATCAGGTCCGCGATCACTGGAAGGGCATCGGCGTCACGCTGTTCGTCAACTGGGCGGTCAAGCCGTTCTCGATGGCGCTGCTGGCGTGGCTGTTCATCCGTGGCCTCTTCGCCGACTGGCTGCCGGCCGAGCAGCTCGATTCCTATGTCGCCGGGCTGATCCTGCTGGCCGCCGCGCCCTGCACCGCCATGGTGTTCGTCTGGAGCCGGCTGACCGGAGGTGATCCCTATTTCACCCTGTCGCAGGTGGCGCTCAACGACACCATCATGATCTTCGCCTTCGCGCCGATCGTGGGGCTGCTGCTGGGGCTGTCGGCGATCGTCGTGCCCTGGGACACGCTGCTGATCTCGGTGCTGCTCTATATCGTCATCCCGGTCATCATCGCCCAGGTCTGGCGCAAGCGTCTGCTGGCACAGGGTCAGGAACGTTTCGACGCCGTGCTCGACATCCTGGGTCATGCCTCGATCGTCGCGTTGCTGCTGACCCTGGTACTGCTGTTTGCCTTCCAGGGCGAGCAGATCCTCGCCCAGCCGGTGATCATCGCGCTGCTGGCGGTGCCGATCCTGATCCAGGTGTTCTTCAACTCGGCCCTGGCCTACTGGCTCAATCGTCTGGTCGGTGAGAAGCACAGTGTCGCCTGTCCCTCGGCGCTGATCGGCGCCTCGAACTTCTTCGAGCTGGCGGTGGCGGCGGCGATCGCGCTGTTCGGCTTCCAGTCCGGCGCGGCGCTCGCCACCGTGGTCGGGGTGCTGATCGAGGTGCCGGTGATGCTCTTGGTGGTGCAGGTAGTCAACCGGACCAAGGGATGGTATGAAGGCGGTCTTGCCACGACGCCTCAGCACGGCTGATCGCCGTTCCAGGTTGCACGGGCCGCCGCCCCTGGCGGCCGGCACCGGGCGCGTCGCCCATCCCATCGCCCGACCACCGGAGGAACCGAAGGATGCACACGTGCCCCCGTGCCCCGCGCCGCGAGATCCTCGGCTGGGCGATGTTCGATTTCGCCAACTCGGCCTATACGCTGCTGATCATCACGGTCGTCTTCGGTGATCTGTTCACGCGCGTCATCGTCGGCGATGCGCCCGACTACCGGCTCGGCAATCTGCTCTGGAGTCTGGCGCTCGCGGCGAGCTATCTCATGGTGGTGCTGGTCTCGCCGGTGGCCGGGGCCATCATGGACTACAGCGCAAGCAAGAAGCGCTTTCTGTTTGCGAGCTATCTGCTGACGGTCGTGACCACGGCCGCACTCTACTGGGCCGCGCCCGGCTATGTCTGGGTCGGGATGCTGCTGCTGATCCTGTCGAATTTCGGCTTCGCGCTCGGCGAGTCATTCGTCGCCAGCTTCCTGCCGGATCTCGGACCGCCCGAGGATCTGGGCAAGATCTCCGGGTTCGGCTGGGCGCTCGGCTATATCGGCGGTCTGGTCGCGGCCATCTTCGTGCTGGCGGTGCTCGGCGAGGTCAGCGCCGAGAACTTCGAGCGCATCCGCTGGGTCGGTCCCTGGACGGCGCTGTTCTTTCTGGTCGCGGCGATTCCGACCTTCGTCTGGGTGCGCGAACGCGGCACCGCCCGTCCGCTACCGTCTGGAGTCGGCTACCTGCGCCTGGGGTTCAGTCGGGTCGGTCAGACCCTCGGCCATCTGCGTGATCATCGCGATCTGGCCGTGCTGCTGATTTCGGTCTTCTTCTCGATGGGCGGCATCGCCATCGTCATCACCTATGCCTTCATCTATGGCGCGCAGGTGATCCGGTGGGACGAGTCGACCCGCACCCTGATGTTCGTGCTGGTCCAGCTCACGGCGGCCGGCGGCGCCTTCATCTTCGGGCTGGTCCAGGACCGGCTCGGAGCGCGACGCACCTACAGTCTGACGCTGATCCTCTGGATTTCGGCCATCGTCCTGATCTATCTCACGCCCCGGATCGCCGACTGGGCGCATCTCTGGTTCGGACTCGACTGGCAGGCGCAGCACGTCTTCCTGATCGTCGGCTGTGTTGCCGGGACCAGTCTCGGCGCCTGCCAGTCGAGCACCCGCGCCCTGGTCGGACTCTTCGCCCCGCGCTCGCGCTCGGCCGAGCTGTTCGGTTTCTGGGGGCTGGCGATGAAGCTGGCCAGTGTCTTCGGACTGCTCGCGATCGGACTGCTCCAAGCCTGGCTCGGACTCCAGCAGGCAATGCTGTTCTGTGCCCTGCTGTTTGGCCTGGCGCTACTGGTCGCGCGCGGCATCGACGAGCCGCGTGGACGCCGGATCGCCGCCGAACACGAGGCGGGACTCCGAACCTGGTGAGAACCGCGCACCCGGCATAACCCTAGCGAATGTCGGTTGTAGCGAACCGACGAGCGGCGTATGCTTGCGCGCCCATGTTCGCTCGATTCCATCGGCGTCCACCCGAACCCCATCCCGTCAATCCGCCCGTGTCCACGACTCATCCGCCCGCATGACCGAATACGCGCTCATCCTGGTCGGCACTGTGCTGGTCAACAACTTCGTGCTGGTCAAGTTCCTCGGACTCTGCCCCTTCATGGGCGTGTCCAAGAAGCTGGAGACGGCCACCGGCATGGGTCTGGCGACCACCTTTGTCATGACCCTGTCCTCGGTCATCAGCTGGATCGTCAATGAGTTCGTGCTCGAACCGCTCGACATCGGCTATCTGCGCACCATCTCCTTCATCCTGGTGATCGCGGCCGTGGTGCAGTTCACCGAGACGGTGATGCGCAAGACCAGTCCCATGCTCTATCAGTTGCTGGGTATCTTCCTGCCGCTCATCACCACCAACTGCGCCGTGCTGGGCGTGGCCCTGCTCAATCAGCAGGCCGAGCATACCCTAGTCGAGTCTGCACTCTATGGCTTCGGCGCCGCCATCGGGTTCTCACTGGTGCTGGCGCTCTTTGCCGCCATCCGCGAGCGGGTCGCCGTAGCCGACGTGCCCGAGCCGTTCCAGGGCAGTGCCATCGCGCTGGTGACAGCCGGACTGATGTCGCTGGCCTTCATGGGCTTCGCCGGTCTGGTCGCCAACTGAGGCCGGAGCGTCCAATGCCGCGCCTCCGTCCCGCGTATCGGCCGTCATCGAGTCATCCGTTGAGTCATCGATCGAGTCATCCGTCGCCATGCTAGCCGCCATCCTGGCCCTTGCCGCCCTCGCCGCCTTCTTCGGTGTCCTGCTCGGTTATTCGGCGATCCGCTTTCGGGTCGAGGGCGACCCCATCGCCGATCAGATCGATTCATTGCTGCCCCAGACCCAGTGCGGTCAGTGCGGTCATCCGGGTTGCCGTCCCTACGCCGAGGCGCTGGCCAAGGGCGAGGACGAGATCAACAAGTGCCTGCCCGGCGGCGAGGCGCTGGTGCTGGCACTCGCCGACCTGCTCGGACGCGAGCCGGTGGCCATGGACATCAAGGAGAAGGCGCCCTCGGTCGCCTTCATCGACCCCGAACTCTGCATCGGCTGCACGCGCTGCATCCAGGCCTGTCCGGTCGATGCCATCATCGGCGCGGCCAAGCAGTTGCACGCGGTCCTGAACAGCGAATGCACCGGCTGCGAACTCTGTGTCGAGCCCTGCCCGGTCGCCTGCATCACGATGCGCCCGATCCGTGAGGACATCCAACGCTGGCGCTGGCCCTATCCGGCCCGTCAGCCGGTCGCGAGCGACATCGCCGCGCCCCTCCGAGACGCCGCCTGAGGAACGCTGCGCGCATGGCCATCGCACTCAAACCCAAATCCACCAGCCAGCGTCGTCTGTGGCGCTTCCACGGCGGCATCCACATTCCGGACCAGAAGGCGCTGTCGAACGAGCGCGCCATCGAGCGTCCGCCTCTCGCCGAGCGTCTCTGGGTGCCGCTGCAACAGCACATCGGCGCGCCGGGGCGGCCGCTGGTCGCCGTCGGCGACACCGTGCTCAAGGGCCAGATGATCGCCGAGCCGACCGGCTTCATCAGCGCCCCGGTCCATGCCCCGACCTCGGGTCGGGTGATCGCGATCGAACCGCACCCGGTGCCCCATCCGTCCGGACTGTCGGCCCCCTGCGCCCTGATCGAACCGGACGGCCTGGAGACCTGGGCCGAACTGCCGCCGCCGCTCGCCGACTATCCGCAACTCGACCCGGCCCTGATCCGCGAGCGCATCCGCTGGGCCGGCGTGGTCGGCATGGGCGGCGCCTCCTTCCCGACCAGCGTCAAGCTCACGCCCGGCACGGACCGCGAGATCCAGACCCTCATCATCAACGGCGCCGAGTGCGAACCCTATATCACCTGCGACGATCGGCTGATGCGCGAGCGCGCGGCGCACATCCTCGAAGGCGTGCGCATCATGCATCATCTGCTGCGGGTGCGGACGGTGCTGATCGGCATCGAGGACAACAAGCCCGAGGCGATTTCGGCCATGCAACTGGCCCTGGCCGCGACCGACATGGGCGGCTATACCGAGATCGTCCCGATTCCGACGCTCTATCCGAGCGGTGGTGAGAAGCAGCTCATCCGCATCCTCACCGGCAAGGAGGTGCCGACGAGCGGCATCCCGGCCCAGATCGGCATCGTCTGCCAGAACGTCGGCACGGCGGCGGCGGTCGCGGATGCCGTGCTCGAAGGCAAACCGCTGATCGCGCGGGTCGTGACGGTCACGGGGCGCGCCATCGCCGAGCCGCGCAATCTGGAGGTGCCGGTCGGCACCCCGATCGAGCACCTGATCGCCCAGTGCGGCGGCTATCGCGAGACGCCACGCAAGCTCGTCTGCGGCGGCCCCATGATGGGCTTCGAACTGCGCGAATCGGCCACGCCCATCACCAAGGCGACCAACTGCGTGCTGGCGCTCGCGCCCGAGGAAGCCCCCGATCCGGGACCGGCGCTGGCCTGCATCCGCTGCGGACGCTGCGCCGAGGTCTGCCCGACCCGGCTCCTGCCGCAACAGATGTACTGGAACGCACGCGCCAAGGATCTCGACCGGGTGCAGGACTACAACCTGTTCGACTGCATCGAATGCGGCTGCTGCGCGCAGGTCTGCCCCAGTCACATCCCGCTGGTGCAGTACTATCGCTATGCCAAGACAGAGATCTGGGCGCGCGAGCAGGAGAAGCGCAAGTCCGAACAGGCGCGCGCGCGTCATGCCGCCAAGCAGGCGCGGCTGGAGCGTCAGGAGCAGGAGAAACAGGCGCGGTTGCGCAAGCAGAAGGAGGCGCTGGCTGCGCCCAAGCCCGAGGCAGACGGCGAAGACCCCAAGAAGGCGCTGATCGAGGCCGCCCGTCAGCGCGCCGCCGCGCGCAAGACCTCAGAAACCGTTCAGGACTGATCGGATATCGGGTTCCATAAGGCCATGTTCTCCGCGCTCAGACACTCACTGGCCCAAAAACCCTCGCGCCCGGAAATCCAGGCCAACGTCCTCGCCGGCCTGACGGTCGGCGTCATTGCGCTGCCGCTCTCGATGGCCCTGGCCATCGCCAGCGGCGTGCCGCCCCAGTACGGTCTCTATACCGCCATCGTCGCCGGTATCGTCATCGCCCTGACCGGCGGTTCGGCCGTCAATGTCTCGGGACCGACGGCGGCCTTCGTCGTGGTGCTGCTGCCGATCGTGCAGGAATTCGGACTCGGCGGTCTGCTGTTGAGCGGTCTGATGGCCGGATTCATCCTGGTCGCGATGGGGTTCGGCCGGCTCGGCAAGCTGATCGAGATCGTGCCCTATCCGGTGATCGTCGGTTTCACCTCGGGCATCGGGGTGGTGATCGCGACCTTTCAGATCAAGGATTTCCTGGGCCTCGAGATCGAGTCACTGCACGGGCACTATCTGGAGATCGTCTCGGTCATCCTGCACGCCCTACACTCGATCGACTGGCGCGAGACCCTGATCGGCATTCTGACGCTGGCCGTCCTGCTGGTCTGGCCGCGTGTGCGCTCACGCATCCCCGGCCATCTGGTCGCGCTGCTGATCGGCAGTCTGGCCGCCTGGATGCTGACGCTGTTCATACCCGGCTTTCAGGTCGACACCATCGGCAGCCGCTTTTCGTTCGAGATTGACGGCGTGACCGGCAGCGGCATTCCGCCCATCCTGCCGACCTTCGACTGGCCCTGGAACCTGCCCGGCGCCGACGGTACACCCATAGGCCTGAGCTTCGAACTCATCCGCCTGCTGTTCCCGGCCGCCATCACCATCGCCATCCTCGGCGCGCTGGAATCGCTGCTGTGCGCGGTCATCGCCGACGGCATGTCCGAGAAAAAGCACGATCCCAACGATGAGCTGATCGGCCAGGGAATCGGCAACATCCTCGCGCCCCTGTTCGGCGGCATCCCCGCCACCGCCGCCATCGCCCGCACCACGGCCAACGTCAAGTCGGGCGGCAGCCTGCCGCTGGCCTCGGTCGTGCACGGCCTCTTCATCCTGTTCGCCATCCTGCTGCTGGCGCCGATCCTGTCGCACATCCCCATGGCCTCGATGGCGGCGCTGCTGCTGATGGTGGCCTGGAACATGAGCGAGGCCAAGCACTTTGCGCGGACGGTCAGGATCGCCCCCAGAGACGATGTGCTGGTTTTGGTCAGCTGCTTTCTGCTCACGGTGCTGCTGGACATGACGATCGCCGTGGGCGTGGGCATGGGACTGGCGGCCGCGCTGTTCATCCGCCGGACCGTCAGCCTGACTCAGACCGCCGTGATCGAGAGCCATAACGCCGACCAGAGCGTGCCGGAGAACGTCGTCGTCTACGACATCAATGGCCCGCTGTTCTTCGGCTCGGCGCAAAAAGCGCTCCGAAACATCGTGCTGGTGCGGCCCAATACGCGCGTGGTCGTGCTCGACATGTCGGAAGTCACACTGCTCGACATGAGCGCCATCGTGGCCATGGAGTCGATCGTGGCAGACTTGAAGCGCAAGCAGATCGGTCTGGTCATCAACAACCTGCACCCGCGCATGATCATGAAGCTCAGGCGCGCCGGCGTGCGCAAGCAGTCGGGCCAGATAGCCTTTGCGCGGACGTTGCACGAGAGTTTCGAGGCCGCGCGCCGAATGTTGCAGCCGCCTGCCGACCCATAGCCCGATCGACGCGGCCAACCCCCTCAACCGCCGGATTCACCGTCATGCCACAGTCCATCATCTCCTCGCCTCATGTCCCGCGCGTGAACCGGGTCGATCGGGTCATGCTCGAAGTGCTGCTGGCGCTCATTCCGGGCATCCTGGTCATGACCTGGTTCTTCGGCTGGGGCACGCTGATCAACATCGTGCTGGCCGTCAGCTTCGCCGTGGCGGCCGAAACGGCTGTGATGCTCCTGCGCGGACGCTCGCCCTGGGTCGCGCTACGCGACCTGAGCGCCGTGGTCACGGCCGTGCTGTTCGCGCTCTCGGTCTCGCCGACGCTGCCCTGGTGGCTGACCCTGCTCGGGATGCTGTTCGCCATCGTGCTGGTCAAGCAGCTCTATGGCGGCCTGGGCTACAACCCCTTCAATCCGGCGATGGCGGCCTATGTGTTCCTGCTGATCTCGTATCCGGTGGCCATGACCACCTGGCTGGCGCCCGCCGGACTGGCCGAGCATCATCTGAGCTTCATGGAGTCGCTGCGTCTGATCCTGAGCGGCACCCTGCCGACCGGGTTCGAATGGGATGCCCTGTCCTCGGCCACGCCGCTCGACGAGATGCGCGGCAAACTCGACCTGGGACAGACCCTCGACCAGATCGGCCAGAGCCGGACCTGGGGCTGGCTCGGCGGACGCGGTTGGGAATGGGTCGGGGTGGCCTTCCTGCTCGGCGGCGTCTATCTGCTGTGGCGGCGCATCATCACCTGGCACATCCCGGTGTCCATGCTGCTGGGTCTGACAGTAGCGGCCGCCCTGTTCTGGGCCATCGATCCGCAGACGCACCCGACACCGCTGTTCCATCTGTTCAGCGGCGCGGCCATGCTCGGGGCCTTCTTCATCGCCACCGATCCGGTGACGGCCTGCACCACCAAGAAGGGCCAGCTCGTCTTCGGCGCCAGCATCGGGATCATCGTCTATGTGATCCGCTCCTGGGGCGGCTATCCGGACGCGGTGGCCTTCGCGGTCTTGCTGATGAACATCGCCGCCCCGACCATCGATTACTACACCCAACCGCGCGTCTTTGGACATGGGAGCGCCCGCACATGATCACCAAGGCCAAATCCATCCTGCTCTCGGGCGTCGTGCTCGGCGCCTTCGCCATCGGCGGCGTCTCGCTGGTCGCCGTCACTCACGGCTCGGTCGGCGAGCGCATCGCCGACAACCAGTATCAAGCGATGAAGCGCAAGCTCGACACCATCCTGCCCGCCGAGCAGATCAACAACGATCCGCTCCAGGACAGCCTGCGCGTCAGCGCGCGCGACCTGCTCGGCGCCGACGCCACCCAGGTCTATCGTGCGCGCCATGATGAATCCCCGGTCGCCGTGGTGCTCGAACCCGTGGTCCCGGACGGCTATGCCGGCCCGATCAAGCTCTTGGTCTCGGTGCTGCACGACGGCACCCTGGGCGGGGTGCGCGTGGTCTCGCATCACGAGACGCCCGGACTGGGCGACAAGATCGAAGAAGCCAAATCGGACTGGGTGCTGGATTTCACCGGCAAGTCGCTGACCAATCCGCCGCTGGAGAAGTGGGCGGTGAAGCGCGACGGCGGTGAGTTCGACCAGTTCACGGGCGCCACCATCACACCGCGCTCGATCGTCAATGCCGTGCGCGACACCCTGCTCTACGTCCAGCAACAGGGCGAGGCGCTCTACCAGCCGATCGAGACTGAAACAGCGACGATCGAGGGAGGTCAGGGCTGATGTCGACACCCCAATCCTACGGCAGCATCCTCAGCGGTGGGGTCTGGAGCAACAACCAGATGCTGGTGGCCCTGCTCGGACTCTGTCCGCTGCTGGCGACCACGACCTCGGCCACCAACGGACTCGGCATGGGTCTGGCGACTCTGGTGGTCATCGTCTGCTCCAACGGCACGGTCTCACTGGTGCGCAATCTGGTGCGCCCCGAGATCCGCATTCCGGTGTTCGTGCTGGTCATCGCCTCCTTCGTGACCCTGGTCGAACTGATCATGCAGGCGTTCTTCTATGACCTGTATCAGGTGCTGGGGCTGTTCATCTCGCTGATCGTGGTCAACTGCATGATCATCGGCCGCGCCGAAGCCTTCGCCTCCAAGAACCGGGTCGACCGTGCCCTGTTCGACGGTCTGGCGGTGGGGCTGGGCGCGACCCTGGTGCTGACCACGCTCGGCGGTCTGCGCGAGTTCGTCGGTCAGGGGACGCTGTTCCATCAGGCCGATCTGCTGCTCGGCGACTGGGCCAAGGCCATCTCGCTGAGTCTGGGCGAGGACTTCCAGGGCGCGCTGATCGCCATCCTGCCGCCCGGCGCCTTCATCGGGTTGGGCCTGATGATCGCGCTCAAGAACCTCATCGATCAGCGTGCTAAACGCCGTGCGGCGGCGCGGGCCGTCCCAGCGGTTCGAACAGACCCATCGCCGGCTTGACCCGAGACCGATCCGCCTCTCCGCTCAGACAGGGTCGCCAGGGATCGGCCTGGCGACCACCCCGGCACCCTGATACGACGAACGGTCACGGCCCACCGGAAATTTCGGTATATCCTTGGATGAACTCAAGCGTCTAGGACGACACCGACTTGCCCCCAGAGTCCGATCACGCCCATGCGTCTCCCGCCGGGCCCGACAGCGGTCGCCCAGGGCCGATCCGGCGTCGGTTCGGTCTGCGCGCGCATCTGGCCCTGGTTCTGTTGACAGTCGCGCTGCTGCCATTGCTGACGCTCTACTGGGCCGAGCGCCATCAGATCCAAGCGGAGGCTCTGGAGCTGACGCACCAGACATTGAATCTGATCGCCGATGTCCAGCAGCGCCGGATCAATCTCGAACTGCGCCGACTGGAGGATCTGACCCGACTGGTGTCGAGCCGCACCCAGATGCGCCTGAGTCTGGCGGCCTATGCTCGCGACGGCGACCCCAAACACCTGGAACTCATCGCACGCAGCCTCGCCGATGCCGTCGGATCGACTCCGGATCTGCGCGGAATCTGGATTCGCGACCCATCGGGGCGAACCCTCACCCAGGCCACCCGCGACGGCACGCTGGCAAACGCGATCGACATGGCCGGCCTTCCACGCCAGGCCCCCGCCCCGATCCTGTTTCGACGCTTCGAGACCCAAAAACCCGAGATCTGGCTGAACGGCCCGCTCGTTCTGAACGAATCCGTCATCGGCAGCGTGCACCTGCTGGTCCGGATGGAGAACATCCTGGCGTTGCTGGAGGACTTCGACAATCAATATCCGGGGGGGGAAACCGTGTTGCTGCTCTGTAGCGGCACGCCGGAAACATTCGCCTGGAGCGCACGGGCCGGGGTGTGGAATCCGGAGACGGCCGCCTCTGATCCACTGAACGATCTGCTCCGAAATCTGGCACAAGACGCGGATCCGGCACGCACGTCCATCGTGCCATCGACTGCAACCCACGGATCGCTCATCTACACCCTGCGCGCGCTCGCGCTCGATTGTTTCCGCCTCCTGGTCCACACCAGTCCGGACAAGATCACCCGGAGCGCACGAAAACATATCATGCTGCTGGTCTATATCACCTTCAGCCTGATCCTGCTGGCACTGGGCGCGGCGGTGATCCTCGCCCACGTCATCGCAAACCCCATCCATGCGATCACGAACGGCATGTACCGCCTGAGCCAGGGCGACTACCACACCCGCATCCCGGAACAGGGTTGGGGCGAGCTGTCACGACTGACCCTGGCCTTCAACGAAACGGCCGCCTCCCTGCAACGCGCGATCCAGGCCCGTCTGCGCTCCGAGCGCGAGCTGGCGACACTGGCCAACACGGATGCACTGACGGGGCTCAACAACCGCCGCCGCTTCATGGAACTCCTGACCCAGCACTTCGACCGGACACGCCATCCCGCGAACAACGGCGCTCTGCTCTACCTGGATCTGGACGGCTTCAAGCCGATCAATGATCACTATGGCCATGATGCGGGCGACGCCGTGCTGCGGATCGTCGCCGAGCGTCTGCGTCGGGTGGTGCGTGAGCAGGACCATCTGGGACGGCTCGGCGGCGACGAATTCGCCGTTCTGCTCGATCGGCTCGAACCCGGCTTCGAACCCGAGTCGGTCGCCCGGCGCCTCGACGAGACCCTGAGTCAGCCCATGACCATCCAAGGCCAACAGTTGCGGATCGGCTGTAGCCTGGGGCTGGTCCATATCACCCCTGACAGCACCCCGTCACGTCTGCTCAAGGACGCCGACGCGGCCATGTATCGAGCCAAGGCGGGCAAGCCGAGTCGCGGCTGAGAAACGCGCGACCTCCGGCCCAGATCCCATTCGAGTCCCGCCATATCTCAGCCCTCCGGGGCCATCGCATACAGCGAGCGAACGTCAATGTTCGTGATATATTAGCGAATCATGTCAAACCTCTTGACCGCTGAAATCCAAGGCGGATACACCGCTTCAAGCATCCAAATAACGAAAGAGAACGGGGAGAGAAATTCATGTCCAAGAAGCATCCGATCGTCGCCGTCACCGGCTCGTCCGGCGCCGGTACCACGACCGTCAAGCGCGCCTTCGAGCACATCTTCCATCGCGACAACATCAGCGCGGCGGTGATCGAGGGCGACAGCTTCCACAGCTACGACCGAGCCACCATGAAGGCCGAGATGGCGGCCTTTGCCAAGCGCGGCGAGAGCCTCAGTCACTTCGGCCCGGTAGCCAACCGCTTCGACCTGCTCGAAGAACTCTTCCGCGAATACGGCGAGACCGGCTGCGGCAAGAAGCGTTACTACATCCATAGCGACGAGGAAGCCCGCCAGCTCAACGCCCGGCTCGGTACTTCGCTCAATCCCGGCGAGTTCACGCCCTGGGAGGATCTGCCGGCCGGCACCGATCTGCTCTTCTACGAAGGTCTGCACGGCCTGGTCGTCACCGAGGACAGCAATGTCGCGCAGCACGTCGACCTGGGCGTCGGCGTGGTGCCGATCGTCAACCTGGAATGGATCCAGAAGATCCACCGCGACAACCTCGAGCGCGGCTATTCGGCCGAGGCCATCGTCGACACCATCATGCGCCGGATGCCGGACTACATCCGCTACATCACGCCGCAGTTCTCGCTGACCGACATCAACTTCCAGCGCGTGCCCACGGTCGACACCTCCAACCCGTTCATCGCCCGCGACATCCCGACGCCGGACGAGAGCTTCGTCATCATCCGTTTCAAGGATCCGAAGAAGCTCCAGATCGACTTCCCCTATCTGCTCTCCATGATCCATGACTCCTTCATGTCGCGCCGCAATTCCATGGTGGTGCCGGGCGGCAAGATGGGCTTTGCGATGGAGATCATCCTCCAGCCCATCATCGAGCGCATGATGGACGCGCGTAGAGTCTGAGCATCCCGCGACGACGGCGGCGAGGGCGAACCGGCCCTCGCGGCTCCTGCTTCAGTCTCACTCCCCCGTCGCTTGCGACGCCGACGGCCCGCCCTGACGAGCCGCATGTTCGGCGATCACACGCAGAAAGCCCTCCCCGAACCGCGCCAGCTTGGTCTCGCCGACGCCGGGCAGACGCCCCATCTCGATCAGCGTGCGTGGTCGCTGTTCCAGCATCGCGCGCAGCGTCGCATCGTTGAAGATGATATAGGCCGGCACGTCCTGCTCCTGAGCCAGCGCGAAGCGGTGTGCGCGCAGAGCCTGCCAGAGATCGGCGGCCTCGGGATCGCTCGGCGCGGCGGCACGGGGCGCCCGTGTTCGATCGCCGGTACGCTTGCGTTCCGGATCGCGCCTCAGTTGGATTCCGCACTCGCCGCGCAACAGCGGGCGACTGGCCTCGGTCAGCCGCAGCGAGCCATGCCCCTCGACGTCCACCGAGACCAGCCCGGCGGCCACCAGCTGACGATAGACAGAGCGCCACTGATCGGCCGTCATCGGACGCCCGTCGACGCTCTGGCCGATGCCGAAGGTGCTGACCCGGTCGTGGCCGAAGCGGCGAATGCGTTCATTGGACTTACCGAGCAGCACGTCGGCCAGATAGGCGCTACCGAAGCGCTGTCCGGTGCGATAGATACAGGACAGCGCCTTGCGCGCCGCCTCGGTGCCGTCCCAGGTCTCGACCGGCTCCAGACAGGTGTCGCAGTTGCCGCAGGGTTGTTCCAGCGGCTCGCCGAAATAGTTCAGCAGCACCTGGCGCCGACAGTTGGTCGTCTCGCACAGCCCGAGCATGGCGTCGAGCTTGTGCAGCTCGATGCGCTTGAAGCGCTCCTCGGCCTCGGATTCCTCGATCAGACGGCGCAATGTCACCAGATCGCTCAGGCCATAGGCCATCCAGGCATCGGCCGGCAGACCGTCACGTCCGGCGCGCCCGGTCTCCTGATAGTAGGACTCCAGACTCTTGGGCAGATCCAGATGGGCGACGAAGCGCACGTCCGGCTTGTCGATGCCCATGCCGAAGGCGATGGTGGCGACCATGATCAACCCGTCCTCGCGCAGGAAGCGGGCCTGGTGCTCGCGGCGCATCTCGGACGGCAGACCGGCGTGATAGGGCAACGCTCTGAACCCTTCGGATTCGAGATAGACCGCTGTCTCCTCGACCCGGCGGCGCGAGAGACAGTAGACGATGCCGGCGCTCTCCGGGTGTTCGCGACGCAGGAAGTCGAGCAGTTGCCGGCGCGGGTTGGTCTTCTCGACGATGCGATAGCGGATGTTGGGCCGATCGAAGCTGGAGACGAACCGGCGTGCCGACTCCAGCCGCAGCCGGGCGACGATCTCGTTGCGGGTCGGGGCGTCGGCGGTGGCGGTGAGCGCGATGCGCGGCACCTGGGGCCAGCGCGCGTGCAATTGTTCGAGCTGGATGTATTCGGGCCGGAAATCGTGGCCCCACTGCGAGACACAGTGCGCCTCGTCGATGGCGAAGAGCGCGATCTCGATCGAATCCAGCAGGGACAGACAGCGCTCGGTCAGCAGGCGCTCGGGGGCGACATAGAGCAGATCCAGCGTCCCGTTGCGCAGTGCGCGCTCGACGGCGCGCGCCTCGTCGAGATCGAGCGAGGAATTGAGGAAGGCCGCGCGCACGCCGAGCTGGCGCAGCGCCTCGACCTGATCCTGCATGAGCGCAATCAGGGGCGAGACCACGATCGCGGTTCCGGGCCGGATCAGGGCCGGGATCTGATAGCAGAGCGACTTGCCGCCGCCGGTGGGCATCAGCACCAGGGCGTCGCCGCCGCCGATCAGGTGCTCGATGATCTCGGCCTGGGCGCCGCGAAAGCGGTCGTAGCCGAAGATACGGCTCAGGATCTCACGCGCTGATTCACCCATCGAATTCGATCAATTCAGCCAAAAAACTTTTCGTGTCTCTTATAGCAGAAAACGGCCCATCGCGAACACGGATGAATGCGATCGAACCGCGTCGGCGCCCGATGCAGGCGGCGCGACGCGGTTTGCGAACCGAACGTACTTCAGATATGAACGCCGCACGTCTTGAGCTGGCGGCGAACGATGGGATCGGTGCGATTCTTCGAGGTCGCGGCCTTCATGAAGACCACCACACGGTCGATGTCGCGGATGACGCCCAGCAGCGTCTCGCCGTCCGGATAGTGCCGGGTCAGCGACTCAAAGGCCAGCTCCATCAGATTCTCATCGGCGCGCGAGATCCCGATCGCGTAGGCGATGTTGCAGGCAAAGCCTGGGTGCCGATAGTGCAGACGGGTGGCGAAGCGGCGCCAGGCTTCGACCCAGCCCTGCCACTCGACCTCCGAGACGCTCTGGCGGCTGGTGCGCAGAAAGAGCACGATCTTGACGAACTCGGCCTGCCAGGCCCAGGGCTTGGCGTCGCTCTCTTTGAACAGGCGCTCGATCACGCGACCGTGGTACTGCTGGCAGTGGTCGCACTGATAGTAGATCGCCAGCGCATAGGCGATGAACTCGCGATCGAGTTCGCTCAGGGTGAAGGGGTCGGACTCTCCGGGCGCGCCCGAAAAAGTATGGGCGTGCAATTCGTTGAGAACGTCATTGAAGGGTTGCCCCTGGATGGACGCGCGGACTGCCTGACTGGCCACTGGAAACCTCTTGATTTAAAAACGACATGGCTGGCGCGGATGCTACGCATCGGCAGAGCGACTGGCAACACAACCGGGAGCCTGGCTCGGTTCGCGACGAACGCCACCTCGCTGGCAGCGCATTGGTCAATCACGCCAGCCTGCTTCGCCACAGTTTGCCGCGCGCCCCCTTGCGCAAAGGATTTGACAAATCGTCATTAACGAACATTAATTAACTTCATGGACACTCGACACAACATCCTCACCGCTGCGGCGGTGCTGTTCGCACGCAACGGCTATGACAAGGTCTCGATGCGCGACATCGCCGGCGCGGTCGGCATTCGCGCGCCGGCGCTCTATAACCATTTCCCGGACAAAGAGCATCTGTACCTGGAGAGCATCGCCCACGTGTTACAGGGCAAGGCCGAGGCGCTGGCGCGGGCGATCGCCGGCGCTGCCCCGGCTTGGACTCGGCTCGAGCGCTATGTCGCGTGTCTGGCCCGGATCTTCACCGAGGATCCGGACGCGCTGCGGCTCATCCAGCGCGAGGTGCTCAACGGCGACGACGCGCGGTTGCGCACGCTCACCGATCAGGTCTTTCAGACGCCGTTTCAGGATATGTTGGACCTGATCCAGGAGCTGGGCCCAGGGCGGGACGCCCATCTCCTCGCGATCTCGGTGATGGCCCTGGTACTCGATCACATCGAGCTCGCCTGTCTACGGCCTCTGCTGCCGGGCTATCGGCCGGAGCACGATGACCCAGAAGTCCTCGCCCGGCATGTCTGCACCCTATTGCGCGCTGGACTCGTGGATGCGGCGCCGTCCGCGCCGCGCTGAAGTGCGCGGTTCTCTTTCCATGCTCATGTGGACCCGCCCCATGTCGATTCGACGCTCGCGATTCCTCTGGCCGCTCATCCCGCTGCTCGCGTCGCTGCTGCTCGGCGGCTGTAGTGATCCAAATCCAAGCACAGCGCCCGCCGGCGAGCCCTCCCCGCGTCCGGCCAAGATCGTGCCGGTGGAGCCGAGCGGTATTGCCGCGATCCGCACCTATCCCGGTACCGTCGAGGCGCGCAATAAGGCTGATCTCTCCTTTCGCGTCCAGGGTCAGCTCGTAGAGCTGCCGGCGGAGCCGGGCTTGCGGGTGCGTCGTGGCGACCTGCTCGCGCGGCTCGACGCGGCGGTCTACCAGAACGTGCTGGCCGAGCGTGAGGCGCAGCTCGCGCTCGCCGAGGTCCGTTACGACCAGGCCCGCACCCTGCGGGCGAAGGATCTGGCCAGTCAACTGGAGCTGGATCAGTCCCGCGCCGAGCTGGAGGTGGCCCGCGCCCTGCGCAACGCCGCCCGGGATCAGGTCGCCTATACCCGCCTCACCGCCCCCTTCGATGGCATGATCGCGCGGGTGAGCGTGGAGAATCACCAGACGGTCGAGGCGCGCTCGCCCGTGCTGCAATTGCAGGACAACGACCGACTGGAGGTACATTTCAGCGTGCCGGAGTCGCTGGTCAGTCAGCTGATGCGGATCCGTGATCCCAAAGCGTTGCAGGACTACTGCGGTCGCGTGCACTTCGCAAGGCATCCGGAGGAAACCTTCCGTGCCTGCCACAAGGAGTTCGAGGCCACCCCGGACCCGCTGACGCGCACCTATCCGGTGGTGTTCACCCTGGACCCGATCGATGCCTTCACGGTGCTGCCGGGGATGACGGTCAGCATCGAACTCGACTTCACACGCTTTCTGCGTGCCGAGGCCCGCACTGGTCTGAGCATCCCGGTGGAGGCCCTGTTCGAGCATGAGGGAGCGACCTGGGTCTGGCGTGTCGATGAGGACATGCGGGCACGGCGTACGGCTGTTACGCCGGCGCGCCTCGCCGGGGACCGGGTGCTGATCGCCGAAGGACTCGAATCCGGCGACCGGGTCATCGCGGCCGGTGTCGGCTTCGTGCGCGAAGGCATGCAGGTACGTCCCTTCGTCAAGGAACGGGGGCTCTGAGCGCGATGGATCTGACCGGATACACCCTGCGCAACCGCACCGTCTCCTGGATGGTGGTGCTGCTGCTGATCGGCGGCGGCGTGTCCGCCTTCCTCGGCCTCGGGCGGCTGGAAGATCCGGCCTTCACCATCAAAGAGGCGATGATCCTGACCAGCTATCCCGGCGCCTCGTCGCTGGAGGTGGAAGAAGAGGTCACGCTGCCGCTGGAAGAGGCGCTGCAACAACTGCCCTATGTCGATCACATCACCTCGACCTCTAGCGACGGCTACTCGCAGATCGAGGTGCAGATGCGCAGCATCTACCGCAAGGCGGCGCTGGCGCAGATCTGGGACGAGATGCGGCGCAAGATCAACGATGCGACCGGCCGGTTGCCTCCAGGGGTTCAGGCGCCACAGATCATCGATGACTTCGGCGATGTCTACGGCGTCTTTCTCGCCGTCACCGGCTCCGGCTATCGCTACGACGAACTGGATGACTATGTCGACTTCCTGCGCCGCGAGCTGATCGTGGTGCCGGGGGTGAGCAAGGTCAGCGTCGGCGGCACTCGCGAGGAGCAGGTCTTCATCGAGGTCGATCGCGCCAAGCTTGCGGCGACCGGTTTCGGCCTGTCGGATATCGAGGCTCTGCTGCGCGATCAGAATCTGGTCGGGGATGCCGGGGATATCCGAGTCGGTACCGAATCGGTGCGTGCTCGCTCGCGCAGCGACAACGGCGACGGGTTGTCGCGGCTGCGAGATCTGCTGGTGGGCCAGGTGGACGGTCAGGTGGTCTACCTGCGCGATGTGGCGCGCGTGACCCTGGGCTATACCGAACCGCCCTCGCATCTGTACCGCTTCGATGGCCAGCCGGCGCTCGGCGTAGGCATCTCGTTTCGCGCCGGGGTCAATGTCGTCGAGGTCGGCCAGGCCATTGAGGCGCGTCTCGCCGCGCTCGCACCCGAGCGCCCGCTCGGCATCGCGATCACCAGCATCTACAACCAGCCGGCGGCGGTGGCGCAATCGGTCGATACCTTCCTGGTGGGGCTGGCGCAGGCGGTGGGCATCGTGGTTGCGGTCCTGCTGTTCACCATGGGACTGCGCCCCGGCATCCTGATGAGCGGCGTCTTGCTGCTGACCATCCTCGGCACCTTCATCCTGATGGGTATCACCGGCATCGAGCTGCACAGGATCTCGCTCGGGGCACTGATCATCGCGCTGGGCATGCTGGTCGATAACGCCATCGTCATCACCGAGGGCATCCTGATCGGGGTCAAGCGCGGCCTGACCCGAGTCGAGGCCGCCATGCGGATTGTGAGCCACACTCGCTGGCCGCTGCTGGGCGCCACCCTGATTGCGATCACGGCCTTTGCGCCGATCGGACTCTCTCCGGACGTCAGCGGCGAGTTCACGGGCAGCCTCTTCTGGGTGCTGCTGATCTCGCTGCTGTTGAGCTGGGTACTGGCCATCACGCTGACGCCGTTCTTCAGCGTGCTGATGTTTCGCGAGCAACCGGCGGCCAAAGACGGCGAGGTGTTCGCGCCGGCGGACCCCTACGCCGGTGTCTTCTATCGACTGTACCGCAAGATCCTGCGCCTGTGTCTGCGTTTTCGCTGGGGAACCATGGCCCTGATGATCGCCGCACTGCTGGCCGCCGTGCTGGGCTTTGGCCAGGTCAAGAACGCCTTCTTCCCGGCCAGCTCGCTGCCGATGTTCATGGTTGACTACTGGTTGCCCCAGGGCAGTGACATCCGCGCCGTGGAGGCCGATGTCGCCCAGCTGGAGGCGGAGCTACTGGCGTTTCCGGCGGTACGCCATGTGACCGCCACCATCGGCCGCGGCGCCGAGCGTTTCATGCTCACCTATGCCCCGGAGCTGAGCTATCCGAGCTACGCCCAGTTGATCGTCGAGGTCGACGACTTCGACTCAGTGGCGCCGACGATCGAAGCCCTCGATCATCGGCTTCGGGAAGGTTATCCGCAGGCCTTCACCCGCATTCAGCGCTTCGAGATCGGCCCCAGTACCAAGGCCAAGCTGGAAGCGCGCCTGATCGGCCCGGACCCGGAGGTGCTGCGTGACCGGGCCGATGCGATCATCGCCATCCTTGAGGCCGAGCCGGGGGCCATCAACGTCCGGCACGACTGGCGCGAGCGGACCAAGGTCTATCAGCCCGTTCTGAACGAAGCCGAGGCGCGTCGGCTCGGCATCACCCGCCAGAACCTGGATCAGGCACTGGCGATGACCACAGACGGCGTGCGCATCGGTCTCTATCGTTGGGGCAGCCGGCTGCTCCCCATCGTCATGCGCCCCCCCGAGACCGAGCGCGATCGGGTCGAGCAACTGGAGGATATCCTGGTCTACAGCCCGGTGAAGCAGGCCTATGTGAACGTTGGGCAGTTGGTGCTCGGTGCCGAGCTGGTCTGGGAGGACGCGCTCATCAAGCGTCGTGACCGTAAACGGACCCTGGTGGTGCAGGCCGACCCGGCGCCAGGACTCATGCCCTCGAAGCTCCACGCCAGCGTCCGCAACGCGATCGAGGCGGTACCGCTACCGCCCGGCTACGCGCTGGAGTGGGGCGGCGAATATGAGGCCCAGCAGGAGGCCAATGTTGCCGTGTTCGCCTTCGTCCCGCTCGGCGTGCTGATCATGATCGTGCTCACCGTGCTGCTGTTCGGCTCGGCCAAGCAGACACTGGTGGTGTGGATCACCGTGCCGCTGTCGCTGATCGGCGTCACCGTCGGACTGCTCTCGACCGGTGCACCCTTCAGCTTCATGGCTCTGCTGGCGCTCATCAGCCTCATCGGCATGCAGCTCAAGAACGGCATCGTGCTGGTCGAGGAGATCAAGCGCCTGCGCGAGGAAGAAGGCGAGGACTGGCGGCCCGCCATCGTCGAGGCCGCCGTCAGCCGCGTGCGCCCCGTGACCATGGCCGCCCTGACCACCATCCTTGGCATGCTGCCGCTGCTGGCCGATGTCTTCTTCAAGCCGATGGCCGTGACCATCATGTTCGGACTCGGCTTCGCGACGGTGTTGACGCTGTTCGTGGTGCCGGTGCTGTTTGCGCTCTTCTATGGGGTGAGCGATCGTCCTGCGCCCGACGGTGGTGCAACAGATTGCCTCGTGTGAGTGTGACACGGCGTCTTGAACACGCCGGATCATGTGTCGTGGCAGGCCGGTCGCGGTTTAGAACAGCGCATTGACCAGCAGACGCCAGATCGGACTCGGCGCCCCACCCGCCGGCACCAGATCCTCCATCAGCAACAGTGCACGCCCCGACTCGTCGTAGAGCCTGAGCTGATGACGGCGGCCATCCGACCCGAGACGCTCTACCACCCAGGCACTATCGATCGACTCAGGATCGAGACGCAGGCGCACGCCCTCACCCGACAGCTCGATCCAGCCATCCGCGCATTGGCGATAGGTATGTAAACAGCCATCGAATCGCTGTACCGCGCCGGCCGTGCCCATCGTCACCCGCGTCATGAGCGACTGATCGGCGACCGTCTCCAGGAAACAGGGAATCAATTCCGCCGCCGCCAGCCGCGCGCGGCCCTGAGCACGCAGACGCGCCGGAGTCAGATTCAGCCAGCCGCAGCATTCGGCCAGATCGGCGATCTCCACATCCTGACGCCCCTGCTCACGCCAGCGCGCCAGGGTGTGCATGTGCGCGCTCAGACCGGACTGGCGGACATCTGGCCGACTCAGCGGCATCACCCGCCCCTCCTCGATCCGGTAGGCACGGATCAGGGTTTGCAGCGCGAATGGATGGGTCTGCGCGTCGACCGAGAGACTCAGCAGCTCGCTGCGGTCGCGCGCCTCGATCGCCAAGTCCTGGAAACGGCGCTCCACCGACTCGGGTCGCTGCACCAGCGCATGCCAGGTGTTGAGCAAGACATGGAGCCTGAAGCTCTCGCCACGGGCCAAGCCGATACCCTCATCAATGTGGATGGCCTGGAGTTGCATCCGCTGTCGCAGACGGATTCCGGACAGCCGGGTCTCGACCCACAGCGGATCGAGACAGGCGAGATCCCAGAGCAGTTCGGTCCAGTGACCGGTCAGCCGCAGTGGACTGGAGGGTTCGGGCACGAGATCGAGCCAGGCGTCGGCTTGGCGCGGACGGAATGCGAGGGTCGAGCTGAGGATCGGGGCGGACATGGATGGACTCCGGACGTCGATGTGAACAACGGGCGTGACTGGATTGGGCTGGCCTTCAAGCCGGAAGACAGACGTCGGCACGGCCGGCACCCTGCCCATGCCGCGCGGCGAGCCAGTGCCAGTGACGGGCGAAGCGTCGATAAGCGCACTGCTCGGCCGGATCGAGCCGGAAATCCGGGCGCAGATAGAGCGCATCGATATGGGCGACGACCGCCTCGGCCAGATCGGCTGTGGCCTGGTGGGCATAGCGCCGGATGAGATCGCTCAATCGGTCGCGTAGGACATCGGATCCGAGATGGACGAGCGAATCGGCGGACGGACGCACGTCGAGGTGTTGCATAGCCTGGTTCTCCCGTGGGCTCAGGTTGATCGCAAGCATCTGGCGGGCGGCTCCGGATGAACGGATGGAGCGGCTGGCGTGGTGGGTTCCGGGCGGAGGCGGAGCCGGAGTCGTGCCGTGACCATCGGGCACAACCATCAAATAAGAATTATTATTGATTAGATTAGAGCCGAATTCGGGCGCTGTCAACCAGGATCACACCGTTGGAAGCCAGTGAATCGTTCGGGTGTTTCAAGGAATCAGGTTGTCTCTAAAAATGTTATTTCATAACATTTACGCATACCCATTCGACCGACATCCATCCAGGCAGGAGTTCCATTCATGCGCCCATCGATCCTGGCCGCTGGTCTGGCCACGGCCCTGACCGTACCGGCCGCCGCTGTTGAGGCGTCCAGTGCGGCTGAAATCGCCGAGCTGAAATCCATGCTCGAACAGATGCGCACTCAATACGAGCGCCGCATCCAGGATCTGGAGGATCGGCTCGCCCAGGCCGAGCGCCGGTCGGCGCGTGCACCTGCACCGGCTACTCCAGCCGCGACCGATCCGGCGATCTCCCAGCCGATGCGCGCTCCGAGCGTGGGCGCCTCCGCACCGGCCGCCACCGCGCCACGCCTCCCCGACTTCCGGGGCACGCTCAGTTCGGGCACAGCCTTCAATCCGCAGATCTCGGTGATCCTCAACGGCAACTATTACAACGATGGCATCGACGGCTCGGGCGCGGCGCTGGTCGGTCAGGCGCTGCAACCCTCGGGCGGTCTGGCGCATGATCATGACCACGACCACGCACAGGACGCCGATCATGGCCACAGTCACGGCGGGCTGAACAACGGCTTCAACTTCAGCGAGGCCGAACTGTCCTTCAGCGCCACGGTCGATCCCTATTTCGACGCCGCCGCCCATCTCGCCGTCATGGACGAGGGCGATGTCCATCTGGAGGAAGCCTGGTTGCAGACGCGCGCCCTGCCCCACGGGCTGCGCGTCAAGGCCGGCAAGTTCCTGAGCGACTTCGGCTACGCCAACAAGCAGCATCCGCATGCCTGGGACTTCGTCGATCAGAACCTGGCCTATCTGAACCTGCTCGGCGAGCACGGTCTCCAGGACATGGGCGTCCAGCTCACCTGGTTGCCGGAGCTTCCGGTCTATACCCTGCTCGGGGTCGAGGCACTCCAGGGTGATCAAGAACGCTTCGGCGCCACACTCAGTGATGAGGATCAGGAGCGGCTGGGGCTGGACGCGACCGAGGACGGCCCGCGACTCTGGACGCTCTTCGCCAAAGTCGCCCCGGACCTGGGTCTGGATCACGCGCTGCAATTCGGCGTCTCCTATGCGCGCAACACCCAGCATCAGGAAGTCCACGCGCATACCCATGCCGGCGAGGACGAAGTCCACGAGAACGCCCTGGCGGGCGAGGCCGATCTCTGGGGCGTGGATCTGGTCTACAAGTACGACGGCTCAGGCCCGCACGGTCAGGGCGACTTCAAGTTCCAGACCGAGTATCTGCGTTCGATCAAGGATCTCGACATCCAATCCAGCCCGCATCCCGAGATCATCGGTTCGCGGCGCACCTTCACCACCGACGGCGTCTATGCTCAGGCGCTCTATGGCTTCGCGCCGCGCTGGACGGCCGGGGTACGCTATGACGTGGTGGGCCTGACCAACGCGGTCAGCGGAGACGCGCAGCTCGACTATGGCTCATCGGATCGCTGGAGTCTGAATCTGACCTGGAACCTGTCGGAGTTCTCGCAACTGCGCGCCCAGTATGCGCGCAACGATATCCTGGTGGCGGAGAACGAGCGTGAGCGCTTCGACGCCTTCTACCTGCAATTCCTGATGAGCCTGGGCAGCCACGGCGCCCATGCGTTCTAGACCGCGAAGACTGGAGCATCCGATCATGTCATTCCGAATCCTGATCGTTTTGATGGGGCTGTGTCTGATGGGGAACGCACCGGCCGCGCCGCTCGACGTGGTCGCGACCAGTCCGAGCCTGGGGGCGCTGGTGCGCGCCGTCGCCGGTGAGCGTCTGGAGCCGACCATCCTCGCCGGTCCCGAGCGCGATCTGCACCAGCTCCAGGCCAAGCCGAGCATGATGCGTGCGCTGCGGGATGCGGATCTGGTGGTGGCCATCGGCGCGGAGCTGGAGGTCGGCTGGCTGCCGGCGGCCATTGCCGGCGCGGCCAATCCGGCGATCCAGCCGGGACGGGACGGCTATTTCGAGGCCGCCGCCCAAGTCGAACTGCTCGATGTCGGCGGACCGGCCGACCGTGCGCTCGGCGACGTGCATCCGGTCGGCAATCCGCATGTCGATCTGGACCCGGTTCGTATGGCGCGCATTGCCGCCGCCCTGGCCGAGCGGCTGGCGCGGCTCGATCCGGCGGGGGCCGAGATCTATCGCAGCGGCGCCGCCGTCTTTGCCCAGGCGGTCGAGCAGCGTGTCGCCGACTGGCGCGCACGGCTGGCCGGGGCGCCGGGCGTGCTGCTCTATCATCGTGACGCGATCTATCTGCTCGACCGCTTCGGCGTGCCGTTGCTCGGAACCATCGAATCGACGCCGGGCGTGCCGCCGAGCGGACAGGATCTGCTCGACCTGACGGCCAAGCTCAAGGGGCGCGCCGGCGTGGTGATCCAGGCGCCCTATCAGTCACCCCAGGCGCCGGCGAAGCTGGCGCGCGATCTGGGCTGGCGTCTGGAGCGTCTGCCGCTGGCGCCGCCGCTGGAGGCCGACGGCACCGGCTATCTGGAGCACATCGAGCGCTGGGTCGAGGCCATCGCGGCGGCTCGACCCTGAGTCCGAGCGTCGAGCCTGCGCCGAATTCGCCCCTTTCACCCGACCCTCAAACCGGCTGAACGCTGCCCATGTGTGCGCCTGACCCTCGCCCCCTGTTACAGCTCGATGCCCTGGTCGCCGGCTATGCGCGACCGGTGGTCGGGCCGGTGTCGCTGTGGCTCGCGCGCGGCGAGGTGCTGGGACTCTGGGGACCGAACGGGACGGGCAAGTCGACGCTGCTCAAGGCCATCGGCCGGTCGGCGCGGGTCTTTTCGGGCTGTATCGAACTTGAGTCCGGCGCCACGCTGGCGCATCTGGATCAGCAGCCGGTGCGGCTCCCGGCCATGCCCGTGACCGGACGCGAGCTGCTGCGGGCGGCGGGTGCCCGACCCGAGGAGCCGGAGCGGACAGGGAGGCTGCCGGACGTGCTCGCGCCGCTTCTGAAACGGCGCATCGACCGGCTGAGCGGCGGTCAGTATCAGCTGCTCTGGGTCTGGTCAGCGCTCGCGACCGGCGCCGATCTGGTGTTGCTCGACGAGCCGACCAACAATCTCGATCCGGCCAATCGCGCTGCGTTGATCGAGATCCTGGGGCGGGAGCGCGACGGGCGCGGGGTGCTGATCGTCAGCCATGATCACGACTTTCTGGAGCGCGTCTGTTCGCGTCTGCTCGAAGCACGTGACACGGGCCTCGTCGAGGTGCGGACGGCTCGGGGGCCAGGGTCATGAGCGAGATGCTGTTCGATCCGCTGTTCCAGTTGCCGCTGCTGACCGGGCTGCTGCTCGCCGGGCTGCTGCCGGTGCTGGGCGCGCTGGCGATGCTGCGTGATGAATGGCTGGCGGCGCTCGGGTTGGCGCATCTGGCTTCGGCGAGCGCGCTGCTCGGTCAGGTGCTCGGTGTGCCGGCGTTGATCGGGGCGACCCTGGGGGCGCTCGGCGGCGGGGCGATCAAGACGTTCCTCGCCGCGCGGGGCAATATCGCCTATGGCTTCATGATCCTGGCCGGCTGGTCGGCGACGCTGCTGATCGGCGCCAATACCGCGCTCGGTGAGCAACTGGCCCGATCGCTGGTCGAGGGGCAGCTCTATTTCGCCGGAATCGCCGAGCTGGCGGCCGGTCTGCTGCTGTTGGCGCTCTGCATCCGGTATCTGCCGCGACTCATGCGGCCGGTGCTGCGTGCGCGCTTCTTTCCACGCTACGAGACGGCCAACCGGCTTGCGGCCTGGCGCTGGCATCTGGGTCTGGATCTGCTGACGGCGGGCGGGCTGGCCATTGGTACCCTGACGCTGGGGCTGATGGGGACTTTTGCGCTGGTGCTGGTTCCGGCCTGGATCGCGTTCCGATTGGCTCCGAGCTGGCGCTGGACGCTCATTGGGGCCAGTCTGACCGGCGTGGTCGGCTATCTGCTGGCCTTCGTCGCCGCGCTCGAACTCGATCAGCCATTCGGACCCGTGCTGGTCGGCGGGCTACTCGGGCCAGCGCTGCTCACTGGATGGCTGGGACGACCGGCGCGGTTCGGGTGAGTGCGCCGTCGCCCCCAAGCCAGCGCGCGAAACCGGCCCGCCTCTCCTCGCCGAACGCGGATCGCGGATCGCGTTTATACTCGCCGGCCAGTCGATCGATTCTTGGGGTACCGCCGATGACCATTCGCTCCTTCAATCCTCCTGTTCGCACCCTCATGGGTCCAGGCCCGGCCGACGTCCACCCGCGCGTGCTCGCCGCCCTCGCCCGCCCGACCATCGGGCATCTCGACCCGGCCTTCGTCGGCATGATGGACGAGGTCAAAGACCTGCTGCGCACCGCCTTCCGCACCCAAAACGCCCTCACCATGCCGGTCTCGGCCCCCGGCTCGGCGGGCATGGAGACCTGCTTCGTCAATCTGGTCGAGCCGGGCGACGAGGTCGTGGTCTGCATCAACGGCGTCTTCGGCGGGCGCATGAAAGAGAACGTCGAGCGCGCCGGCGGCGTGCCGATCGTGGTCCAGGGCACCTGGGGCCGCGCCGTCGATCCCGATCAGGTCGCCGACACCCTCGCGCGCCATCCCAACGCCCGCCTGCTCGCCTTCGTCCAGGCCGAGACCAGCACCGGCGCCCAGTCCGACGCACGCGCCCTGGCCGAGATCGCCCGCCGTCACGACTGTCTGACCATCGTCGATGCCGTGACCGCGCTCGGCGGCTCGCCGCTGGAGGTCGACGCCTGGGGACTGGACGCGGTCTATTCCGGCTCGCAGAAATGTCTGTCCTGCGTGCCCGGACTGGCCCCCGTGACCTTCAATGAACGCGCCCTGGACAAGATCCGCGCGCGCCAGACCAAGGTCCAGAGCTGGTTCCTGGATCTGAATCTGGTCATGGGCTACTGGAGCGGCGAGCAGAAGCGCAGCTATCACCACACCGCGCCGGTCAACGCCCTCTACGCCCTGCACGAGTCGCTGGTGATGCTGGCCGAAGAAGGCGTCGAGGCGGCCTGGAAGCGTCACGCCCATCATCATCTGGCCCTGCGCGCCGGACTGGAGACCCTGGGACTGGAACTGATCGTGCCCGAGTCCGAGCGTCTGCCCCAGCTCAACAGCGTCGCCGTCCCGGCCGGCATCGACGAGGCGGCCCTGCGTGCACGCCTGCTGTCGCGCTACAACCTGGAGCTGGGCGCCGGACTCGGCGATCTGGCCGGCAAGGTCTGGCGCATCGGACTCATGGGCTACAGCAGCCGTCCGGCCAACATCCTGCTCTGTCTGGGCGCCATGGCCAGCGAGCTGGACACCATGGGCTATCGCGCCGACGCGGGCGCGGCCATCGCGGCGGCGCGCGCCGTGCTCGACCAGGCGGCTTGAGGTCCGCGCGGCATGTTTCTGCGCAATCGCCATGGTCTCGGTGTTCGCCTGATCTTCGCACTCGGGGCGATGGCGCTCTTCGTGCTCGGTTATCAATGGGGCAACCAGCAGCAGTTCGGCCATGCCGAGCCGGCCCGAATTCATGGCGTCCTGATCCAGCCGCCGGGCGAGATCCCGGAATTCAGCCTCCGCGACCCCTTCGGGCGGCCGGTCGGGCGCGCGGATCTGGCCGAGGGCTGGACGCTGCTGGCGTTCGGTGATCTCGCCGACGCGTCGGGACAGCGCGCCGCGCAACGCCTGATCGAGACCCGCAATCGGCTCGCCGATCAACCGCCGCTGATCGCCTCGCTCCGGTTGATCCTGATCCAGACCAGCGAACGCCTGGAGCTGGCGCGCGACTTCGCCCGACTCTCGCCGGCACTGCGGCCGCTCGCCGGGCCGCCCGAGTCGATCGCGCCACTGCGCGACGCCCTGGGACTGACGAGCGAAGTCGTTCCAGCGCTCTTCGTCATCGGCCCGGACGCCCGGTTGCTCGCCATCCTGCCCGAGACCGAGAGCGGCGCCGGGATGGCCGAGGACATCGAAACGCTGATCGCGACCCAGGCCCGTCCCTGACGCTGCTCAGGAAGACGCGAACAGCCCCGTCCAAAATTCTTTGCGCTCTTTGTGCCTTTGTGGTTCAAAGACGCTTTTTCCCTGGCAGGACAATCGCATGTCACGCACGCTCGCCAACCGGCTCTTCATCGCCCTGCAACACCTCATCCCCCAGCGCTGGCTGTCCGAGCGCATGTACCGGCTGGCGCGCCTCCAGTGGCCGCCACTCAAGCGCCTGATCATCCGCCGGTTCGCGCGGACGTATCGCATCGACATGAGTCTGGCGCAGGAGCCGGACCTGGACGCCTATCCGAGCTTCAACGCCTTCTTCACCCGCGCACTGCGGCCCGACGCCCGTCCGCTCGATCCGGACCCCGCCGCCATTCTCTGCCCGGTCGACGGCGCCATCAGCCAGATCGGCCCCATCGAATCCGGCCGGCTGATCCAGGCCAAGGGACGCGACTACAGCGTCGAGTCGCTGCTCGCGCTCGCGCCCGGCGAACTCCACCCCTTCGAGGGCGGGCGCTTTGCGACCATCTATCTCTCACCACGCGACTATCATCGCATCCACATGCCGCTCGACGGACGGCTCGATCAGATGATCCATGTGCCGGGTCGGCTCTTCAGCGTCAATGCCGTCACAGCGGCGGGTGTGCCCAACCTGTTTGCGCGCAACGAGCGTCTGGTCTGTCGCTTCGAGACGGAGATCGGTCCGGTCGCGATGATCCTGGTCGGCGCCATCTTCGTCGGCGGCATCGAAACCGTCTGGGCCGGCGAGGTCACGCCGCCGCATTCGGGCCTGGAGCCGCAACGCTGGGATTATGAGGTCGACGACCAATGTATCCGTCTGGAGCGCGGCGCGGAGATGGGACGCTTCAACCTCGGCTCGACCGTGATCCTGCTCCTGCCGCCGGGTCAGGCCGAGTGGGAATCCGGGCTGACACCGGGGGATGTGGTCCGACTCGGACAGCGGATCGGAACGCGCCTCGACGCCAAAGCGGCGGGGCACGGACACTGAGTTGGACACCGATACCGTCACCTGCCGCCCCGGCTGCGCCGCCTGCTGCATCGCCGCCTCGATCACCAGTCCCATCCCCGGCATGCCCCACGGCAAGCCGGCCGATGTCGCCTGCGTGCAGCTGAACCCGGATCTGACCTGTCGGCTCTTCGGCCGGCCCGAGCGACCGCGCGTCTGCGGCTCGCTCAAGCCCAGTCTGGCGATGTGCGGCACGGATCGCCTGCACGCGCTTGCGCATCTGGCCGAGCTGGAGCGCCTGACGCAGCCCCTGAGCGTTTGAAGCACGACGTGACGCACCATACATAGCGTCTTCAAGCCCTCCGGGTCGGGACGGTGGTGTCCAGCGTCCCGATCGCCCCCGAACCTGAAAGCCCACAATCACCGAGCCCTCCCTTGACCGACTTCATCCGTCTGCGCGGTGTGCGCCAGAACAACCTCAAGAACCTGGATCTGGACCTGCCGCTCGGCGAGCTGATCGTCGTCACCGGGGTCTCGGGGTCGGGCAAGTCGTCGCTGGCGTTCGATACGCTCCATGCCGAGGGGCAGCGGCGCTATGTCGAGACCTTCTCGCCCTACGCACGTCAGTTCCTCGACCGGATGGACCGTCCGGCCGCCGATCGGATCGAGGGCATTCCGCCGGCGATCGCGATCGATCAGGTCAATCCGGTACGCACCTCGCGTTCGACGGTCGGCACCATGACCGAGCTCAACGATCACCTCAAGCTGCTGTTCGCACGGGCCGGGCGGCTGTTCTGTCACGGCTGCGGACGCCCAGTCGTGCGCGATACGCCCGAGTCGATCTGGGAGTCGCTCGCGACCTCGGCGTTGGACGCGCGCACGCTGATTGTCTTCGACGTGGCCGTGCCCGAGGCGCTTGGGGTCGAGGCGGTCAAGTCGATGCTGGCGCAACAGGGCTATGTGCGGCTGTTGCGCGAGGGGACTGACGCCATTGCGGTCATCCAGGACCGTCTGCGGCTCACGCCAGAGAATCGCGGCCGCGCCATCGAGGCGCTGGAGACGGCGCTCGCCCGAGGGCATGGCCGGGTGCGGGTGCATCCGGTCGATGCCGAGGGCGCGGCGCTCGACCCCTGGCGCTTTTCGAGCGATCTGCATTGCGCGCACTGCGACATCGCCTATCAGGAGCCGACGCCCAATCTGTTCTCGTTCAACTCGCCGCTGGGCGCCTGCGAGACCTGTCGCGGCTTCGGACGCACCATCGGCATCGACTGGGGGCTGGTGATCCCGGACACGTCCAAGTCGCTGCTCGACGGGGCGATCAAGCCGATCCAGTCCGACAGCTATGCCGAAGTTCAGGAGGATCTGATCCGGTTTGCGCACCAGCGCGGCCTGCCGACCGATGTGCCCTGGCGCGATCTGACCGACGACGACCGCGCCTGGATCATCGAGGGCGACGGCGATTGGGAGGCCGGCGTCTGGTATGGACTGCGCCGCTTCTTCGACTGGCTGGAGGGACGCAGCTACAAGATGCACGTGCGGGTGCTGCTGTCGCGGTATCGCAGCTATGACCTCTGTCCGAGCTGTCGGGGAGCACGGCTCAAGGACGCGGCGCTCGACTGGCGGCTCGGCGATTGGGCATTGGCCGAAAGAATCCTGGAACCGTCCCAGCGTTTCCGCCATGCACGCACACGGATGCGCGATGATGCCTGGGCGATGCTGCCGGGTCTGAATCTGCACGATCTGCTGTGTCTGCCGCTCAGTCGCTGTCGTGAGTTTTTCGACGCACTCCGTCTCGATGGGGCGCTGGATCAGGCGCTCGATCAGCTTCTTGGCGAGATCCGCGCCCGACTCGGCTATCTGTGCGAGGTCGGACTCGGCTATCTGACCCTGGACCGGCAGTCGCGCACACTCTCGGGCGGCGAGGTGCAGCGGATCAATCTGACCACCGCGCTCGGTACGGCGCTGGTCAACACCCTCTTCGTCCTGGACGAGCCGAGCATCGGGCTGCATCCGCGCGACATGGACCGCGTCGTCTCGGTGCTCCAGCGTCTGCGCGACCGGGGCAACTCGCTGGTGGTGGTCGAGCACGATCCACAGGTGATGCGCGCCGCCGATCGGATCATCGACATCGGTCCCGGCCCCGGAGAGCATGGCGGACGGATCGTCTTCCAGGGCACGCCGCGCGAACTGCTCGACGCGCCCGAATCGCTGACCGGCGGCTATCTGGCCGGTCGGCTCCAGGTCGCCCCGCCGCGTCGGCCGCACCCGCCGCCGGACGATCCGGCGCGCTGGCTGCGGGTCCGCGGGGCGCGGGCGCACAACCTCAAGGGGCTGGATGTCGCCATCCCGCTCGACCGTCTGGTGGTCATCACCGGCGTCTCGGGTTCGGGCAAGTCGACCCTGGTGCATGAGGTGCTCTATCGCGCGTTCTGTCAGCTCAAGGGCCGACCGGACGAGACGCCCGGCGCGCACGAGGCGATCGAGGGGCATGAGCGGATCACCGATGTGCTGCTGCTCGACCAGTCGAGCATCGGGCGGACCTCGCGCTCCAATCCGGCGAGCTATGTCGGCGCCTTCGATGTCATCCGCAAGCGTTTCGCCGAGTCGCCGCTGGCCAAGGAACGCGGCTACACCGCCGGCAGCTTCAGCTTCAACAGCGGCAACGGGCGCTGTCCGACCTGCGGCGGCAACGGCTTCGAGCATCTGGAGATGCAGTTCCTGGCCGATGTCTATCTGCGCTGTCCCGAGTGCAATGGGCGGCGCTATCGCGACAGTCTGCTGGAGGTGCGGATCGGCGGGGACGGTGAGCATCCGTACTCGATCGCCGATGTGCTGGAGATGACCGTCACCGAGGCGCTCGACGTCTTCGCCGACGATGGTCAACTGAAACGCGCGCTGGAGCCGTTGCAGGCGGTCGGACTCGGCTATCTGCGGCTCGGCCAGCCGGTGCCGACACTCTCGGGCGGTGAGGCGCAGCGGCTCAAACTCGCCGGCCATCTGGCCAAGTCGGCGCGTCACAAGGCCCGCGACGGCGGCCTGTTGTTCCTGCTCGACGAGCCGACCACCGGACTGCATTTCGCCGATATCGCGGTGCTGCTCAGGGCGTTCCGCCATCTGATCGATCAGGGGCACTCGCTGGTGGTGATCGAGCACAATCTCGATGTCATCGATGCCGCCGACTGGCTGATCGATCTGGGGCCGGAAGGGGGCGAGTCGGGCGGCGAACTCGTCTGCGCCGGGACACCGGATCAGGTCGTCGAGCATCCGGGCAGCCATACGGGGCGGGCGCTGCGGGCGTATCGTGCCGAGTCGTTGGCGATCAGCGATGCGTCGGGGCGCTATGAGTCCAAACCGGCCAAGGGAACAGAGATACAGGCGTTCTCACCCGCCCCCAACCACATCGAGATTCGGCAGGCGCGCGAGCACAACCTGAAGGATCTGACACTGTCGATCCCGCGCGAGCGGCTCACGGTCATCACCGGCGTTTCGGGCAGCGGCAAGAGCACGCTGGCGTTCGACATCCTGTTCGCCGAGGGGCAGCGGCGCTATCTGGAATCGCTCAACGCCTATGCGCGTCAGTTCGTCCAGCCGGCGGCGCGCGCCGATGTCGATGCCGTGCTCGGACTGCCGCCGACCGTGGCCATTGAACAGCGCACCAGTCGTGGCGGGGCCAAGAGCACGGTCGGCACCCTGACCGAGATCCATCACTACCTGCGTCTGCTCTATGTCAAGCTCGGCATCCAGCACTGCCCGGACTGCGCCGTCCCGATCGAGCCGATGACGCGCGAGACGATCCTGAGCCGGCTCCAGCACGACCGGGCCGGCGAGCAGGTCATGCTCCTGGTCCCGCTGGTCAGCGGGCGCAAGGGGCTGTACAAGGATCTGGCGGCGCGCTTCGAGCGTCTGGGTTTCCCGCTCCTGCGCGTCGATGGCGAGCTGCTGGAGACGGCCCGCTGGCCGACGCTCGACCGTTTCCGCGAGCACAGGATCGACCTGCCGCTCGGCCCGATCGCGATCACGCCCGAAGCGGAATCCGAACTGCGCGAACGGCTCGATCAGGCGCTGGAGTTCGGCAAGGGTCAGGTTCGCGTGGTACGTCTGGTCGGCGAAACCTGGGACACCGAGACGCCCTACTCCACCGAGCGTGCCTGTCACGCCTGTGGACGCGCCTTCCCCGAACCCGATCCACGCCTGTTCAGCTACAACTCGCCGCACGGCTGGTGCCCGGACTGTCTGGGCACGGGCCTGAAGCTGCCCGGATTCGATGCCGAGCAGACCGGCGAGGAAGCCCAGTGGCTCGAACAGCCGGACGGCACGACGCGCGAACCCTGCCCGACCTGCCGGGGTGCGCGTCTGCGTCCCGAGGCGCTGGCGGTGCGTTTCCGCGAACACTCGATCGCCGAACTCTCGGCGCGGACGATCGAATCGGCCGCCGACTGGCTCGACGCGCTCCAGCTCGACGCGCGCGAACAGGCCATCGCCCGCGACCTGATCGCCGAGGTGCGCGAGCGGCTGGGGTTCCTGGCCGAGGTCGGGCTGGGCTATCTCTCGCTCGACCGCGCCGCGCCGACGCTCTCGGGCGGCGAGGCCCAGCGTATCCGGCTTGCCGCCCAGCTCGGGTCGAATCTGCGCGGTGTCTGCTATGTGCTCGACGAGCCGACCATCGGTTTGCACCCACGCGATAACCGGCTGCTGCTCGACACCCTGAGCCGACTGGAGGGCAAGGGCAACACCGTGATCGTGGTCGAGCACGACGAGGAGACCATCCGCCGCGCCGAGCATGTGATCGATCTGGGGCCGGGCGCCGGCATCCAGGGCGGCGCGATCGTCGCGCAGGGCACGGCGGACGAGCTGATCGCCAACCCGGAGTCGATCACCGGACGCTTTCTCGGTCGCCCGCGCGGGCGCTCGCGTCCGCCGCGCCCGGTCGACGATCAGACCGACTGGCTGCAAATCAGCGGGGCCAATCTCAACAATCTCCGGGATCTCGACGTGCGCCTGCCGCTCGGGCGGCTGGTGTGTGTGACCGGCGTGTCCGGCTCGGGCAAGTCGACCCTAGTGCGCGAGGTGCTGGTCGGAAGCCTGAAGACGCTCCTGGCCGGCGACCGCCCGGCGACCAAGCGCCGCGCCCGTCGCGCCGATCTCGTCGGCTGTCGCGCGCTCGACGGCTGGCAGAGACTCAGCCGCGTGCTGGAGGTCGACCAGACCCCGATCGGCAAGACGCCCCGTTCCTGTCCGGCAACCTATGTCGGCTTCTGGGACGCGGTGCGCAAGCTGTTCGCCGCCACGCCCGAGTCACGTCTGCTCGGCTGGACGCCGGCGCGCTTTTCCTTCAACACCGGTGCCGGACGCTGCCCGGCCTGCGAGGGTCAGGGTCTGCGCAAGCTGGAGATGAGCTTTCTGCCCGACGTGCGTCTGACCTGCGAGGTCTGCGGCGGCAGCCGCTTCGACCGCGAGACGCGCGAGATCCGCTATCGTGGACTGGACATCGGTCAGGTGCTGGCGCTCTGCATCGATGCAGCGGTTGAGGTGTTCGCCAACCATCCGGCCATCGCCCATCCGTTGCGGCTGCTGCAAGATATCGGTCTCGGCTATCTGACCCTGGGTCAACCGAGTCCGACCCTGTCGGGCGGCGAGGCGCAGCGGATCAAGCTGGTGACGGAACTGGCCAAGGCGCGTCCCGGCACCGATGGCCTCACCAGTCGCCCGACGCTCTACGTGCTCGACGAGCCGACGGTCGGGCTGCACATGGCCGATGTCGAACGCCTGATCGCGGTCCTGCATCGTCTGGTCGACGCCGGGCATTCGGTGCTGGTCATCGAGCACAACCTGGATTTGATCGCCGAATCCGACTGGGTGCTGGATCTCGGTCCCGAGGGGGGCGCCGACGGCGGGCGGATACTGGCGGCCGGACCACCCGAGCGCCTGATCGAGGACAGCGACGGGGCGACCGCGCGCGCCTTGCGCGAGCACGTATCGGCCGGGGCCAGGCCCCCCACGACGTAGCCGCGCAGACTGTCTTTGCCTTGACACCCTGAATCACCTTGCAATCAGTTCGGATACCTAGATGACACTCACCCCCGCTTTGACCGACCGACTGGACCGAATCATCGATCAACTGGAGCGTCTGCTGCCACCGACGAGCGCGCCGGCGGACTGGTCGGCCCAGGCCTTTCGCTGGCGCCGCGAGGCCGGGCGCGGCTGGTTGCAGCCGGTGCGCGCGCCGCATCGGCTGGCGCTCACCGATCTGCGCTGTCTGGAGCGTCAGGCCACCGAGATCGAGCGCAACACACGCCAGTTCCTCGCCGGCCGTGGCGCCAACAACGTCCTGCTGTGGGGCGCGCGCGGCACCGGCAAGTCATCGCTGGTCAAGGCCATCTTCAATGCCTATCGCGACGCGGGGCTGCGCCTGATCGAAGTCGACAAGGACGATCTGGTCGCACTGCCGGACATCCTGGATCTGATCCGCGACCGACCCGAGCGTTTCATCCTCTTCTGCGACGATCTGTCGTTCGAGGCCAGCGAGTCAGGCTACAAGGCGCTCAAGGCCGCGCTCGAAGGTTCGATTGCGTCCACGCCCGAGAATCTGCTCATCTATGCCACCTCCAACCGCCGGCATCTGCTGCCCGAGTTCCATGCCGACAACCGTGATTCGCGCATCCAGGACGGCGAGCTGCATCACGGCGAGGCGGTCGAGGAAAAGATCTCGCTCTCGGATCGGTTCGGGCTGTGGATCTCCTTCCATCCCTTCGGTCAGGCACAGTATCTGGAGGTGGTGCGCCACTGGGTCGAGCGTCTCGCGCCGACGGAGACCCCGCGTACCGAGTCCGACTGGGAGCCGATCGAACGCGCCGCGTTGCAATGGGCGCTGCGCCGGGGCGCGCGCGGCGGACGTACCGCCTGGCAGTTCGCGCGCGACTGGGCGGGACGCGGCGCGCTCGACGTCATGGCGCATCCTGAGACGCGATGACGGACTCGCCCGCCTTGCAAGCCTCCCGGATGACGTGTCTAATCGTCGCTCCGCGCCCCGAACGAGTCCCATCCCATGTCTCCACCCGAGCTGGCGTCGCTCCCTGACCAACCGGGTCTGGTCGACGCCTACGCCCCCTTGCCCGATTGTTACGACGAGATGCGCACGCCCGAGGGCGAGGTGCGTGCGCACTGGCAGTATCTGCTCGATGCACTGCGCACGCTCGGCCCGGCCGGGATCGAGGAGCGCTGGGGCGAGTCCCGGCGCCTGATCCGCGACAATGGCGTCACCTACAATCCGCACGGCGACCCGCGCGGCATGTCGCGCCCCTGGGAGCTGGATCTGCTGCCGCTGCTGATCCGCAGCGACGAATGGGCCGAGCTGGAACGCGGTCTGATCCAGCGCGCCGAGCTGCTCAACCTGATCCTGCGCGATCTCTATGGCCCCCGTGATCTGGTCCGGCTGGAGCTGATCCCGGCTGAGCTGATCGACGGTCATCCGGGCTATCTGCTGCCCTGTCGGGGCGTGGACTGCATCGGCGGTCGCCCCCTGGTCCATTACGCCGCCGATCTGACCCGCCGGCCCGATGGGCGCTGGCAGGTCATCAGCGACCGCACCCAGACCCCCTTGGGCGCCGGCTATGCGCTGGAGAACCGCGTGGTGCTCTCGCGCGTGCTGCCGAGCGTGTTTCGCGACTCGCACGTCCATCGGCTGGCCGGGTTCTTCCGTTCGATGCGCCGCACGCTGACACGGCTCGCGCCCCAGCACGGCGAAGAACCGCGCGTGGTGGTGCTCACGCCCGGTCCGCGCAACGAAGCCTATTTCGAGCACGCCTATCTGGCCAACTATCTGGGCTACACCCTGGTGCAGGGCGCGGATCTGTCGGTGCGCGACGGCGCGCTCTGGCTGCGCACGCTCGGACGCCTGGAGCGCATCGACGCCGTGCTGCGCCGGCTCGACGACGTCTGGTGCGATCCGCTGGAGCTGCGCGAGGATTCGCTGCTCGGCATTCCCGGACTGGTCCAGGCGGCGCGTCTGGGCAATGTCACCCTGGCCAACGCGCTCGGCAGCGGGGTGCTGGAGCATCCGGCGCTCAAGGCGTTTCTGCCGGCGCTCTGTCAGCACCTGCTGGGCGAGGAACTGGCACTGTCCGACACCCCGACCTGGTGGTGCGGCGACCCCGAGTCGCGGGTGCGCGTACTCGACGACCTCGACCGGCTCATCGTCCGCCCGGTCCATCCGGCACTCGATCCGACGCCGATCCAGCCGGGCACACTGGCACCGGAGGCGCGCGCGCGGCTGGTGCGCGCCATCGAGACGCATCCGCGCCGCTACATCGCCCAGGAGCCGGTCGTGCCGGCGACCGCGCCGGCCCTGATCGGCCGTCAGCTCGAACCGCGACCGACGACCCTGCGCACCTTCCTGATCGCTGAGGAAGAAGGCTATGCGGTGATGCCGGGCGGACTGGGTCGGGTGCATTCGACGCCCGAAGCCGCCCTGCCCCTGTCGGGTCAGCTCGGCGGACTCGGCAAGGACGTCTGGGTGCTGGCCTCCGAACCCGAGCGTCAGGAGACCCTGCTCCCGCTCTCCGAGATCACTCCGGCCGTGGTCCAGGAGAGCGCCGTCTCCAGTCGCGTGGCCGACAATCTGTTCTGGATCGGACGCTATGCCGAGCGCGCCGAGGGGCTGGTGCGCCTGCTGCGCGTCACCATCTTCAAGTACGCCGAACGCAGTGACTATCCGCTCTCGCCGGCCAGTTCGTCCTGTCTGCGCGCCTTGCTGGAGGCGCTGACCCAGCAGACCCAGACCTTCCCCGGTTTTCTCGGTCCCGGCGCCGAGGAACGCCTGAACGATCCGGTTCCGGAGCTGCTGGCACTGATCTCGGATCGCAGTCTGGTCGGCAGTCTGCCGCAGACGCTGGAGGCGCTGGGTCAAGCCGCCTATTCGGTGCGCGACCGGCTCTCGGCCGACACCTGGCGCATCATCGGCGACATCGAGGCGCTTCAGGCCAGTCTGGCCGATCATCCGCCGCGCGTGCTCTCGCAGGCACTCGACGAACTCGACCCGCTGGTGACATCGCTGGTGGCCTTCTCCGGTCTGACCCAGGAGAACATGACCCACAACGAGGGCTGGCACTTCCTGGAGACCGGACGCCGACTGGAGCGGGGCGCGACCACGGCCAGCCTGCTGCGCTCGACCCTGGTGCCGGTCGCCGGCGAGGCTGACGAAAACATGCTGATCGAGGCGGTGCTGGGCGTCACCGACAGCACCATCACCTACCGGCGCCGCTATCGGGGCGGGACGCGCGTCGGCGCCCTGCTCGATCTGGTGTTCCAGGACGAAGGCAATCCACGCGCCCTGGCCTATCAGCTCGCCATGCTCGGGCGGCTGGTGACTGAGCTGCCGCGCGGTGATCTGGCCGTCGGACGCACGCCGGCCGAGAAGCTCGCGCTCAAGAGCCTGACCGACATCCGTCTGGCCGAGATCAATCAGCTCATCCAGGTCGACGAGACTGGCCAGCAGCGCGCCCGGCTCGCCGAGATGCTGGCCGACCTGAACCTCCAGCTCGCCGCCCTGTCGGACGCCATCACCGCCCAATACTTCCGGCATGAGGAGCAGCCGCACAGTCTGTTGTCTCGCGTCGCCGAGGTGCCCGTATGAGATACAAGGTCCAGCATGTGACCCGCTATGACTATGCCGATCCGGTCTCGCTCTGTCACAGCATCGCGCACCTCAAGCCGATCGACACCCGTGCCCAGCGCTGCCTGAGCACCAGTCTGCGCGTCGATCCCTGGCCGGCGGTCAGCCGCGAGCACGAGGACTTCTTCGGCAATCGGGTCAGTTATTTCTCGATCCAGCAGGCGCATCGCGCACTGGAGGTCACGGCTGTGAGCGAGGTCGAGATCATGCCCGTGCCCACACCGCCCCCCGAGCGCACCACACCCTGGGAACTGGTGCTCGAACGGCTCTACGATCGCGGCGATGGGCTGATGAGCGATGCGCGCATCTTCACCCTGCCCTCGCCTCAGGTGCCGCTCGATGACGAGGCGCGCGCCTTCGCCGCCGTCTCCTTCACGCCTGGGCGACCGATCCTGGAGGCGACGCTGGATCTGATGACCCGCATCCATCGCGAGATCGAGTACGACCCGACCGCGACCACGGTCGCCACGCCGGTGGCCGAGGTGATGCGCCAGCGTCGGGGGGTCTGTCAGGATTTCGCGCATATCGCCATCTCGGGACTGCGCGGGCTGGGACTGGCGGCGCGCTATGTGAGCGGCTATCTGGAGACCCTGCCGCCGCCGGGTCAGGTCAAGCTTCAGGGCGCGGACGCCTCGCATGCCTGGTTCTCGGTGCTGGTGCCGGATCATGGCTGGATCGACTTCGATCCGACCAACGACTGCATTCCGGTCGAGCAGCACATCACCACGGCCATCGGGCGCGATTTCCAGGATGTCACGCCGCTACGCGGGATCTTCTATGGGGGCGGGCAGCATGATCTGAGCGTGGCGGTGGACGTCAATCGGATCGATGAGGCGGTAGGTTAAAGTAGCCGAATGGACTGTCATGGTCCAATAATTCTGGACACCTCGATAGGGGCCATGAGTCCCCTGAGTACAGACGAGCATGACAGACAAGAAACCCCGCAGAGCCTTTGACGCATCCCATTACACAGAACTCTGGGTGTACGATAGAGAACTGTTTTTCTGAGACATGTTGGAGCACACGATGGGCTGGGCGTCGGAAGAATTGGCCTCGATTGATCTGGGCGACACGCGCCGCGACCGGCGTGCGATCCACTTGATCGAGCGCCTGGCCGAGCATCCGACGGCGAGTATTCCGGGGGCCTGCAACGGCTGGGCGGAGACGCAGGCGGCCTATCGGTTTCTCGGCAGTGAACGCTACGACTGGCTCGACATTCTGGAGCCGCATCGTCAGTGCACGCAGAGGCGCATGGCGGCCTATCCGGTGGTGCTGTGTCTGCAGGACACCACGGAGCTGGACTTCAACGGCCAGACGATCAAAGGACTTGGTCCCTTGAGCTACGAGGCCCAGCGCGGGATGTACCTGCATCCGACCTACGCGGTGACGCCCGAGCGCGAACCGTTGGGTGTCCTGGATGCCTGGATGTGGGCCCGCGAGCCAAAAGACGCCGACGGCCAGCGTCCGGGAGGCCCCGAGAGTGTGCGCTGGAAAGAAGGCTATGAACGGGTCGCGGACCTGGCCAGGGAGTTGCCCGACACCCGCCTGGTCTATGTGGCCGATCGTGAGGCCGACATACTGGACCTGATGGTGCGCGCGCGGGATTTGGCAACCCCCGCCGATTGGCTGTTGCGCGCCAAGCATAACCGCGCGTTGCCCGGTGGCGAGGGCCGGAAGCTGTGGGCGCATGTGCTGGAGACCAAGCCACTTGGGACGGTGCGCTTCACCCGGCCGCCCGGTCGCGGACGTCAGGCCCGAGAGGTGCGTCAGCAACTCTATGCCAGAGGCGTCACGCTCTCGGATCGGCGCCACGGTCACCTTGAGGTCACCTGTGTGATCGCCCGTGAAATGGAGGCTCCCAAGGGCGTCAAACCGATTGAATGGCGTCTGCTGACCAACCGCACGGCGGAGACGCTCGCGACCGTCGTCGAACTGATCGAGTGGTACCGGGCGCGCTGGGAAATCGAACGGCTGTTTTTGGTGCTCAAGGAAGGCTGTCGTGTCGAGGCCCTGCAACTGGGCACCGTCGCGCGCCTGGAGCGCGCCTTCGCGCTGTTTCTGGTGGTGGGATGGCGCATCGCCCGACTGATGCGTCTGGGGCGTACCGTGCCAGACCTGGAGGCGTCGCTGTTGTTTGAACCCGAAGAGTGGCAAGCGACCTACATCCTGGCCAAGAAGCCCGTACCCAAGTCGCCTCCACGACTCAACGACGTGCTGCGCTTGATCGCCCGCCAGGGCGGTTTTCTCGGACGCAAGGGCGATGGCGAGCCCGGTGTGAAGACCATTTGGCTCGGTCTGCAGCGCATCAGAGACGTGGCCGCCGGGATCAAATACGCCAGGGAATCTCATGACTTATGAACATGTGTGTAATGAGATGCCTTTGACGCCGCCGAGACGCTGGCCCAGACCATCGAGCGCTCTGTTCAGGTCTATAATCAACACATTTCGCAGAAAGCCATCGGCCACATCGCTCCAATCCAGGCACTCAAGGACTGGCGCGACAAACGCCCTGAACGCTTCAAGAAACGTGTCTATAATCTCCGGGGACTTGACAAGTCGGTATATGGCAAGGCTATGCCCCGCTCAGAACAGATTTTTTCGTAATGCGTTAACGCTTCCGTCAACACTTCCTGCATATCCTCGATCTCTGATTCCAAATCTTCCAAGTCTTTCGATGCAAGCAGACGAGCCATTTCACTGATTTGTTGCTTCAGCGCATGCAATGTGTCGCCTTGAACAACAACACCAGGCGACTTTCTTTCTGGCAATTGAACCACCGCAAAATTAATCGGACGACTCAGCAATTGGACTTCATTGGTCATTTCAACACCATTCATTGAGGCGTAAAGGTGATAAACGGTTTGGTGGGATCGACCAGAGAGCGGAAGAAATCCTGATTACGTGGCTCACCCAATGATCTAGGTCCCTCCGGCAACGAGCTGCGCAAACTATGAATCGTGCGGCTACCAGTAGCCTCCGGTACAACGTAGTCCCAATCAGAGAGAGGCCCAGGCGTCCCTTTCGCCCGACTTCCCACAACCGAAATTTCCGTTCCGGTTCGATTCGCTGCATTCTGAATGCGCGCAATCTCTTGCGCGGTCAGGTTCTCCAGTTTGGCCCCTCCGCCAACAAGCGGCATCCCCTTTGCCGCAGATTGCGCAACACCTCTCAATGCAGAGCTTGAACCACCGCTCTCCACCGTCATCCCAATTGACAAGAAGCTCGCTGCAAAATAGGTCAAGGCAGCCGAAGTATCGCCATCTTGCACGGCTTGCGCAAACTGTCGACCGTACCCTCCTTGGGCATAATCGTCGACGGCCTCTCCGAGCTTGCCCGCCAGCTTTGCGGCTTCGGCCGCGAGCAATCCGCTCGGATCGTTGAAGTGTCAAGCCCCTGGAGATTGGGGACGCACTTTTGAAGCGTTCAGGGCGTTTGTCGCGCCAGTCCTTGAGTGCCTGGATTGGAGCGATGTGGCCGATGGCTTTCTGCGAAATGTGTTGATTATAGACCTGAACAGAGCGCTCGATGGTCTGGGCCAGCGTCTCGGCGGCGTCAAAGGCTCTGCGGGGTTTCTTGTCTGTCATGCTCGTCTGTACTCAGGGGACTCATGGCCCCTATCGAGGTATCCAGAATTATTGGACCATGACAGTTCATTCGGCTACTCCTGCACTTCATACCAAGGCCCTATAATGTGCAGCATATCGCCAATCTGTGGAGCGTTGGCTGGGGCGCTATTTGGACAGTAGACCATTGCTCGATTGTCTTTGTGTGTGGCAAATACAATGCAGCCATGCGCCGTATAAATCGTGTAATCGATGAATTCGTCATTTATGGTCGGAGACAGATTGTTCAAAAAATCATCTGCCAATGTGGAAGCTTGCCAGCCGTGGGTGACAAGCCAGCGCCATGGCCAGCGAACTATAGCCAAGGTGGTCATCGCAAATATGACGCTTATAAGAACTATCACTGCAGTCTTCTTCATTGTTATTTGCCAGGACTAACGACAAGGGTTACTCCGCCGTTGTTGTAATTGTTTTGGAATAGATTGTTGAGCGAATCGTAAGTCGACTGATCCGTAACCATGCATGCTCGCGAAACACCACCGCTTGTTCCATTGCGACCCGGATGAATCTGCGCACCATGTGTTACTGATCCATCTGGATAGCGAATGGTGTTCCAGTCGTCCGTGTTGGAGATTGTCGGGCGACCAGCATACTCATTGCGGTCAAACAGCCAGTTTGTAAAAGTATTCGGAAGATTTGGCCTGGGTGTTATAAAGTAAGTGCCAGGTCTAATTTGATTAAAGTTAATCGTTCCCGTATTGAAAGTTCCGGTAATGTTGCCGTGTAGCCCTGAGCCTGTGGCGGTAAAACTATATCCGCCAGTCGATAGGGGGATTGCTGCAACAGTGGCTTCAAGTCCCAGTGAGTCAACAAAGTTGAGCGGGTTGTTGAGTACATAGGTGTAGAGATTCAAATCGTCCGCGTACCCAATCGGATCGGTCTGCAGAAACCGCCCGAGGCTCGGCGAATAGAACCTGGCCTTGTAGTGATAGAGCCCGAGCGCCCCGATGAGCTGCTGTCCGGTGTAGCGGAAGCGCTGGCCGGTGGTGACGTCGGGCTCGCCGAAGGGACCGTAGCGGTAGAGCGCGGTGCGGGTGCCGGCGCTGCTCGCCTGAGCGACGATGCTGCCCAGATGGTCGGCGTAGAGCCAAGTTTTGTTGGTGGTGGCGCTGCCCTCGTAGACGACCAGCGGCGCGTCGATCCCGGGGCCGTGGACGTAGCGGCGCAGCAGGCTGCCGGCACTGTTGTACTCGGCGATGAGGTCGGTGCCGTCGTAGGCGAGGTTGGTGGCGGTCCCGCCGATCGCGCTCTGGCGCAGCCGCCCCTCGGCATCGTAGGCGAGGGTTGCCGAGAGTCCGGTCTTGGCGGCGCTCTTGAGGCGGTTGTCGAGGTCGTAGCCGTAGGTCCAGGTGCCGTCGCCGGTCAGATTCGCATTGGCGTCATAGCTCAGGGTGGCGCCCGCGGCCTGGGTGTACTGGTTGAGCCCATTGGTGCTGTAGGCGCGCGTGCCGTTCGGCAAGCCGCTCCACTGGTAGGCGTCGTTCGACCAGCTGTGGCCGGCGATCTCCCCGACCTGATTGCGGGCATAGGTCCAGGTCACGTCCTGGGCGGTACCGGCGAGGTTGTGGGTGAGCGTGCTCAGGCCCGCCTGGGCGTTGTAGACATAGCGGGTGGTGCCATTGTATAAGGATGACGCCCGGGTCTTTGGTTTTTTTGTGTTGCGTTGCCTATTCTTCAGATGGGGCGCGAAACATCGCGGTACGTTTCCGTATTCTCTTCGTTGTTAGGGTCTGTTCACAGTATTTGATTTGTGTTTACATCTTGGAATTTGGATGTTGCACATGGATCGACGGATGCTGAGTGATGAACAGTGGGCTCGGATTGCCGATTTTCTGCCTGGGAAACCGACTGACAAGGGCGGTCGAGCCGTGGATAACCGTTGGTTTGTCGAGGCTGTGCTGTACATGGCGCGGACAGGTTGTCCCTGGCGGGACTTGCCCAAGGAATTGGGCAACTGGCACTCGGTGTATGTCCGGTTCGCCCGCTGGGAGACGTACGGCGTGTGGCATCGGGTCGCTGAGGCTTTGCAAGGGGAGGCGGATATGGAGGAACTCTTCATCGATGCCACGATTGTCCGCGCGCACCAGCACGCGGCCGGTGCACCCAAAAAAACGGTGGCGATCAGGCGATCGGTCGCTCGCGCGGGGGCCTGAGCACCAAGGTCCATGCCGGCGTGGAGGCCTTGAGCAATCCTGTCCGTCTGATCGTGACAGCGGGCCAAGAGGCCGACATCACCCAAGGCGCCGCGCTGATCGAGGGGTTCGTGACCGAGGCGGTCATCGCCGACAAGGGCTACGACAGCGACGCGCTGGTGGCGGCCATCGAAGCGACGGGCGCACAAGCCATCATTCCGCCTCGCCGCCACCGGCACACGAAGCGCCAGGTCGACTGGCACCGCTACAAGGCGCGCAACCTCGTGGAGCGGTTCTTCAATCGCCTCAAGCCATTCCGTCGCGTGGCTACCCGTTACGACAAGCTCGCGAATCGATACAACGCCTTCTTGCATCTCGCATGCGCCTATATCTGGTTACTGTGAACAGACCCTAAGACTCTCAATAAGCAATGCCAGAGAATAGCGTTCGAGCAATTTTTGACGACAAAACGATCCGGGTTTATCAAGCCTACCGGGCCGACATCGCCTTGCCTGCGCTCGCGGCCGGTCGATTCGTGCCTCCGTTCAAAATGGATCGTATGACGTGGATCAAACCCTCGTTCGGATGGATGATGTATCGCAGCGGCTACGCCTCCAAGCCTGGCCAAGAGTTTGTGCTGGGTATTGATATCACCCGTGACGGATTCGAATGGGCGCTCGCTCATGCAACATTGTCGAGCTTCAAACCGAGCGTTCATCCATCGTACGAGGTTTGGAAAGCAGACATTGAGTCCAAACCGGTGCGGGTGCAGTGGGATCCGGAGCGCGACTGGAAGCTGCAGCCAATTCGGGGCGTTCGGGCCGTTCAAATCGGACTTTCAAGAGAGGCCATTAAATACTATGCTCGAGATTGGATCGTGAAAATTGAGGATGTTACACCACTAGTCAAGAAGGCATCCCAAGCGATTATCATGCCGCCGGACCTACCAAGCGCATTGGAGCGCCCTTACCCGTTGCCTGCGGACCTTGCGTACATTTGCTGTGATTAAACACAGTGCCGACGTTTGAGCTGCTCTCTTGCAGTATCACGCAAAATCGCATCCGGATCGGAAGCCAGCTTCTCAAGACACGCTTCAGCCTCTTTCCCAGCAATATTGCCCAGCGACCAAATCGCCTTCACCGCCAATGCCCTATTTTCATCGAAATCCAGATAGTCCGGTATCCATTGCGTTGCGTGATACAGTGCTGGTACAGCCTCGGTAGATCTTATATCACCGAGGGCAGAGACTACATCCTCGTGCCTTTGGTGCCAATTTGCTGGTTCAAGATTGAGCAGTGCGGAGAGATGGCGCTCATCTATTCCAAATCTAAAGCCAACAATCAATGCGAGCTCAACTTCCTCAGTGTCGCGGCCATCTATCGCCTCATGGAGAAGCTGTAGCGCAAGAGTTGAGCCATCACTCGCATTGTCGAACGACTGCAGGAAATCAGCTTCGCTTACCTCGTGAGTGGCAAACCTTAGAATCAATTTATGTTGGTCAGGGTTCATCTTGGTACGACACCGAAATCGAGAATATTGCTGTTAAATGTTTCAAGTCCAGCACCGCGACCTAGGCCGATTTTGATTTGGCTACGTTCTGCCTTAAACAAAGCATTTTCCGAAGTCCACCCTTTGGATACTGTCGGCAACTCTCCGTAAAGTTGTCTAGTAAGCACTGAAGTGTCGCGCACCCCGACTGCTCGGAGCGCCTGCGTTGTTCCAGCTTGCATGTTGAACTCGACCAAGACCCCATTGTAATTCGATGCGAACGACTTCGTTGGAGAGATGAACGTCTCCGCGGTGGCGGGCAGCTTGCCAGTGAACAGCAATTGATCGTAGTGCGCTTGACTCATGGCACGGTAATACGTCTCTGAGGCACTGACTGCTGCACCACGAGCGCCGAGCAACTCCGGCGCCACGGCAACCCCAACCGTCGCTAGAGCGTCGACCGCGACTTGTCCAGCGCCTCCAGTCAAGAGACCGACGAAGGCGGCAATTCGCTCCATGCCAGACCCGTTTCTAGCATAGTGCAGCCAAGTTTGTCCCTGCTCCGAATCGCCGTTATTCCAGCCGGTGCTCATTCCCGAGCTAAACGCCTCGCCGGCCAGCCCGGCGGGGTCGAGGGTATTGAGGGGATTATTGCCAACATAGGCATACAGATTCAGATCATCGGCATACCCGATCGGATCGGTCTGCAGAAACCGCCCGAGGCTTGGCGAATAGAACCTGGCCTTGTAGTGATAGAGCCCGAGCGCCCCGATGAGCTGCTGTCCGGTATAGCGCATCTCATTACACACATCTTCATAAGTCATGAGATTCCCTGGCGAATTTGATTCCGGCGGCCACGTCTCTGATGCGCTGCAAACCGAGCCAAATGGTTTTTACACCGGGTTCGCCGTCGCCCTTGCGTCCGAGAAAACCGCCCTGGCGGGCGATCAAGCGCAGCACGTCGTTGAGTCGCGGGGGCTGCTTGGGTACGGGCTTCTTGGCCAGGATGTAGGCCGCTTGCCACTCCTCGGGTTCGAGCAGCAGCGAGGCCTCCAGGTCAGGCACCGTGCGTCCCAGGCGCATCAATCGTGCGATGCGCCATCCCACCACCAGAAACAGCGCGAAAGCGCGTTCCAAGCGCTCGACAGTGCCCAGTTGCAGGGCCTCGACCCGACAGCCTTCCTTGAGCACCAAGAACAGCAACTCGATTTCCCAGCGCGCCCGGTACCATTCGATCAGTTCGACGACGGCCTCGAGCGTGTCGGCTCGACGGTTGGTCAGCAGACGCCATTCGATCGGTTTGACGCCCTTGGGGGCCTCAATTTCACGCGCGATCACGCCGGTGACCTCAAGGTGACCTTGGCGCCGGTCCGAGAGGCTCACCCGCTGCGCATAGAGTTCCTGGCGCACCGTTCGGGCGGTGCGCCCGCGTCCAGGCGGCACGGTGAAGCGCACCTCCCCGAGCGGTTCAGTGTCCAGCACACGTCCCCACAGCTTCTGGCCCTCGCCACCGGGCAACGCGCGGTTATGCTTGGCGCGCAACAGCCAATCGGCGGGGGTTGCCAAATCCCGAGCGCGCACCATCAGGTCCAGTATGTCGGCCTCACGATCGGCCACATAGACCAGGCGGGTGTCGGGCAACTCCCTGGCCAGGTCCGCCACCCGTTCATAGCCTTCTTTCCAGCGCACACTCTCGGGGCCTCCCGGACGCTGGCCGTCGGCGTCTTTTGGCTCGCGGGCCCACATCCAGGCATCCAGGACACCCAACGGTTCGCGCTCGGGCGTCACCGCGTAGGTCGGATGCAGGTACATCCCGCGCTGGGCCTCGTAGCTCAAGGGACCAAGTCCTTTGATCGTCTGGCCGTTGAAGTCCAGCTCCGTGGTGTCCTGCAGACACAGCACCACCGGATAGGCCGCCATGCGCCTCTGCGTGCACTGACGATGCGGCTCAAGAATGTCGAGCCAGTCGTAGCGTTCACTGCCGAGAAACCGATAGGCCGCCTGCGTCTCCGCCCAGCCGTTGCAGGCCCCCGGAATACTCGCCGTCGGATGCTCGGCCAGGCGCTCGATCAAGTGGATCGCACGCCGGTCGCGGCGCGTGTCGCCCAGATCAATCGAGGCCAATTCTTCCGACGCCCAGCCCATCGTGTGCTCCAACATGTCTCAGAAAAACAGTTCTCTATCGTACACCCAGAGTTCTGTGTAATGGGATGGGTATAGCGGAAGCGCTGGCCGGTGGTGACGTCGGGCTCGCCGAAGGGACCGTAGCGGTAGAGCGCGGTGCGGGTGCCGGCGCTGCTCGCCTGGGCGACGATGCTGCCCAGATGGTCGGCGTAGAGCCAGGTCTTGTTGGTGGTGGCGCTGCCCTCGTAGACGACCAGCGGCGCGTCGATCCCGGGGCCGTGGACGTAGCGGCGCAGCAGGCTGCCGGCACTATTGTACTCGGCAATGAGGTCGGTGCCGTCGTAGGCGAGGTTGGTGGTGGTCCCGCCGATCGCGCTCTGGCGCAGCCGCCCCTCGGCATCGTAGGCGAGGGTTGCCGAGAGCCCGGTCTTGGCGGCGCTCTTGAGGCGGTTGTCGAGGTCGTAGCCGTAGGTCCAGGTGCCGTCGCCGGTCAGATTCGCATTGGCGTCGTAGCTCAGGGTGGCGCCCGCGGCCTGGGTGTACTGGTTGAGCCCGTTGACGCTGTAGGCGCGCGTGCCGTTCGGCAAGCCGTCCCACTGGTAGGCGTCGTTCGACCAGCTGTGGCCGGCGATCTCCCCGACCTGATTGCGGGCATAGGTCCAGGTCACGTCCTGGGCGGTACCGGCGAGGTTGTGGGTGAGGGTGCTCAGGCCCGCCTGGGCGTTGTAGGCGTAGCGGGTGGTGGTGCCATTGCCGAGGGTGACGGTGGTGCGCCGCGAGAGGTCGTCATAGGTGTAGCTCGCCAGCGCAGCGGCGCCGTTCTCCTTGAGGGCGGTGGGCCGGTTGAGCGCGTCGTAGGCGGTGGTGACGTAGAAGGCGGTCGCCTCGGGCCAGGTGAGGCGGGTGCGGTTGCCGGCGGCGTCGTAGGCGAAGCTCAAGCGCTTACCGCCAGCCGTGGTGCTGGTGAGGCGCCCGGCGTTGTCGTAGCTGTTGCTGATGGCGTAGCTGCCGTTGGCGAAGCTCGCCGTGGTGCGCCGCCCGAGCAGGTCGTAGCCGAAGCTCAAACTGTCGGCGGCGGTTGGATAGGTGCGCGTGAGTAGCCGGTCGAGGTTGTCGTAGGCGAGCGTGACGCTCTGACCGCTGCGCTTGCGCAGGCTGGTCACATTGCCGCTGGCGTCATAGGCGTATTGCTCATAGTCCGTCGTCGAGGAGGAGCCGGGGGCGGTCTTGCTCGGGAACAAGACCTTCACCAGTCGGTCATGGCCATCGTACTGATAGGTCGTGAGGTTGCTCTTGGCATCCTTGACCGTGGCTTGGCGGCCATTGGCGGTATAGGTGTAGGTGGCGCTGTTCTGTGCGAGGGCGGTGCCGACGGCGCGTTTGACGATCTGCACGCTGTCATCGAGGTTGTAGACGGTGTCGCTGACCCGATCGCCGCCCTCGGCCGCCGTCAGGCGCTCGGTCACGCGGATGGCGCGGTCGAGGTCATCGTAGGCGTAGTCGGTGACGGCCACCGGCGCGGCGGCGGTGGGACAGGCAGTATCCGAGGCACCCTGCACCGGCCCCCAGGTCTTGAGCACCTTGTTGGTCGGGGTGTAGCTCTGACAGGTGACCAGCCACTGGGTGCCGATCTGCGCTGCGGTGCGGACCAGATTGCCGTTGGCGTCATAGGCGCGCCGCGTGACTTTGTTCAGCGCATTGGTGGTTTGTGTGATCCGCCGCTCGGCATCATAGGTCGAGCTCAGTGTGTCGGCCACATCCGTGCGCGGCCCGTCGACCTTGGTGAGGTTGCCGACCGCGTCGTAGGTAAAGGTGGTTGCCAGATTGAGCTTGCCGGTCCCTGCATCGGCCGTGACCGTCTGTGGAACGTATTTGTTGGACGCGTTGTAGGCGGTGGTTGTGACGACGCTGTTGGTGGCAGAGGTCTTCTGTGTCACCGAGGTCGGCAGGTAGAAGGTCGGGAAGCCGGAGGGCGTGTAGCCCGTATAGGCATAGGTGGTGACCGGCGCCACGCCGGCCGCGTCCACCGGGCGCGTGACCGTGGACGGATTACCCTGGGCGGTGTAGGTGTAGCGCGTGACCTTGCCGCGCGGATCGGTCTGCGTTGCGACCTGGTTGAAGGCGCTCTCGTAGGTGGCGCTCGTGACCAGATTGGCCAGGCCGGAGCCGCTCTTGGCGATCTGTGTCACCGTCTTGACGTTGTGGGTGCAACGCTTGTCGGTGCCGGCACAGGGGGCGTCGTCATAAGCGTAGGTGACCGCATTCCCACCCGGAAGCACCGTCTTGATCAGTCGCTCCTGGGCGTCGTAGGTGTTGGTCGTCACCCGGCCCAGAGGATTGATGGACTTGAGCACTTTGCCGCTGCCATCGAGGTAGGTCGTGCGGCTGAGGCTGAGCGGACCAACTTCCTGCGAGCGCGTCCCGGCGAAGAAGTAGGTATAGAGCTTTCCTCGGGCGTTGGTCTGAGTCTTTACTCGCCCCAGGCTGTCATAGACGTTGGTGGCGAAGGCGACGGTCGGGTTGGCCGGATAGAAGACCTTGGTGATGCGCCCCGGCAGGTCGTATTGGAAGGTCGTGTTCTTGCCGGTGGCATCGGTGAAAGTCGTGAGGTTGCCGCTCGTGTCATAGACGAACTTCACGGTGCGGCTGCCGTCGCTCACCTGGGTGACCCGTCCGGAGGCATTGGTCAGCGTCAGGGTCCGACCCAGACTGTTCTTGACCTGGGTGAGGTCGTTGCCGCTATAGGTAAAGCTCACCTGCATGCCGTTCGCGGCGAGAAAGGTCGCGAGCTTGCCGGCCGTGTTGAAGTTGAGTCTGTCCCGATGCAGGGTCTCGTAAGTGTAGGTGCCGTTGGCGTTCTTGATCAGCCGCGCCGAGCTTCCAGGCGGGGCGTTGTACGTCCCGCCGGGCAGCTTGACGAAGACCTCGCCATTGAGACCCTGCTTGACGATCACCGTGTTGTCGATCAGTTGATCGCCGAGCCAGCGCTGGCCGACCGCGGCGATGACCAGCTTGTCGAGCGGCTTGGCCGGGTCGCCGAGCAGATCGAGCGACACCAACGTCTCGACGATCGTGCTCGCCGCATCCAGCGCCGAATCCTCGCCGAGTCCCTGGAAGCCGTCCGAACCCAGTCTGGCGGTAACGGCGAGATTGTGCGTCCACCCCTTGCCGAGGGGACCACTTTGGGTGCGCAGTCCAGAGCTGTAGAGACTCGTCAGTCTCAAGGCTTGGGGGAAGGTGCCGACGCCGACCGTCATGGCATCCCGCGCATAGAGGTAGTGCCCCTTGACCATGTCGATGGGGTCGTTCCAGCTGTAGCCGCTGGATTGGGTGTACTGATCCGGGCCGGCGGAGGCGCTCAGGCCGTTGGAGACGGTGCTGGCGGGCGGCTGCGTGAGCGAGGCGAAGCCGCCCGCCAGCCCACCGCCGATGATGGCACCGATGGAGGCGCCGCTGCCGCTGGCGAGGATGTCGAAGTAGCCGGTGCCGGACCAGTTGTTTTCGCTCAGGTTGCAGCGTGTCGGCAGGATCAGCCGGTGGCCGGCATTGACCGCCGCCTGGAAGCGGCTCAACCAAGCGGTGCAGGACACCAGGTTGGGCTGGACAACGGTGGCGTAGTTGCTGGACCTAGCGTCGTAAATGCGGTCGTTGCTCGCGGCGGCGAGGTCGATGAGCTTGACGGTTGAGACCGCACTGACGCCCGCGATCTGCCGCACCGCGGTCGACTCGAAGAGGCTCGCATGGGTCGCGGCATTGAAGAAAGCCGCCGTCTCCTTGGCTGTATCCGCACTCTGGCTGACCACGCTCAGCATGTTGCCCGGCAGATCGACATAGGGCGCATTGGTGTAGCCGGCGACCCCGATCTGGTGGTGGAACAGGGTGTTGGTGCCGGCCAGACGGTCGTTGATCGCATCCGCCTGATTGACCTGCGCGATCCAGGTCGCTGAAAGCACGGCGAGGGTCGAGCCCAGCACCGCCTCGCTGGTGTCGGCACCGCCGGCCGCCTTTGCCTGATCGAGACGGCTGCGGTGCAGCGCCACCAGTCCGCGCCCGCTCGGCCCCCAGCCGTTGCCGATCAGGATGGTTCCGCCCGCAGTGATGGTTTGGGTGAAGGTCTGATTGGCGAAGGTCGAGACATAGGCGCCATGGGTCACCGTGAAGGTGAGGGGGCCAGTGGTGCCGGGGGAGATCGCCGTGCCCGTGGCTTGGCTGACGCCATCGAGCTTGAGCACCGGCTGATTGGTGCCGTTGTAGGTGAGCGTGAGGCGCTTGCCGTAGAGGGCGTCCGAGGTATAGACGGTGTTGATCCCCTGGTATTGGATGCGCAGGGTCGGCTTGTAGCTGGCCGGGATGTCGTTCCAGTGGGTCAGGGCGACGGAGGTGTCCTGATAGGGCAGCGTGCTCTGGCGCAGATTGCCGCCGCTGTGCGGGATGATCCTCAGGCCGCCGACAACGTCCTCGAGGCGGCTCGCGGGCTGATTGGTGCGCAGATAATTCGTGAGGGTGGCGGCATAGGTCGCCAGGTTGTTGCGGATGTTGGCGCGGTTGACGCCCTGGATGGCATCGGCCGTGATCGTGGCGCCGCTGCGCGCCTGGGCCATGGCTGTCCGAGTGGTGATGCGGGCGGGCGGGCCTTTAGCGCGGCCGTCTCATTGGGAGGCGTCGATGCGCACGCCCCAGACGTTGGGCATGCCGGCACGGCTTTCGTGGTCGATGGAGAGCACTGCGGGCATCCCCACCGGCAATGTGAGCGGCTACGCCGCCCCCCAGGTCTGGGCGCCGGTGACGGCGATCGGCGTCTGCCGGAGGCTATCGAGGCGCAGGCTGAGATCCTGGTCGCGCGTCACATCGAAGAAACGCAGAGCCTGCAAGGTCTGTGTCGCCGCTGCGGGCAACAGCAACCGAATACCGTCGGGGCGCTGATCGGCGGGCGTCTGATCGGGGAGCCCCGTGCCAAGGCTCGCCTGGCCTGCCAGCACGCGCTCGAAGCGCACGCCCCAGGGCTCGAGCGGGCCGTATTGCTCGCTGATCAGCAGCCGGTTGTCACCAGCGCTCAGTGCGGCGGGCTCGAGCCAGAGGTGGTAGGTGGCCCCCCAGGCGCCGGCAGCGCCGGCGGGGAGGTCGACCAGCGGCGCACCGTTGAGCGTGATGGCGACTTCGTCGTCGTGGCCGATGTCCCAGCCCGCCAGCTCGAGCAGCCGTCCGGCCTCCGCCTGAGGATCCGCGCTGAAGAGATGCAGCTCGATCCCCTCGGGGTGGGTCAGGTCGCCCGCCGGGAGTCCTTCCTGGTTGCCCCAGGCGCTTCCGAAGGCGGCGAGGGCGAGCCGCGTGACGCCCCAGACGACGTCCGGGGTCCTGGCCCGTAGCTCGATCAGGTTGTCCCCAGGCTGTTGCAGCGTGGCCGGCAACAGCCAGAGGCTCGGCGTGCTCCACAGGCCATCGGCGGCCGAACTCAGGTATCCGAGCAGGGTGCCGTTGAGCCACAGACCCACCGTCTCCGACGAGTCGATCGCGTAGCCCTGGACATGGAGCAGCCGGTCGAGGCCATCGCCCGTGAAGAGCGCGCTCACCGTTTGCTCGGGGGTGTCGCTGAGGTCGTTCCAGCCGTAGAGGCCGGGGTCTTCGCCGCCTGCATCGAGGTCGATGGCGACGGGCGGCGCGGCCACAGGACTCGCGGTGGCGAGCAGGGTGTCGGGGACGCGCGCGTCGGCCGCCGCGACCATGCTCGCCGCGGCGCTGCCTCCCGTGACCGCCATGGAGGCACGATTGCCCGCCGCATCGTAGCTATAGGTGATGACCACCCCGTTGGCGTAGCCGGCCTTGGTCAGCCGTCCGAGGGTATCGTAGCTGTAGGCCACCGAGCCAGCCTCGGCCGGGACGGTGAGGGTCGCGAAGAGTAGGCCCGCCGAGCAGAGTACTCGCGGGCTGCGCGAGTCAGGATAAATGGGCGCGCAATGTGCCATAATCGCCCGTACAATCGTTGTACTCAGCATCTTCGCGACTCCAGGAAAGGCCCCATCTCAATGCTCGAGGCGTGCTCGAGCGCAACCGCAACAATGCAGTCTAGACAGGGCCTGAAGCTGCCGGGTCGGGCGCGAGTCACCAGGCCGTGCTCGACGGTGCGCGGAGAATACTCTCAAGGATTGTGGTTTGGGAAGCGGGCACGAAAAGTATTTTTTCGGCGTCTCTGGCGGGCGCCTCGGCCGGCCGCAAATTCTCGTTGGCAGATCATCCCAGGCGCAAGGCTCCATCTGGCGTGCATGAAGCGAAGTATTGTTAGCCAGAAGCCCTGGAAGTCGTTGCAATCGCTGTTGCCGGCTGTGCACCGTTCAAGCCGCGGCGGTCATCTAGGCCTGGATGATCGGGCGGCCCTGAATGGCATCCTGTTCGTCCTCAGCGCCAGTATCCTGCGGGAAGATCTCCCGCCAAAACTAGGCTTTGTATCACCGGCGCCAATCGTCACGACTCGATGGTATTCGAGGCACTGGTCGATGCCATTCCGGCGCTTCCCGGTCTGCCGAGCCGACATCGCTGGGTGTTCAAACGTACCAATGCGTGGCTGGCCGGCTTCGACCAGTTGCGCATCCGTTTCGAGCGGCGGCTGAATGCCCATTACGCCTGGCTCAAGCTGGCTTTTTCATTGATCCGCCTGCGGTTTATCGACAGGTTTTGTTAGCGGCTCTTGGCCGGGCGTAGATTGAACCATGCGTGTGTTACTGAAAAGTCTGCTGTGGATCACGGGTCTTGGGCTGGTCGCGGCGCTCGTCCTGGGACTGGCCCTGGCGCTGGATCGCCGCCCACTGGTCGCCGAGCCGTCGCCGCCGAGTCCGGCCGAGCAGACCTGGGCGGCCGACTGGCTCGCCAAGCAGCGTCGGCATCACGGGCGCGCGGCCTCGAGCAACCGGCTCGAACTCACCGAGCCGCAGGCCAATCTGCTGCTCAATGCCTTGCTCGGACGCAGTGGACAGGGCCAGGCGCAGGTGCGTCTCGGCGCAGGCCGGGCCAGTCTGGCCCTCTCGCTCAAGCTGCCGCTGGATCAGCTCGACGGCTATCTCAATCTGGAGCTGGAACTGACCGAGGACGATCCCTTGCCGCGGGTCGAGTCGGCGCGGATCGCCGGACTGCCGATTCCCGGCTCTCTGGCGCAGGCACTGGTCGAGCAGGCGCTCCAGGCACTCGATCGTTCGCAGATGGTGCATGAGGTCCGCTTCACGCCCGAACGGCTGACGCTCGATTACGACTGGCACCCGAACATGGTCGAGCGGTTCAGCGGCGGCATGATCGCGTCCGATGAACTGCCTCGGGTGCTGGCCGCTCAGGACGCGATCATCCGCTATGCCGCCGCACAACCTGGGCGCAAGCCGCTCCCGTTGTCGGATCTGCTCACCCATCTGCTCCAGGAGACGGCCGACGACACGGACCCGATCGCCGGCCATCGCGCGCTCATCCTGGCGCTGGCGGCCTATGTCAACGGCCAGTCCATTCGTGCGCCGGACGACGATTCGACCGAGCCGCGCGCGCGCCCGCGTCTGGTGCTACTGCGCGGTCGGGTCGACCTGAGTCAGCACTTCATGACCTCGGCGGCGCTCGCCGTCCAGGGCACGGATACGCTCTCCAGTCTGGTCGGCTGGTACAAGGAGATGTCGGACGCCAATGGCGGCAGCGGCTTCAGCTTCGCCGACATGACGGCCAACCGTGCCGGCATCCGCTTTGCACGGCTGGCCACCGAAAGCGCGTCGAGCGCCCGGTGGCTTCAGTCCGTCGCGCGTGCGGGGTTACGGGAGGACGACGTCATGCCGCGTATCGACAGTCTGCCGGAGGGACTGAGTCAGGCACGCTTCGAGGATCGTCTCGGCACGGACAAGCGGCGTGAGTACCAGCGCCTGATCGAACAGATCGACCGTCATATCGAGTCGCGCGGGCTGTACCGACAGCCGTCGGGCTGAATCCACGCCTGAGATTAGAGCGTCCGCGCCACGGCCCAGACATCGACCCGCACGGCACCGGCGTCGATCAACACCTGACTCAGTTCGGAGACCGTGCCGCCGGTCGTCATCACATCATCGACGATGGCCAGATGCCGCCCCGTGAGAGCTTCAACCGCCTTGAAGGCGCCCCGGATGTTGCGCCGCCGGGCGCGTGCCGTCAGTTCGGTCTGGGGCGGCGTGGCGCGGGTGCGGGCGACGAGACGCGGTTCGACCGGAAGGGACAGCGCGCGGCCTGTGACACGCGCGATCTCCAGCGCCTGGTTGTAGCCGCGCGTGCGCTGGCGTCGCGGATGCAGCGGCACAGGGACCAGCGCCTCGGGCCAGTCGTCCGCCGACTCGCGCGCCTGCTCGGCCAGACACTGACCCAGCAGCCGCGCGGCGTTGAGCCGCCCACGGAACTTGGCGCCCGTGATCAGAAAGGGCACCGCCCCCTCGTAGCGAAAGGCCGTCAGGCAGGCGTCGAACGGCGGCGGGCGGCGCTCGCAATCGCCGCAGATCGCCCCGTCCGGCAGTGGAACCAGAAAGGGACGCGCGCACCGGGCGCAGGCACGGAGATTGTAGGGCAGATCCAGCGCGCAGCCGGCGCAGAGATCGCGGCCCTGCTCGCCGGGCGCGCCGCAGAGCAGACAGGTCGGCGGGAACAGGCTGTCGAGCAGACTGCGATCGCCCCCAAAACCGAGTTTCCACACGGCGCTGTCTCCCTTCGATCATGACATCCCTCACACACCAGCGGAACCGACGTCAGCGGATCGAGTTGTAAACCTTGAGAACCAAAATCAGTTGACAAGTCAAACAAGCCCTTTAGAGTAATGGGCCTTTTATCGCTTCGTCACGACCGATTTCGAAGCCACATCCGGTTCCTTCCGCCCATGTCACAGATTCATACCACCGCCTTCCAGTCGCCGCCCGCACTCCGTCACGATTGGTCTCTCGACGAGATCGAAGCGATCCTCGATCAGCCGTTCAACGATCTGCTGTTCACGGCTCAGAGCGTCCACCGCGCCCACTTCGATCCCAATACCATTCAGGTCAGCACGCTGCTGAGCATCAAGACCGGCGCCTGCCCCGAGGATTGCGGCTATTGCGGCCAGAGCGCGCGCCATGCAACGGACGTCGAACCCGAGCGCATCCTGCCGCTCGACACCGTGCTGGAGGCGGCGCGCACCGCCAAGTCCCAGGGCGCGACCCGCTTCTGCATGGGCGCGGCCTGGCGCAACCCGACCGACCGCCATCTCGAACAGGTGATCGCCATGGTCGAGGGCATCCACGCGCTCGGGCTGGAAACCTGCGTCACCCTCGGCATGCTGACCGCCGAACAGGCACGCCGGCTCAAGGACGCCGGACTCGACTATTACAACCACAACCTCGACACCTCGCCCGAATTCTACGGTCAGGTCATCAGCACCCGCACCTATCAGGATCGGCTCGACACCCTGGAACACATCCGCGCGGTCGGACTCAAGACCTGTAGCGGCGGCATCCTCGGCATGGGCGAATCGCGCCGCGACCGCGCCTCCATGCTGCGCCAGCTCACCAATCTGCCGGCGCATCCCGAATCCGTCCCCATCAATCTGCTGGTCCAGGTCGAGGGCACGCCGCTGTTCGGCGTCGACGCGCTCGATCCCTTCGAGTTCGTGCGCGTGGTCGCGGCGGCGCGGATCATCATGCCGCGTTCGCATGTGCGCCTCTCGGCCGGACGCAGTGAGATGAGCGACGAGTTGCAGGCGCTCTGCTTCCTGGCCGGCGCCAACTCGATCTTCTACGGCGAGCGGCTGCTGACCGCGCCCAATGCCGAGTCCGACCGCGACCGGCGGCTGTTCGAGCGTCTCGGACTGGCTTTCGAGCAGGTCGAGGCCGAACGCACCGAGCCGGGCGCCTGCCACAAGACCACCGAGCACAAGATCCGGCTCTGAGGCGCGAGACATGGAGCGACCGCCGTCCAGCCGCACCAACCCCGAGACCGAACTGCGCCCGCGACTCGACGCGCTCAAGGCGCAGTCGCTCTATCGCCGCCGCCGACTCCAGGACAGCCCGCAGCAGCCCCAGGCGCGGGTCGACGGCCGACCGATGCTGAGCTTTTGCGGCAACGACTATCTGGGTCTGGCCAATCACCCCGAGGTGATCGCCGCCCTGCGCGACGGGGCCGAACGCTGGGGCGTGGGCAGCGGCGCGGCGCATCTGGTCAACGGCCACAGCCGCGCGCATCAGGCACTGGAAGAGGCGCTGGCCGCGTTCACCGGCCGCCCGCGCGCCCTGCTGTTCTCGACCGGCTACATGGCCAACCTGGGCGTCATCAGCGCCCTGGCCGGACGGACCGACACGGTGTTCGAGGACCGGCTCAATCACGCCTCACTGCTCGACGGCGCCCTGCTGTCACGCGCCCGACTGCGCCGCTATCCGCACGCCGACGCCCAGGCACTCAAACGCCTGATCGACAGCGACCCCGCGCGGCTCATCGTCACCGACGGCGTCTTCAGCATGGACGGCGATCTGGCTCCATTGCCTGAACTCGCCACCATCGCGCGCGACTCCGGCGCCTGGCTGATGGTCGACGACGCGCACGGATTGGGCGTGCTGGGACACGAAGGACGTGGCTCACTGGATCACTTCGGACTCGGCCCCGAAGACGTCCCCATCCTGATGGGCACGCTCGGCAAGGCGTTCGGCACCTTCGGCGCTTTCGTCGCCGGCTCCGAGGAACTGATCGAGACCCTGATCCAGAGCGCACGCAGTTACATCTACACCACGGCCACCCCACCGGCACTGGCCGAAGCCACGCTCGCCAGCCTCGCCATCACCCGACGCGAACACTGGCGGCGCGAACGGCTCACCGAGTGGATCGAGCGCTTTCGTACCGGAGCGACCCGAATCGGACTGAACCTGATGGACTCGCCCACACCCATCCAGCCGATCCTGGCCGGCAGCGCCGAACAGGCACTGGCCTGGAGCGCCGCGCTCGAAGCCGCCGGCCTCCTGGTCACAGCCATTCGCCCCCCAACGGTTCCCGAAGGCACGGCGCGGCTGCGTATCACACTCTCAGCCGCGCACACTGCCGACGACATCGACCGACTGCTCGCGGCCCTGGCCAGACTACCGACCTGACCGAACCAACGCCCAGCCGCCCGTGATACGGCCAACGGATGGTTCGGGGCGCCGTCGGCGGGGGGTGTCGACCGCATGGATGCGGTCGTCAAGCCTCCAGGGATGGATTCACGGCGTCCCCCCGACGACGGCGCCCCGAGCCACCCAGCTACCGAGTCAAGCAACCACACCGAAACCACAACCGATGTCGAACCAATCCGCCCCCCCGCACACTCCAACCCCTGAAACCACCGCCGACCTGGTCCTCCTCCACGGCTGGGGCATGAACTCGGCCATCTGGAACGGCGTCCCCGAGCCGACCTGGAACGGCCTGACCCAACACCGCATCGACCTGCCCGGACATGGCGACAGCCCCTTCCCCACCGGCCGCGACGACCTCTGGGGCTGGGCCGAAGCCTGCCTGGACGCCGCCCCCGAACGCGCCGTCTGGGTCGGCTGGTCGCTGGGCGGACTCATCGCCCTGGCCGCCGCCCTGCACGCGCCCAAGCGCGTCGCCGGACTGATCCTCCTGACCGCCACCCCGCGCTTCACCCAGGCGACCGACTGGACGCCCGCCATGCCCGAAGCGACCCTGGCCCAGTTCCACGACGGCCTGCTCGCCGACCCGAGCGGCACCCTGAACCGCTTCCTGGCCCTGCAAACGCGCGGCAGCGACACCGCGCGCGAGACACTCCGCACCCTCAAACAGGAACTGGCCGCACGTCCCGAACCCAAGCCCGCCGCGCTCGCCCTGGGCCTGGATCTGCTGCGCGAGGAAGACCTGCGCCCCCAGCTCCCCGACATCCGCTGCCCGACGCTCTGGCTCTTCGGCCAACACGACACCCTGGTCCCGGCACGGGTCGCCGAACGCATCGAACTGCTGATGCCCGAAGCGCGGGTCGAGACCATCGCGGGCGCGGCCCATGCGCCCCACATCTCGCACCCCCACGAAACCGGTCGGGCCATCCGCACCTTTCTGGACGCCCTTTGAACATCACGACGCCAGACCCCAAGGCCGCCATCATGCACCCGATCGACAAGACCCGCGCCCGGCTCAGCTTCGAACGCGCCGCCGCCGACTATGACAGCGTTGCTGTGCTCCAGCGCGAGATCGCCGACCGGATGCTCGGGCGGCTCGACTACATTCGACTCGCGCCCCAACGCATTCTCGACCTTGGCGCCGGTACCGGCTATGCCATCGACCCGCTCGCCCGTCGCTATCCCAAGGCGCGCGTACTGGCGCTGGACTTCGCCCACGGGATGCTGCTCCAGGCGCGCCGACGCGGAAGCTGGTGGCGTCGGCCGCTGTGCGTCTGCGCCGATGCCGAGTCGCTGCCGCTGGCCGACGGCGCGGTGGATCTGATCGTCTCCAATGCCGCGCTCCAGTGGTGCAACGACCTGGAGCGCACCTTCAGCGAATGCCGACGGGTGCTGCGTCCGGGCGGACTGCTGCTCTTCACCACCTTCGGCCCGGATACGCTCAAGGAACTGCGCGCCGCCTGGAGCCAGGTCGACGAACACACCCACGTCAGCCCCTTCCTGGACATGCACGACATCGGCGATGCCCTGGTGCGCGCCCGCTTCGCCGATCCGGTGATGGACGCCGATCGTCTGACGCTGACCTATGACGACGTTCAGGGTCTGATGCGCGATCTCAAGACACTCGGCGCACGCAATGCCACAGACGCCCGTCCACGCGCCCTGACCGGCCGCGCGCGACTGGCCGCACTCGCCGACGCCTACGAGACCCACAGGCGCGACGGCCGTCTGCCGGCCAGCTATGAGGTCTTGTACGGACATGCCTGGGCGCCCGAGCCGGCCGAACACCGTCAAACCGGCGGCGAAGTCGCCATCCCACTCTCAGCGATCGGCGGACGCCGCCGGGCGGTCGAACCATGAGCGGATTCTTCATCACAGGCACGGATACCGGCTGCGGCAAGACCGAGATCACGCTCGGACTCATGGCCGCCCTGCAGGCACGCGGACAGCGGGTGCTGGGCATGAAGCCGGTCGCGAGCGGCTGCGATCAGCATCCCGAGGGACTGCGCAACGCGGATGCCGAACGCATCCAGGCCCAGGGCACGCACGCAGTGCCCTATGCGCTCGTCAATCCCTATGCCTTCGCGCGACCGATCGCCCCCCATGTGGCTGCCGCAGAGGTCGGGATCTCGATCGAACTCGACCGCATCCGCGCGGCGCACACCGAGCTGACGCGACAGGCCGACTGGGTGCTGGTCGAGGGCGTCGGCGGCTGGCGCGTCCCGCTCGGTCCCGACTGCTTCGTCGGCGACATCCCGCGCGTACTGGATCTGCCGGTGATTCTGGTGGTCGGACTCAAGCTCGGCTGCCTCAACCATGCCCTGCTGACGGCCGAGTCGATCCAGTCGAGCGGTCTGCAACTGGCCGGCTGGATCGCCAATCAGGTCGATCCGGACATGCTGGCCCCAGAGGCCAACCTGGAGACGCTCCAGACGCTGATCCAGGCCCCCTGTCTCGGCCTGGCGCCCTGGATGGCTGAGCCGGACGCCGAAACCATCGCTGCCTGTCTCCACATGGGTCGCTGAAGACTGAAAGGACGCGCGGCGTTCGAAGCCAGTCATTCTGAATACGGTTCGAGTTCGGGATTGCGGTATGCTGTCCGGCGCCCGTCAACCACAGCCCCTGACTCAGATGACTGCCCACCGCCCCCACCGGCTCGTACTCATCGCCGCGCTCTGGCTCGGTCTCGCGCACACGGCCCTGGCCGACGACCCGGTCGCCCAGGTGCGCGCACTCCCGCAGGCCAGCCTGCTGGTCAAGGAGCGCGGGCAGGACCGGATCGCCTATCAAGCCGAAACCGCGCGCATCCCGGCCTCGACCATGAAGCTCCTGACCGCCTACGCGGCGCTCGAGACCTGGGGACGCGACCATCGTTTCCACACCGACGTCTTCCAGGACGCCTCCGGCTGGCTCTGGGTCAAGGGGGCCGCCGATCCCTATCTGGTCTCCGAGGAACTCGACCGTCTGGTCGCGGCGCTCAAACGGCAGGGCGTGCGCCGGGTCGCCGGGATCGGCCTCGACGACAGCCTCTTCGATCCGGACGTCGAGATCGCCGGACGCTCGTCGTCGAGCAATCCCTACGACGCTCCGGTCACGGCGCTGGCGGCGAACTTCAACACTCTCAACCTGATCCGCGAGGGTGAACGCATCCGCAGCGCCGAGCCGCAGACGCCCCTGACCGCCACCGGCGAACGTCTCGGTCGCTCGGGAGCAGCCGGCAAGCAGCGCATCAACCTGCGCGAACGCGAGATCGCCCTGCGCTATTTCGGCGAACTGCTGGCCGCCAAACTCCGGGCCGCCGACATTGAGGTCGGCGACCCGCAACGGATCGCGCCCACACCGAGCGACGCCAAGCGAATCCTGCGCCACGCCAACAGCCGCACGCTGGCCGAGATGGTCGCGCCCATGCTCGAGTACTCCAGCAACTTCGTCGCCAACGCCCTCTTCCTGCGTCTGGCCGCGCCGGACGGACAGGGCCGGATCAGCATGACCCAGGCCAAGCGCACCATGACCGATTTCGCCCAGCGCCGTTTCGGCTGGACGGCGTTCAAAATCGACGACGGTGCCGGCCTGTCGCGCGCCAACCGGCTGAGCGCGCGCCAGCTCGTCGAACTGCTCGACGCCTTCGCGCCCTATCGCGATCTGATGCCCCAGCAGGACGACGACCCCAACGTCCGCGCCAAGACCGGCACCCTGCGCGGCATCAGCAGCTACGCCGGCTATGTCCGGCGCGGCGGTGCCTGGGAGCCGTTCGCGCTACTCATCGAGCAACCCGTGGCCTACGACCTCAGACGCCGGGTCGCCAGCCAACTGGCGCGCTGAGCGGAGTCGCCCATGTCAGCCGCGCCAAGCCATGCGCCTCCGACCACCGACAGCGCCGGCCGGATCGGGCGTAAGATCCATTGGGCGACGCTGCTTCTGGCCGGCTCGCTACTCACGGCCTGCGTGACCGGTCCCTCGCCGACGGGCACGGATTCGGCCCGATTCGATCCGACCAGCCTGATCAAGGCCGGCCCGATCCCCGGCTCCCAGGGCTATCCCACGCTCGCGCCCCTGCTGCGCCGGGTGACACCGGCCGTCGTCAACATCACGGTCGACTCGCGCATCCCGCGCGAGGAACACCCCTTTCTCGACGATCCCGACTTCCGCCACTTCCTCGACCGCATGGGGCTGCCCATCCCCGAGATCGATCCATCCGAACGGCGCCGCAGCCAGGGTTCAGGCGTCATCGTCGATGCCGCGCGCGGCTATGTCATGACCAACGACCATCTGCTCAAGGACGCCACGCGCATCCAGGTCACGCTCAAGGACCGACGCACCTTCGAGGCCCGCCGGCTCGGCGCCGACAGCGGTTCGGACCTGGCGATCCTGAAAATCCCGCCGGTCAGCCTGCGTCCGCTGCCGCTCGGTGACTCGGACCGGCTGGAGGTCGGGGATTTCGTGCTCGCTATCGGCAACCCCTTCGGACTGGGCCAGACCGCCACCCTGGGGATCGTCAGCGCCGTCGGGCGCAGCGGTGTCGGCGGCAGCCGGCTCGGCAAGCTGATCCAGACCGATGCCTCGATCAATCCGGGCAACTCGGGCGGTCCGCTCGTCAATCTGGCCGGCGAGGTCGTCGGCATCAATACCGCCCTGATCGGACCGACCGGCGGCAATGTCGGCATCGGCTTCGCGGTGCCCAGCAATCGTGCCCGCGCGGCGCTACGCGCTGTGACCGGCCGGCGTTGACAGCCGTCGGTCCAGTGTCGACACCTGGAACGAGACAGTCCGGCGGCTTGGTTTGCACTCCTTGGCGGACTGCTCTAGAGTTCGGGGCTACCGTGGTTCATCTTGCACCGACAGGATTCATAGCGACGAGAAGCGTCCAATGGACAAGACAGAGACGGCCCAGCCGGATTCATCGAGCCAGACCGCCGCGACGACCGACACGGACGGCGCCACCAGCCCAGCTCAAGCTTCGGGCGGTGCCGAGCGTTCCACGAATGCCGGCGAGGTGCTCCAGCGCTATCTCAAAGCGCAGGCCACCCAGATCTCCCGGATCGTGGCCAGTCTCAATCAGTACCGTCAGGACGTCCAGAAGCTCGAGGTCTCGCTGATCGCGCGTATCGGCGATGTCGACGACGACCGGCGTCACGCGGCCACGCGCCTGCAGCGCACGCTCCAGACCCAGCGCGACGATCTCGACGAGCGTCTGAAGCGCCATGGCTCGCTCATGGCGATGCTGCTGTTGCTGTTCAGTCTCCTGGTCGCCGGCACACTGGTCTTCTTCCTGTTCAAGCTCAACGCCACGCAGGAAGCCTTCGAGACGCAGATGACCGATCTGAAGAAGACCCTGGAACAGATCGACGTCTCGTCGCGCCAGGAACCCGATCCGCAGACACGCGCCCAGCTCGATCGGCTGTCCGCCGCCCTGGCTGAGATCTCCAAGTCCATCGAGCGCCTCGACGAGGAAGCCCCGCCGGGTCTGGATCTGGACTTGCGCCTCCAGCCCGAACCAAAATCTGAGCCGGAACCCGCACCGGAGCCGAAGCCCCAGCCGGAGTCTGCCCCTGAGCCTGCAACCGAGCCGGAATCGACCCCTGAATCCGCACCGGCCCCGGACCCGAGTTCAGACCCGGAGACACCGCCGTCCACGGAGTCCGAATCCGAATCGGCACCCGCATCAGAACCGGAATCGGAGCGGCCAGCCGAAGCCGCGCCGACGCCACCGGAACCGGTCACCCCGCCAAGCGAGCCGGAGACCGAAAGCGCCCCGGCGCCGGAATCCGTGACCGAGCTGGAACAGACCGCCGACACACTCACACTCGACGAGACCGGCTCAGCTCTCGAAGCACCAGACATCTCGGCAGACGACGCCGAGCCATCCCCAGTCCCGACCGCCGCACCGGAAACCGAGTCCGGCGAATCCGCCCCGGATCGTCCAGTCACAGCTCCTGAACCGACACCGGCGCCAGAGGCCGCGATTGCGCCCGACGCCCAAACCGACCAGACCGATACGGCCGTGGACGGACTGAGATCTTCCTCGCTCGCAACCCATCCGGTCCAGGTCGGCGACCGCCCCTTCACGGTGCAGCTGATCGGCTTCCACAGCCTGGAGGCGCTCGAAGGTTTCGCGGCGGATCATGTGCTGCCGGTCGTCTACTACTATCGTCAGGAGACCTATCAGGGGCGTCCCTGGTTCGTTCTGATCCATAGTCTGCACGAGACCCAGGAAGCGGCCGAAGCCGTCGTCGCCCGGCTCCCCCCGGCGCTGGCCAATCTGAACATCTGGATCCGCCGACTCAAGTCCGATACCGAACTCATCGAGGTCAGACGACTCGGAAGCTGATCGCATTGGCGTCGGTTCAGGCCGACGGCGATTTCGTGGACCCGCTCTCGGTTTTGGGAACCGACTTCTGGATATACTGGCTCGCAAACGAGCAAGGCTCACTGCGTCACGGATCTCGCGCCCATGGCCAAACAGTTCCAGAAGACCAGCGTTCAATTCGACAGTGATCTGGATGCCATCCTCGATCGCGTCTATGGAAAGACGTCCGACTCGACATTCGATCCGGCCAGAGCGGCCATTCCACCCTCATTCACGCGCAACGACCAAGGCTCGAAGGAGCTGAAGGAGGCGCTCGCCGAACTGCGCAACCGCCGTGAGCGCGCCCAGGGCAGTATGCGCCTCCTGCAGATGCAGGAAGAGATCGACTATCTGCGTGAGCGGATCGGCCTGCTCCGCGACCTCGGCAATCAGATCGATCACTTGCACCAGCGGATCGCGGCCGAAGGAGACCAGGGACACTCATCGATGCTCTCGGCTGCCGGATGAAGCGACTGGCTTGACAGTCGACAGTATGAAGAATCAGAATCCGTTCATACTCCATCGACAGTCTCTGAGCGATCACTCATGCACAATCCCCGTCCGCTCCGTCATTTCGCATGGCTTGCGCTCCTGGGCACCCTGAGTGCCCAGGCCCATTTCCAGGAACTCATCCCCTCCACGGATCTGGTGACCGAGCCCGGCGAGAGCGAGATCCGGCTGGATCTGACCTTCACCCATCCGATGGAACGCGGCCCGGCCATGGCCATGGGGCGGCCGGTCCAGTTCGGCGTGCTGACACCGGCCGGACGCGAGGATCTGCTCGCGACCCTGACGACGCGCACTCAGGACGACCAACCGGCCTACAGCGCCCGCTACCGGATCGGGCAGCCCGGCGACCACGTCTTTTTCGTCGAACCCGCCCCCTATTGGGAGCCGGCCGAGGGCGTCATGATCGTGCATTACACCAAGGTCGTGGTCGATGGCTTCGGCGGCGGCGAGGGCTGGGACGCCGAGGTCGGTTTCCCGGTCGAGATCACCCCACTGACCCGGCCCTATGGTCTCTGGACCGGCAATCTCTTCAGCGGTGTCGTCAAGCGCAACGGCCGGCCCGTACCCTTCGCCGAGGTCGAGGTCGAGTGGCACAACGACGGCTCAGTGACGGCCCCGGCCGATGCCTTCGTCACCCAGGTCGTCAAAGCCGATGCGCAGGGTGTCTTCGCCTATGCCATGCCGCGCGCGGGCTGGTGGGGCTTCGCCGCGCTGCTGGAGGGCGAGCGGCCGATGAAGAATCCGGAGGGCGAGGAGGTTCCGGTCGAGACCGGCGCGCTCATCTGGGTCCATGCGCGCGACATGAAATAAGCCAACCGGAACGGCGGATCGACGCTTGGCTCATATCCCCGAAGGTGTCCTCACAGCCCCCGTCCTGATCGCCGGCGGACTGGTGTCGGTCGGTCTGCTGGCCGTGGCGCTGCGCCGGCTCGACTATGATCACCTGCCCCGCGCCGCCGTGCTCTCGGCGGCGCTCTTCGTCTCCTCGCTCATCAGCGTCCCGCTCGGGCCGACCAGCGTCCATCTGCTGCTCAATGGGCTCATGGGACTGCTGCTCGGCTGGACGGCGGTGCCGGCGATCCTGGTCGCGCTCGCGCTCCAGGCGGCCTTCTTCGGTTTCGGCGGACCACTGGTGCTGGGCGTCAATACCCTGAACATGGCGCTGCCGGCGCTCGTCTGCGCCTTGGTGCTGGCTCCAGCGCTGGGGCGCGTGCGTCCGGCGCGACGGGCCTGGATCGGCTTCGCGGCCGGCTTTCTGGGCGTCATGTTGACGGGGGGGCTGGTGGCCGCGACTCTGGTCCTGAGCGGCGAACCCTTCCGCCCGGCGGCACAGGTGCTGCTGTTGACCTATCCGCCGCTGGCCCTGGTCGAGGGACTGGTGACGGCCACCATCGTCGGTTTTCTGCAACGGGTCGCGCCCGAGATGCTGTCGACTGGAGCGCGCTCGCATGTCTAGAACGGCGTCTGTCTGGTTGCTGCTCCTGGCGCTGATGAGCCAGCCGGCCCTGGCCCACAAGCTCAAGGTCTTCGCCCAGACCGAGGGCGACTGGATTCGCGGTCGCGCCTATTTCGTCGGCGGCGCCGGGGCGGGCGGCGCCAGGGTCGAGATCCAGGACAGCGAGGGCCGCGTGCTCGCCGAATTGACACCGGCAGACGACGGGAGCTTCGCTTATCGCACACTCGCGCCGGTCGAGCATCGGCTCGTCGCGCGCACGGGCGATGGGCACAGCGCCCAATGGACGATCGCGGGTGAGACACGGCAAGGCGCGTTTTCGCCGCCAGCCGATCCGCGCGACGACTCGGGGCCGCCTCCGACTCAGCCGCCGGCAGACGCCCCGGCGCCAACGGCTCCGCTCGACCATGCCCCGGTTGCCCCCCAAACCATCGACCCGGCACTGATCGGCGCCATCGAGCAGGCACTGGCCCGTCAGACACATCCGCTGGCCGAGCGATTGAATACCCTCGAAGAGCGTGTCCGGTTCCAGGATGTCCTGGGCGGGATCGGCTACATCCTGGGCCTGACCGGACTGGCCTTGTGGTGGCGTTGTCGCCGCGCGGGCGAGCGCGCGTGACCGCTGCGCCCATCCCCCATCTCGCCGGTTCGGGTTGGATCGTCGCGCGCGATCCGCGTCTGCGTGTCGGTGCGGCGCTCGCCTTCGCGCTGATCACGGTCGGACTCGATCATCCCGGCAGCACGGCGACGGCGCTGGGGCTGGCGCTCGGTCTGGCACTCGCCGCCGGACTGAAGGCGCGCGATCTGGTCCGGCGTCTGCTGGCACTGGAAGGCTTCATGCTCATCCTGGTGCTGACCCTGCCCTTCACCACGCCGGGTGCGTCCTGGTTCGAACTCGGCTCACTGCGCGCGAGCACGGCCGGGCGTGATCTGGCCCTGATGATCCTGCTCAAGGCCAATGCCGTGGTGCTCGCGCTCATGGCCCTGGTCGGCACGCTCGAACCCGTGGCGCTCGGTCAGGCGCTGGGACGGCTCGGCGTGCCGGACAAGCTGACGCATCTGCTGCTGATGACGATCCGCCAGATCCATCTCATCCACGCCGAGTTCATCCGGCTGCGTCAGGCCATGCGCGCACGCGCCTTCGTGCCGCGTACCGACCGGCACACTTGGCGCGCCTATGGCTGGCTGATGGGAATGTTGCTGGTGCGCAGTCTCGCGCGCGCCGAACGTCTGATGGACGCCATGCGCTGTCGTGGCTTTCGGGGGCGGCTGTATCGGCTCGACACACCGCACTGGCAGCCGGGCGACACGCTCGCTGCACTCAGTCTGATGATACTGCTGGGCGCTTTGGCTTGGCTGGATCACGACTTGGGCCTGCCGGGCGTATGATGACCGCTTGCGCAACCGCCCTCATCACCGACATCCGCCTTCCATGACGACGCCTCTGATCGAGCTGCAACGAGTCCGTTTCGACTATCACGACCGAACCGTCCTGCGTGAACTGGACTTCAGGCTCGCCCCCGGCGATCGGGTCGCGCTGATCGGCTCCAACGGCGCGGGCAAGACGACGCTCCTGCATCTGCTGGTCGGACTCAAGCGCCCCAGTGCGGGCCGGATCCTCGCCTTCGGGTGCGAACGCGCCAGCGAGCGCGACTTCCACCAAGTACGAGCACGAGTCGGACTGCTGTTCCAGGACTCGGACGATCAGCTCTTCTGCCCGACGGTGCTGGAGGACGTCGCCTTCGGTCCCCTGAACCTGGGGCGCTCGCCCGAGCAGGCGCGCGCCGATGCCCTGGAGACGCTCGAACATCTCGGACTCGCCGACTTCGCCGAGCGCATCACCTACCGTCTGTCGGCGGGCGAAAAGCGGCTGGTGGCGCTCGCGACCGTGCTGGCGATGCGCCCCGAAGTCCTGCTGCTCGACGAGCCGACCAACGGCCTGGACGAGGCGACCGCCGAGCGGCTCATCGCCCACCTGGATGGACTGGAACAGGCCATGATCCTGGTCTCGCACGACTGGCCGTTCCTGGCGCGGCTGGCGACACGGGCGGTCCGGCTCGTCGAGGGCCGGCTCGTGGACGCCATCCTGCACAGCCATGCTCATGCGCATCGACACAGCCATCCGCACCCGCACGCAGCGGATGAACTGACTGGCACGCACACCGGCCTGGAACACCGGCATCCGCACTGAGCCTTGCGCTCGACGCACGACTCAGGGCGCACTCTCGAACCGAAAGGGCGCGGCCAGCAATCCATCCGGGGTGTGGATCAGCACGCGCGCCTCCCAGGTCATGCGTTCGCTCGTGCACACCGGGATCATGCCGTGCCCGGCATAGCGACCCTCGCCGAGCGATTCCAGCGCCACGCGGTTGAAGCCCATGTACATCTCGACGCCGACGAAATCGACCTCGACCGCTTCGGCCGTCAGTCCCGAAAGCTCGACTTCGAGCCTTAGTGGCGCGGCGACCGGAAGAGTCCGCGGCTCGATCCCGAAGCGCACCCGGCCACCGCCGAAACGCGATTCACAGGGTCCGGCCCGCAGATCGCAGCGCAAATCGAGCGGCGCGACGTGCGACGCCGACGGATACAGCACCGGCCAGACAGCCTGGACGATGACGAGGATCGCGCCGAGTCCGAGGATGGAACCCAGCCCCAACCAGAGCCAGACCCGGCGACGGCTGTTTTCGTCGTTCACCGCACCTGCCGCCACCAGCGATCGATGATGTCGTTGACGTCCAGATCCTCCGGCCCCTCCATCCAGCTCTGAGAGAAGGGCGCGTCACTGCTCGACGGCGGCGGATCGGGCCGGTCGACCTGGATGCGCGTGGGCAGCAGCGCGGCATCGCCCACCGCCAGGACTTCACCGCGACGCAGCGAAGCGAGCCGGTCGGCCAGATTCTTGGCCCCCTCGGGCAGCAGACGGCGCACGTACTCCTGGTCGTCGGCGTTGGAGATGCGCAGACAGAGATAGTTGCCGCACTGCGCCAGCACGGTCTCCGACAGCTCGGTCGGACGCTGGCTGACGATGCAGAGCGTGACACCGTACTTGCGCCCTTCCTTGGCGATGCGCTCCATCGACCGGCGCGTGCCGACGAAGCGGGTGTCGGATTCGCGCGGGATGTACTGATGCGCCTCCTCGCACACCAGCAGCAGCGGAAATTCGTGCCGACGCGGATTCCAGTAATTGAACTCATAGGCCAGCCGGCCGATCTGGGCCGAGATCACCGGCCGCAGATCGACCGGGACCGGACTGAGGTCGATCACCGTCACCTGACGCTTCGGCTCGCCCAGCCCGACGAAGTCGCGCAACAGCCCTTCCAGACTGGCCGAACTCTTGTTCTTGCGCGGGTGCATGAAGAAGTCGTAGCGCCCGTCGTTGTAGAGCGAGAGAAAGCGCACCAGGAAGTCGTCGAAGGCGCCGAACAGCGGTCCCTTGACCTTGCCGAACTCCAGCTTCTCCTCGTTGGCCTTCTTGAAGCGCTGATACAGCTCGTCGATCGGGAAATAGACCGGCGAGTCGACCGAGAGCCGGTCGATGCCGGCGTGCTGATTGGACTGCTTGCGCAGAGCGTAGACGGTCTCGCGCAGAAAGGCGATCTGGAGCGAAGCGTTGGCGTCCGCACGGTCGACGAACAGATCGACCAGTTCCGAATAGGTCAGCAGCCAATAGGGGATCTCCAGCTCGCGCGCATCGAGATAGCGCGCCGTGCCGGGCGGAAAGATGCCTTCGGTCGTGCCGTCGGGGCGCTTCCAGCCGTATTCGCCATGCAGGTCGAGCAGGATGATGTGCGCGTGCGGCATGGTCTTGACCACGCGCTGCATCAGACTGGAGAGCGTCCAGGATTTACCCGCACCCGACTGACCAAGGATGGCCAGATGACGCCCGAACAGGGCCGTCGGCTCCAGTGTGGCCTTGAGTGCGGGGCGCACCGACAGTCGCCCCAGCTCCAGCGCGACCTGGGTCCGGCGTGCCAGCAGAACGGCCAGGCGCGAGGTGGGAATCAGATGCACGCTCGCGCCGACCACCGGATAGCGACTCACGCCGGGTTCGAGCCGGCCGTCGCCGTTGATCTCGCCGAGCGCGGTCAGCTCCAGCCGCCGCTCGCGCACCGTGACCTGACGCGGGGCGGCGTTGGCCTCACCCTTGACGGCGCGCGTGCCGACCGCCTCCTCATGGCTGCGCGCGATCTCGGCGAGGATGTGTCCGGCACGGTCCCGGACCTCCACCAGGGTCCCCAGCTGACCGACCGGGAGCGATTCGTCCTCCAGCGTCTTGGCGGCGGGAAAACCGTCTTCGGCTGGAAAGAGCGTGGCGATCAGGCGCCCGCCCTGGATGTCGATGACGCGGCCGATGAGCGTGGGATCTGGCGTGGACATTGGCGACTGGACTCCATGTGGCTTGGGCTTGTACGACCCGGCCGATTATCGCGCGCTTGGCCCGGATACGTCTCGCACGCGATCTGGCGTGGAGAACACACGGCGGTTCAAGGGTGCGGCCCGGATTGGTATCCTTGGCGCTGGATCAACGCCCTGGACCCGCCGATGTCGAGCACCGAATCAACCATCCGTTTCACCGTCTCGCTCCCCAAGACACTGCTCGACGAACTCGATCGGCGTCTGGTGAACAAGGGCTATGCCTCACGCTCCGAGCTGGTGCGCGACCTGATCCGGGAGCGGATCGTCGAGGAGACCTGGGAGCGCGGCGACGCCGAAGTCGCCGGGGTGCTGACCATCGTCTACGACCACCATCAGCGCGAGCTGACCCAGCAGATCCTGGACATCCAGCATCGTCAGTACGTTCATGTGGTGGCCACGACCCATGTCCATCTGGATCATCACAACTGTCTGGAGACCATCATCATCCGCGGGATGCCGGCCGAGATCGAACGGCTCAGCCTGGAGATCGGCGGCTTGCGCGGCGTGCGCTTCGCCGAATTGACGCGCGCGTCCAAAGTCGAGCATTGACTCCGGCTCCATCGGCGTCGCGCACCATGAGCGTGCATCACACGTCGTGATTGAAGTAATCCCGCGTCAGGGCGTCGCTCAACTCCAGCAAGGCGGTCAGGAAGGCATCCAGATACTCGTGCAGCCCCTGGGCCATGATGTCCGCCGCTCCGACCCCGGCGAGATGCGCGCGCAGCCGCTCCAGACAGGCACCCACCTCGCCCTCGGGCCGTTGGCCGATGCGTTCCAGCGAGCGTTCCAGGCGGCTGACGCAATAGACCAGCGAACGCGGAAAGTCCGGATTCAGGATCACGAAGTCGATGACGTCGACCGGACGCACCCCGGCCTGATAGAGGCGCCGGTAGGCATCGAAGCCCGAGAGCGATTTGAGCAGCACGCCCCATTGATAATAATCGAGCGGTGAACCCACCAGACTGGGGTCCGGCAGCAGCAGGTGATAGCGCACGTCGAGGATGCGCGCGGTCATGTCGGCGCGCTCCTGCAGGGCACCGAAGCGGGTGAAGCTGTGGGCTTCGCCGCGCATCATGGTGCCCTGTGCCAGACCGTAGACGGTGGCCACCTCGCGATGGACGAAGGCATGGAACTCAGCCGCCTGCCAGGGCGGCAGCGTGGCCTTGAGCCGCGCCTCGGCGGTGCGACAGAGGGCGTCGATCGTCTCCCACACCGGCGTCGAGATCCGGTCGCGTGCCGCGCGGGCGTTCTCGCGCGCCAGACGCAGACAGTTGAGGATGCTGCCGGGATTGGTCTCGGCCTGGGTCAGCAACCGGATGACGCGCTGCACGCTCACCCGACCGTCCGGGTAGGTCTCGGCATAGCGGTCGTCGGCGCCCAGGATGGTCAGCAACGGCAGCCACTGCCCCTCCTCGGTCAGCCCCTCCTCGGCCGCCAGCCGGTGGACGACATTGATGTCCAGCACCCGCGCGGTGTTGTCGGCCCGTTCCAGGTGGCGGGCCATCCAGTACAGCGATTCGGCGATTCGACTCAGCATCCGCATGGCTCCCGTCAGTCGGCCAGTACCCAGGTGTCCTTGCTGCCACCGCCCTGCGAGGAATTGACCACCAGTGACCCCTTGGTCAGGGCCACGCGGGTCAGACCGCCGGGGATGACCTCGATCTCGTCGCCGCCGTGGAGCACGAAGGGGCGCAGATCCAGGTGGCGCGATTCCAGCTCGCCGTCCAGATAGCAGATGTGGCGCGAGAGCTGGATCACGGGCTGGGCGATATAGCGGCGCGGATCGGCCTGGATACGGCGCGTGAAGTCGTCGCGCTGGCCGGCCGTCGAGGTCGGCCCCATCAGCATCTCGCGCCCGCCCGATTCGGAGACGGCCTTGATCACCATGCGCTCCAGGTTGTCGAGCACATAGTCGCGGTCCTGCGGATCGGTCATCTGATAGGTCGGCACGCTCGGCAGGATCGGCTCCTCGCCCAGATAGTAGCGGATGATGTCGGGCACATAGGCATAGACCGCCTTGTCGTCGGCGATCCCGGTGCCGGGGGCGTTGACTAGGGCGACGTGGCCGGCCCGCCAGGCGCGGATGATCCCCGGCACCCCGAGCAGCGAGTCGGGCCGGAAGACCAGCGGGTCCAGATAATCGTCGTCGATACGCCGGTAGATGACGTCGACCTGACGCAGCCCGAGCGTGGTCTTGAGATAGACCCGATCGTTGCGACAGACCAGATCCCGCCCCTCGGCCAGCTCCACGCCCATCTCGCGGGCGAGGAAGCTGTGCTCGAAATAGGCCGAGTTGAAGATCCCTGGGGTCAGGACCACCACCACGGCATCCGCCGCGCCGCGCGGCGAGAGCTGACGGAGGCGCTGAAGCAGCCGCTCGGGATAGTGCTCGACCGGCCGCACCCGATAGCGCTGGAAGAACTCGGGCAGGATACGGCGCTCGATCAGCCGATTCTCGATCATGTAGGAGACGCCGGACGGGGTGCGCAGATTGTCCTCCAGTACCAGATAGCGCCCGCTCTCGTCGCGGATCAGATCGACCCCGCTGATATGGATGTAGACACCGCCCGGCGGATCGACATCGAGGATGTCGCGACAGAGATCACGGCCGCGATAGATGAGCTCGGGCGGCACCACGCCATCCTTGAGGATGCACTGCTCGTGATAGACGTCGTGGATGAAGCGGTCGAGCGCGCGGATACGCTGCTTGAGACCGGCCTCGATCGGCGTCCACTCCCCGGCCGTCACCAGACGCGGCAGGATATCGAAGGGCCAGACCCGTTCGATCCCCGACTCCTGGTCGGAATACAGGGTGAACGTGACGCCTTCGTTATGGAGCGCCAGATGGGCCTCGCGCGCCTTGAGCGCCAGTCCGCGCTGACCGGCACGCTGGATGTGCTTCCACAGCGGGAGATAGTGCTCGCGCGGCTGGAAATCGTCGCGATAGAACTCGTGATAGGCCGCGGCCGGACGCTCCGCCTGAGCGTCCGACCAGCGGGTGCCACCGGCTTGGAATGATTTCAGCATGGTGTCCCGGCTCCCACGGACATGGCCTGTTGCATCAAGTCACCAAGCAAGAAGCGAACCGCTGCATAGCGGACGATCCGGTCAACGGAAATATTCGCCGGCGCGCTCGGGCTGGTAGGTGACTTCCTCGATCCGAACGCGCAGCACGCCGCCGCCCGGCTTGGGCCATTCGATCTCGTCGCCCGACGACAGACCGAGCAGGGCACTGCCGACCGGGGCCAGGATCGAGATCTTGCCGCCGCTCGCGTCCATGTCCTTGGGATAGACCAGGGTCAGGGTGAAGGCTTCGTTCGTGGACATCACCCGGAAGCGCACGGTCGAGTTCATGCTCACGACATTCGGCGGCATCTCGCGCGGGTCCACGACCTCGGCGCGCGCCAGCTCGGCTTCCAGCTCATCCATGCCCGGAAAGGCGTTGCGGGGCAGGGACTCGATCAGGTTTTCCAACCGCTCGGCATCGAGCGACGAGAGGATGATCTTGGGTTGGCTGCTCATGTTCGCTGTTCGACAGAGTATTCGGAAGCGTGCGGGATCGCGCCCGGTTCCCATCACAACGGATCGGAACAAGGATACCCCACACAAAAACAAACCGCGCATCAAGACCTCGATACGCGGTTCGGATCGTTCGGCGCCGACCCAAGGGGCCGACGCTCGGCGCTGGTGCGGAGGGTCTTATTCGCCCGGTTCGACCGCCTTCATGCTCAGACGGATACGGCCCTGCTTGTCGACTTCCAGCACCTTCACACGCACCACGTCGCCTTCCTTGAGCTTGTCGCTGACCGACTGCACGCGCTCCTCGCAGATCTGCGAGATGTGCACCAGGCCATCGCGTCCGGGCAGGATGGTGACGAAGGCGCCGAAGTCCATCAGGCGCGCGACCTTGCCTTCGTAGACCTTGCCCACCTCGACATCGGCGGTGATCAGACGGATGCGGCGCTTGGCTTCCTCGCCGGCGGCCTTGACCACGGAGAAGATCTTGACCACGCCATCGTCGTTGATGTCGATGGTCGCGCCCGTCTCCTCGGTGATGGCGCGGATGACCGAGCCGCCCTTGCCGATGACGTCGCGGATCTTCTCGGGATGGATCTTGATCTCGATGATGCGCGGGGCATGTTCGGACATCTCGACGCGATGCGAGTCGATGACCTTGTTCATCTCGCCGAGGATGTGCAGACGGCCTTCTTTGGCCTGCGCCAGGGCGATCTCCATGATCTCGCGCGTGATGCCCTCGATCTTGATGTCCATCTGGAGCGCGTTGATGCCGTCGGCGGTACCCGCGACCTTGAAGTCCATGTCGCCCAGGTGGTCTTCGTCACCCATGATGTCGGTGAGGACGGCGAAGCGCTCGCCTTCCTTGATCAGACCCATGGCGACACCGGCGACCGGCGCCTTGATCGGCACGCCCGCGTCCATCAGCGCCAGACTGGTGCCGCAGACGCTGGCCATAGAGCTGGAGCCGTTGGATTCGGTGATCTCGGAGACCACGCGCACCGAATAGGGGAACTCCTCGATGCTCGGCATCACCGCCAGCACGCCGCGCTTGGCCAGACGTCCGTGACCGATCTCGCGCCGCTTGGGGCTGCCGACACGGCCGATCTCGCCGACGCAGAAGGGCGGGAAGTTGTAATGCAGCATGAAGTGCTCACGCCGCTCGCCTTCCAGCGCATCGATGATCTGCGAGTCGCGCTCGGTACCGAGCGTGGTGATGACCATCGCCTGGGTCTCGCCGCGCGTGAACAGCGCCGAGCCGTGGGTGCGCGGCAGCACGCCGGTGCGGATGGTGATCGGACGCACGGTCTTGGTGTCGCGCCCGTCGATGCGCGGCTCGCCGGCCAGGATCGACTCGCGCACTGTGGTCGACTCCAGCGCCTCGATGGCGGCCTTGACCTGGGACTCGGTCCAGGCGGGCGTCTCGCCGGCGCACAGTTGTTCGACGATGGCGGTGCGCGCAGCACCGAGCGCGGTATAACGCGCCTGCTTTTCCTTGATGCGGTAGGCCGCGGCAATCGCGTCGCCGCCGGCCAGACGCACGGCCTCGGTCAGAACCGGGTTGACCGCATGCGGCGTCCAGTCCATCGCCGGCTTGCCCGCTTCGGCGGCCAGCTCGCGGATAGCCTGGATCACGACCTGCATCTGCTCGTGCCCGAACAGCACCGCGCCGAGCATGATCTCTTCCGACAGCCCGCGTGCCTCCGACTCGACCATGAGCACGGCCTTGTCGGTGCCGGCCACCACCAGATCCAGATCCGAATCCGGATTCAGACCGGTCAGCGCCGGATTGAGGATGTATTCACCGTTCTTGTAGCCGACGCGCGCGGCGGCGATCGGGCCGTTGAAGGGCGCGCCGGAGAGCGCGAGCGCGGCCGAGGCACCGATCAGCGCCGGAACCTCGGGATTGACCGCCGGGTTCAGCGACTTGACGGTCGCGATGATCTGCACCTCGTTGCAGAAGCCCTCGACGAACAGCGGGCGGATCGGACGGTCGATCAGACGCGCGGTGAGGATCTCGCCCTCGCTCGGACGGCCCTCGCGCCGAAAAAAGCCGCCGGGGATGCGTCCGGCGGCGTAGGTCTTTTCCTGATACTCGACCGTCAAGGGCAGGAAGTCGCGCTCTGCGCCCGGCCGCTTGTCGACCACGACCGTCACGAGGACCACGGTGTCGTCCATATTGACCAGGACAGCACCATCGGCCTGGCGCGCGATCTCGCCGGTTTCCAGCCTGACGGTCTGATTGCCGAATTGGAACTCTTTAACGATAGGGGTGGGAATCACAGATAAATCCTCGGGGTGTTTGGGCCGCCGGTGCGACGGATCCGGGTGCACTCCAAACCTGCGGCTCGGGCTGGCGCGAACGGGAATGGCAGCGCGGGGGCTGTCGGCTCGCGGCACGTCGTGTTGGACGCACCGAGAGCGGACGAACGAGCGACCGGCAGCCGACCACCCGTTCGCTGGGGCGTGAGGCGGATGTTAGCGACGCAGACCCAGGCGCGCGATCAGATCGCGATAGCGGTCGAGATCCTTGCGCTTGAGATAGTCGAGCAGTTTACGCCGGGAATTGACCATGCGCACCAGACCGCGACGTGAGTGATGATCCTGCTTGTGCTCTTTGAAGTGGTCGGTCAGTTCCAGGATGCGCGCTGTCAGTAGCGCGACCTGAACCTCGGGCGAACCCGTGTCGCGCTCGCCGCGGGCGTATTCGTCGACGACCTTCTTCTTGTCAGCCGCAGTCATTGTCATTGGAAATCTCCTCGAAATGGTTGAAGCACGAAAACAAAAGACCTGTATCGGATGGATCATCCCCAACAATGACTTCAGGGATGGTTCCATTCAGGTCGGACATGGAGACGAATGAATCAAATCAATCGTTTGGGTTGGACTTTTCCGTCGTCGCGGATCTCGCCGACACCCAGGAAGTGCGACGAGGGATCATAGAGCCGGACCAGACCTTCGGTCGGCGCCTGGGGCACCTGCACCGCCTGTCCCTGCCCGAGATAGAAGGCGGTGTCGGCCGAGAGTTTCAGGGCCGGGCAGTGTCCGAGCGCGCTGTCGAGCGGCAGCAGCAGGGCGTCGAGCGCGGCGAAATCCTCGGCCTCGGCCAGCGCGGCGATCTGCTCGCCGGTGACGAAGCTCACGTCCGGCTCGGCATAGGGGCCGACGCCGGTCCGGCGCAGGGCGCTCACATGGGCGCCGCAACCGAGTTCGCGGCCGATGTCCTCGGCCAGGGTGCGGACATAGGTGCCCTTGGAACAGTGCACGTCGAGTTCGATCTCGGGCAGCTCCATCGACAGCAGTTCGAGTGCATGGATCTCGATGCGGCGCGGCTGGCGCTCGACTTCCAGACCCTGACGCGCCAGCTCATAGAGCCGCTGGCCCTGATGCTTGACCGCCGAATACATGGGCGGCAACTGATCGATGGGACCAAGAAAATCGGCTAGCACTTCACGCAGACGGGCTTCGGTCACGCCATCGATCGGCGCGCGCTCCAGCACTTCACCTTCCGCATCGCCCGTGGCCGTGGTCTCGCCCAGACGCACACGCACGCGATAGCGTTTGTCGGCATCCAGCAGAAAGGCCGAGAACTTGGTCGAGTCGCCCAGACAACAGGGCAGCAGCCCGGTCGCCAAGGGGTCCAGACTCCCGGTATGCCCCGCCTTGGCGGCGCGATAATAACGCTTGACCCGTTGCAGGGCCTCGTTCGAGGACAGACCCAGCGGCTTGTCCAACAGCAGGATCCCGGTCACGGGGCGTCCCGAATTACGGCGGCGTCCCATGATCTCAGTGCTCCTCTTCGGTCGCGGGCCGGTCCTTGGCGACGGCCTGCTCGATCAGGTCCGACAGATGCTGGCCCTGAGCGATGGATTCGTCGTAGACGAAGTGCAGTTGCGGCATGGCCCGCAGCCGCACTTCCTGCGCCAGTGCATGACGCAGGAAACCGGCGAGCTGCTTGTTGAGCAGCCGCTCCTGCGCCGGCGTGTCCTCGTCGCTGGGGAAGCAGGTGAAATAGACCTTGGCATGGGCCAGGTCGCGCGTCACCCGCACCTCGTGCACCGTGATGTTGGCCAGACGCGGATCCTTGACCTGATCGCGCACCAGCACCGCCAGCGCGCGTTTCATCTCAGCACCGATACGCTCGGTGCGGTCGAATTCACGTTCGTTCACAGGACGCGGGCCTTCTCGGTGCGCTCGAAGACTTCGATCTGGTCGCCGGGCTGCACGTCGTTGTAGTTCTTGACGCCGATACCGCACTCCATGCCGTGCTTGACCTCGGCCACGTCGTCCTTGAAGCGACGCAGCGATTCGAGCGCGCCCTCGTAGACCACGACGTTGTTGCGCAGCACGCGGATCGGGTTGTTACGCTTGATGACGCCCTCGACCACCATACAGCCGGCCACAGCACCGAACTTGGAGGACCGGAACACGTCGCGCACTTCCGCCAGACCGATGATCTCTTCGGTGACGATCGGACTGAGCAGACCCGAGATCGCCTGCTTCACCTCGTCGATCAGCTCGTAGATGATGCTGTAGTAGCGCAGATCCAGGCCCTTCTCTTCGACCACGCGACGCGCGGCGGCATCGGCACGGACGTTGAAGCCGAGCAGGATGGCGTTCGAGGTGACGGCCAGGTTGGCGTCGGACTCGGTGATCCCGCCCACGCCCGAGGCAACGATCGCGACCTTGACCTCGTCGTTGGTGAGCTTGAGCAGACTCTCGCGCAGCGCTTCCAGGCTGCCCTGCACGTCGGCCTTGAGGATGAGGTTGACCGCCTTCTGCTCGCCGTCCTTGAGCTGGGTGAAGAGCTGATCGAGACTCACGCCGCGCTGCTCGTCGAAGCGGTTCTGACGCGAGCGGGCGGCGCGGAACTCAGCCACCTCGCGGGCACGGCGCTCGTCGCTGACCGTGATGACATCGTCTCCCGCGTTCGGCGTGCCCGACAGACCCAGCACCTGGACCGGGATCGAGGGACCGGCCGATTCGACCGGCGAACCGGACTCGTCGAACATGGCGCGCACGCGGCCGTATTCGCCACCGGAAACGATGATGTCACCGCGCTTGAGCGTACCGGACTGAACCAGCACCGTCGCCACCGGACCGCGTCCCTTGTCGAGACTCGACTCGACGATGGCGCCGCGCGCCGGACCCTCGACCGGAGCCTTGAGTTCGAGCACTTCGGCCTGGAGCAGGATAGCGTCGAGCAGCTCGTCGATACCGAGACCGGCCTTGGCCGAAACCTTGACCATCATGGTGTCGCCGCCCCATTCCTCGGTCAGCACCTCGTACTGGGTCAGCTCCTGCATCACCTTGTCGGGGTTGGCCTCGGGCTTGTCCATCTTGTTGATGGCGACGATCAGCGGCACACCGGCAGCGCGGGCATGGTGGATGGCCTCGACCGTCTGTGGCATGACGCCGTCGTCAGCCGCGACGACCAGGATGACGATGTCCGTCACCTTGGCACCACGCGCACGCATGGCCGAGAAGGCCGCGTGACCGGGGGTGTCGAGGAAGGACACCGTGCCCTTGTCGGTCTCGACGTGATAGGCGCCGATGTGCTGGGTGATGCCGCCGGCCTCGCCGGAGGCGACACGGGTGCGGCGGATGTAGTCGAGCAGCGAGGTCTTGCCGTGGTCGACATGGCCCATGATGGTGACGACGGGCGGGCGCGGCAACGCCTCGAACTGGCCCTCCTGCTCCTGCATCTCGTCGAGCAGGGTGCCCTCGGCATCGCGCTCGTCGGCGACGACGGCCTTGTGGCCCATCTCTTCGACCACCAGGATCGCGGTGTCGCGATCGAGATTCTGGTTGATCGTGACCATCATGCCCTGCTTGAACAGCTCCTTGACGACCACGGACGCCTTGACCGACATGCGATTGGCCAGCTCGGCGACCGTGATGGCCTCGGGGATCTCGACCTCGCGCACGACCGGAGCCGTGGGCTTCTGGAAGGCATGCTTGTCCTGGAGCTGCGGCTTGGAGGACTTCTTGCGCCGACGCGGACCGCGACCACCGCCAGGACCATCGATGTCTTCGTACTCGCCGCGTCCGGCGACCGCGATATCGCGGACACGCACCGGTGCGGTCTCTTTGCGGACGACCTTTTTGGCCGGGCGGTCTTTTTCCTTCTCCTTTTCCTTTTCGACCGGCTCAGCGGCTTTCTTGGCCGCCTTCTTCGGCTTGGCGGCTTCGGCGCGACGCGCGGGCGTCTCGGTCTCGGCTTCGCCGGCTTCGGCCGTCGCCTCGGCGCTGGGTTCCTCGGTCACTCCACGCGCCTGACGCTCGGCGGCCTCACGCTCAGCCTGCTGGCGCGCTTCTTCCTCGGCGCGACGGCGCGCCTCGGCGGCCTGACGGCGCTCTTCCTCCAGGCGCGCTTCTTCCTCGCGGGCGCGGCGCTCCTGTTCTTCCTGCTCGGCGAGACGACGCGCTTCCTGCTCGGCACGCATCGCTTCGAGCGCCGCGCGCCGCCGCGACTCGTCGATCACGGCACTGGTGGCGGCCGCACGCTCGCGTCCGGCGCGGCTGCGATCGTTGGATTGGCGACGCGGCGCGGGCGTGGTGCCGGTGGCCGGCTCGTCGGCGCGCTTGACATAGGTGCGCTTGCGCCGCACCTCGACGCTCACCGTTTTGCCGCCACCGCGCGCGGCCGGTGCCGGGCGTGAATTCGGTGTGTTGCTGCGGGGCGCAGCGGCCTGAGGAACACGCAGTTCACTGACCGACTTGCGCTTGATCGTGACCTGACCCGGACCGCCGTCGGCTTCACCTTCGTCCTTGCCGTGACTGCGGCGCAGATAGGCGAGCAGTTGCACCTTCTCCTGCTCCGTCAGCTTGGAATCCGCATCGCCGGCGCTGATACCGGCGTCCTTCAACTGGGTTAGGAGTCGCTCGACCGGAATGCCGACCGTTGAGGCGAGTTGCTTGACCGTGACTTCACTCATGGACTGACCTTTGTACCTCTATTCCTCTGGGGCATTCGCGAACATTGGCTCGCGCGCCTTCATGATCAAACGGGCGGCCCGCTCTTCGTCCATCCCCTCAATTTCCATGAGGTCATCGACCGCCAGGTCGGCGAGATCGTCCAGGGTCGCGATACCGCGCTCGGCGAGCACTTCGACGAGCGCCTCGTCCATGCCCTCCAGCGCCGACAGACTCATGCCACCCACCTCGTCGACTTCTTCGGTAGCGATGGCGCGCGTGACCAGGACGTCATTGGCGCGCTCGCGCAACAATTCGATGGTCTCGTCATCGAGTTCATCGATGGCGCGCATCTCATCCAGCGGCACATAGGCCACCTCGTCGACGCTCGAAAAACCTTCCTCGACCAGGAGCGTGGCCAGCCCCTCGTCGATGCCCAACTGATCCATGAACACCTGCGCCGAGCGCCGCGCTTCCTGCTCGCTCTTGGCCGCGGCATCCTTCTCGTTCATGACGTTCAGTTCCCAGCCGCTCAACTGGGTGGCGAGCCGCACGTTCTGACCGAAACGGCCGATGGCCTGGGCCAGATTCTCTTCCTTGACGGCGACATCCATGCTGCGCGCCTCCTCGTCGATGACGATGGAGACGACGTCCGCCGGTGACATGGCGTTGATGACGAACTGAGCCGGGTTCTCGTCCCAGAGGATGATGTCGACCCGTTCGCCGTTGAGTTCGTTGGAGACGGCCTGCACGCGCGAGCCGCGCATGCCGACACAGGCGCCGACCGGATCGATGCGCGGGTCGCGTGTGCGTACCGCGATCTTGGCCCGCACGCCCGGATCGCGCGCGGCGCCCAGGATCTCGATCAGACCCTCGCCGACCTCGGGCACCTCGAGCTTGAAGAGTTCGATCAGGAGCTCGGGCGCGGTGCGGCTGACGAAGAGCTGCGGCCCCTTCTGCTCGGAGCGCACGTCGTAGAGATAGCCGCGCAGACGATCGCCCGGGCGCACCGACTCGCGCGGGATGACGTGATCGCGCGGCACGAGCGCCTCGGCGTTGTTGCCCAGGTCGAGCAGGATGGTGCCGCGTTCGGCCTTCTTGACGATTCCGGTGACGAGCTGCCCCTGACGCGAGGCGAAGGCATCGACGATCTTGGCGCGCTCGGCGTCGCGCACTTTCTGTACGATGACCTGCTTGGCGGTCTGAGCGGCGATGCGGCCGAAGAGTTCGGACTCGATCTCCTCTTCCATGAAGTCGCCGATGCTCAGCTCCGGCTCCAGGATGGCGGCCGCCGAGGCGGTGATCTGACGCGCCGGAGCTTCCAGCATGCCGCTCTCAGGATCGGATACGATCTCCCAGCGCCGGAAGGTGCGATAGCTGCCGGTCTTGCGGTCGATGGTCACGCGCACGTCGATCTCGCCGCCATGCTTCTTGCGGGTCGCCGAGGCGAGTGCCGCCTCGATCGCCTCGAAGATCACGCCCTCGGGGACGTCCTTCTCGTTGGAGACGGCTTCAACGACATTCAGGATCTCTTTGCTCATTCCACCAATATCCAGCTTGAAACGCGGCCAGAGTGAAAAACGACAGGCGTCAGCACCGACCCGGAGGTCGGGAGCGCTCAGAATTCGGGGATCAGACGGGCCGAGTCGATGCTCGTCAAGGGGATCTCCCAGTCACGCTCATCGGCGCGCAGCGCGACGCCGCCCGGCACCACCCCCAGGAGGACGCCTTCCAGCTTGCGCCGTCCTTCGATCTTCTCGCTCAGACGAATCCGAACCCGGCTTCCGGCGAAGCGCTCGAAATGCTCGGGGAACACGAGCGGCCGATCCAGGCCGGGCGAGGAGACCTCCAGATCGTACTGATCCGAGATCGGATCCTCGACATCCAGCACGCCGCTCAGCTGATGGCTGACCGCCGTGCAGTCGTCCAGGGTGATGCCGCGCTCGTGATCGATGTAGACCCGCAGCGTCGCCCCACCGCCCTTCTGGAAGTACTCGACGCCAACCAGCTCGTAGCCCAGGGGCTCGACGACACGTCGTGCCAGGAGTGTGAGTTGGCTGTCAGCCGGTTGCATACTGTGCGCCCCGTAGAAACGAAAATTGGGCCATAGGCCCAACTTCTTAACCCTTGCCCAAGCGTCCAGACAGCCGATCGGCGCCGTTTCGCGAGCGATAAAAAAACCCCATAACGGGGTCTATGACGACGATTCAGGATGTGTTCTGGATCCGCCTGTTCCTTAAGAAGTGGGACTATACGCCTGAACCCTGGCGATTTCAAGGCACACGACAAGAAAAGGCGCGCTAGCCAGTATGACCTGGAAACGCGCCCTGCTTCGACAGGCCATCCTGGCCTGATTGCGCACCGGGCGCTCGGGACGAGCGCCACGGCGAAACGGTCGGCTCAGCGCACTGGAGGACCATAGACACCGGGTGCATAGCCCGGCATGTAGCCTGGCGCATAGCCCGGATGGGCGTAGGGAACGCCGTGCATGGGCATGGCTTCACGCATCTGACCCCAATATTGACGCATCCGCTCGTCGGCCTCGCGACGCATGGCCTCGTATTGAGCCATCATCTCGGCACGCTGCTGCTCGCGCTGAGCCATCCATTCGCTTGCCGGCATCCGCGTCATGGGTGCACGCTCACCCGGAGCCGGCATGACGGACGGCGACATCGGTGCAGGCTGGGCCGCAGACGGCGCAGGCATCGAGGGGGCGGCGGCAACCGGGGCCGAAGCCGGTGGCTCGGCGGTCGCTGAAACCGTGGGCGCGACAGGAGCAGGTGCCGGTGCCGGCGCCTCGGCCGGAACGGACGCGGACTCAGCGGGCACCTTCAGGGCCGCCGTGGCATAGGAGACCGGCGGCTGAGGCACGGACTTGGGCGCCTCGGCCGACGGCTCAGGCTTGTCGTTCGCAAGCGAACGCGCGAAGGCAGCCGATTCGGTTTGGGCGACCGGCTTGGCCGCCTCGGTCTTGAGGGCTTCATCCCCCTGGGCCACCTCGACCGGATCGGCAGCGGATTCCTCCTTGTCGGAGAAGCCCGGCAGCGACGACAGCGAGACCGGACTCAGCTTGGCGATCGAGTCGAGCATGGACGAGGCCGTGGTGCCGCCGCCCTCGCGATCGACCGAGCTGAGATAGACGTAACCGAAGCCGATGACCGCCGCCCACAGGATGAGCTTCGGGAACCAGCCGAGACCCGAGCGAGACGAGGATTTTTCTTCCGAGCTAGCCATTCTGTATTACTCCCGCGGAGACGCGAATGTTGTATATCGTTCGATCAGTGCCTGGTTCCCCACCCGTCGAGTCCCGGTCGCGGACACCCATCAGTCCGCAGCTACGGTCTCCAGGACCGTCAGCACCCGCTCGACGCACAGAGCCAGATTCTCCTCGATCTCCTTCATGGTAATGACGTTGCCACTCTTACCGGCGGCCCAATTGACGACGAAAGCCAGACTGGCATAACAGAGGTCGAGCTCACGCGCGAGACCCGCCTCGGGCATGCCCGTCATGCCGACCATGTCGCATCCATCCCGTTCGTGGCGCTGGATCTCGGCGGCCGACTCCAGGCGCGGCCCCTGGGTCGCGGCATAGGTTCCGCGCGGAACCACGGCCTCGCCCACACGTGCGCAGGCCGAGATCAGCACCTGACGCAGCGACTCGCAGTAGGGCTCGGTGAAGTCGATGTGATCGACGCCGCCCGTGATGCCGTCATGAATGGTGTGCTCGCGACCATGGGTGTAGTCGATGATCTGATCGGGCACCGCCAGCACACAGGGACCGAAACTCGGCGTGATTCCGCCGACGGCCGCCAGCCCGATGACGCGATCGGCACCCGAGGCACGCAGCGCCCAGAGATTGGCCCGATAGTTGATGCGATGCGGCGGCAGATGATGCGACGGCCCATGACGCGGCAGGAACAGCACTTCGCGCTCGGCGAGCCGCCCGCGCGTCACCGGAGCCGAGGTCGCGCCATAGGGCGTCTCGACCGGCTTGGATTCGATCTGTGTCAGGGATGGCAGACTCGTGAAACCCGAGCCACCGATGATCGCGAGAAGACCCATGCGCCCACCATAATGATAAAGCCCCGAAGTTTACCGGAGAGCGCGCTCGAAACCAAACCGCATCAAGGGCACGCGTCCGGACGTGGAAACCGCGCCATGACCCAGGCCGGAAGCTTGGCCTGATTGGCATGGTAGAGTGCGTCGGACTCGATCATGACCAGCACCAGCAGCGTGACCATCATCGGCAGGATACCGATGCCGATCACCAGTGCGATGGCGGCTTCCTTGATCATCAAGCCATTGGCGTAACCCAGCCAGCCCAGACCCGCCACGACCAGCAGCAGTCCGAGCATCGCCATGAAGATCCGGCTACGGCGCGCGCACACCTGCCAGTGACACATCACATACCAGGAATCGCGTCGGCGCGACTGGCGCGCGCGCCAGAGCGTATAACCGAGGATACCGAAGGAGACGAGCGGCACGATCATCATGGCCCAGGGAGCACTGCCGAAGATCCCGCCGAGCGCCACCGCCATCAGGATATGGTTGCCGACCAGATTGCTGAGGAACAATTCGTGCGGGATGTTGGCTTGCTTGATCTCGTTCGGGCTGACGTCACAGTGGATGGACACGGTCGGCTCCTCAGGGGGCGGTGGGGGCGCTGATGCCGGCGGATTCGGCACAGACCGGACAGGCAGGGTCGGGACGCAACCGGACCTCGCGCCACTCCATCCGCGACGCGTCGAGCAGGAGCAGGCGCCCGAACAGCGGGACACCGAGTCCGGTCAGGATCTTGATCGCCTCGGCGGCCTGGACGCTGCCGATGATCCCGACCAGCGGCGCCAGCACGCCATTGGCGGTACAGGTTTCGTCGATGGTGCCTTCGTCCGGATAGAGACAGCGATAACAGGGACCGCCCGGCTGACCGCTGAAGGCCGTCACCTGCCCTTCCAGCCGGATGGCTGCGCCCGAGACCAGCGGGACGCACGCCGCCCGGCAGGCAGCGTTGACGGCGAAGCGGGTGGCGAAGTTGTCGCTGCACTCGACGACCAGATCCACGTCGCCGACCAGTTCGGGCAGGGTCTCGGACGTGAGCGGCACTTCAACGGGAATCAGCTCGACGTTCGGCGCGATGGCCTGGAGCGCGCGCCGCGCCGATTCGGTCTTGGCCAGACCGATACGATCCGTGGTATGCAGGATCTGGCGTTGCAGATTGGACAGATCGACGCGGTCGAAATCGGCCAGGAGTAGCCGCCCGACTCCGGCCGCCGCCAGATAGAGCGCCACCGGCGAGCCGAGTCCGCCGAGTCCGACCACGAGCACGCTGGACTCGCGCAGACGCTCCTGGCCTTCGATGCCGAACTGGGGCAGCAGGATCTGGCGGCTGTAGCGCAGCAGGTCGTCGTCGGTCATGGGCATAGGCTCGGTGCGAAACATGGCACGCATGTTAGGACGCAGCCGGCCTCAGTGTAAAATCATTCCCTTTTAAGCCGTTGGACCCCCTCATGTCAGACTCGAACTCCTCCGCCAAACCCTGGGCCGGACGCTTCAATGCTCCGACCGACGCCTTCGTCGAAGCCTTTACCGCTTCGGTCGACTTCGACCGTCGGCTCTATCGCTACGACATCCAGGGCTCGATCGCTCACGCTACCATGCTCGCGCGTCAGGGCATCCTGACCGAAGCCGAGCGCGACGCCATCGTCACTGGGCTGGAGCGGGTGCGCGCGCGCATCGACGCCGGCGAGTTCGCCTGGTCGATCCCGCTCGAAGACGTGCACATGAACGTCGAGTCGGCGCTGACCGCCGACATCGGCGACGCGGGCAAGAAGCTCCACACCGGACGCTCGCGCAACGATCAGGTCGCCACCGACGTGCGTCTGTGGCTGCGCGACGAGATCGACACCATCCGCACCGAGATCGTCCGTCTGCAAACCGCGCTCCTGGATCTGGCCGAGCGCGAGGCCGACACCATTCTGCCCGGCTTCACCCATCTCCAGGTCGCCCAGCCGATCACCTTCGGTCATCACATGCTGGCCTGGTTCGAGATGCTGGAGCGCGATCGCGAACGTCTGGCCGACTGTCGGCGCCGGATGAACGTCCTGCCGCTCGGTGCAGCGGCGCTGGCCGGGACCACCTACCCCATCGACCGCCACTACACGGCCGAGCTGCTCGGCTTCGACCGTCCGGCCGAAAACTCGCTCGACGCCGTCTCGGATCGCGACTTCGCCATCGAATTCACGGCGGACGCCGCCATCCTCATGATGCATCTGTCGCGCTTCTCGGAAGAGTTGATCCTGTGGTCATCGGCCCAGTTCGGCTTCGTCGAACTCTCGGACAGCTTCTGCACCGGCTCCTCGATCATGCCGCAGAAGAAGAACCCCGACGTGCCCGAGCTGGTGCGCGGCAAGAGCGGACGCATCTTCGGTCATCTGATGGGGCTGCTGACACTGATGAAGTCCCAGCCGCTGGCCTACAACAAGGACAACCAGGAAGACAAGGAGCCGCTGTTCGACACCGTCGACAACCTCAAGGGCTCTCTCAAGGTCTATGCCGACATGATGGCGCATGTCACCTGCAACCGCGACCGGATGCGCGCGGCGGCCAAACAGGGCTTCAGCACCGCCACCGATCTGGCCGACTATCTGGTGCGCCGGGGCATCCCCTTCCGCGACGCCCATGAGATCGTCGGCAAGGCGGTCGCGCTCGGCGTGCGTGAGGGGCGCGATCTGGCCGAGCTGACGCTCGCTGAACTGCGCCAGTTCTCGGATGCCATCGGCGAGGACGTCTTCGCTGTGCTGACGCTCGAAGGCTCGGTCGCGGCGCGCGATCATATCGGCGGCACCGCACCGGCCCAGGTACGCGCGGCCATCGCGCGCGGACGCCGGCGGCTGAACGGCGCCGGTGAGTCCTGAGCGCAAACCGCTATAATCGATCGCCTTTCAGCGCGCCATCCATCCGAACCGATCCCGACATCATGACCGAACTCCTGGAACAGCTCTCCAAACGGCGGACCTTCGCCATCATCTCGCACCCCGACGCCGGCAAGACCACGCTGACCGAAAAGCTCTTGCTGTTCGGCGGCGCGATCCAGCTCGCCGGCACGGTCAAGGGACGCAAGGCGGCGCGTCACGCCACCTCGGACTGGATGGAGCTGGAGAAGGAGCGCGGTATCTCGGTCACGTCCTCAGTGATGCAGTTCCCCTATGGCGAAGCTATCGTCAACCTGCTCGACACGCCCGGTCACGAGGACTTCTCGGAAGACACCTACCGCACCCTGACGGCGGTCGACTCGGCGCTGATGGTGATCGACGTGGCCAAGGGCGTCGAGGAGCGCACCATCAAGCTGATGGACGTGTGCCGACTGCGCGACACCCCGATCCTGACCTTCGTCAACAAGCTCGACCGTGAGGGACGCGACACCATCGAGATCCTCGACGAGATCGAGAGCGTACTCAAGATCCAGTGCGCGCCCGTGACCTGGCCGATCGGCATGGGCAAGCGTTTCAAGGGCGTCTATGACCTGCGCACCGGACGCACCCACCTGTTCACCGCCCAGCACGGCGGCAAGGTCGTCGAGGGCGAGATCATCGAGGGACTCTACAATCCGCGCATGGACGAAGTGCTCGGCGATCAGGCCCAGGAACTGCGCGAGGAACTGGAACTGGTCGAGGGTGCGAGCCATCCGCTCGATCTCGACGCCTATCTGGCCGGCCGGCAGACGCCGGTGTTCTTCGGCTCGGCGATCAACAACTTCGGTGTGCGCGAGCTGCTCGACGCCTTCGTCAGCTATGCCCCGCCGCCGCGTGCGCGCGAGACCCGCCAGCGCACCGTCGATCCGGGCGAGTCGGCCTTCACCGGCTTCGTGTTCAAGATCCAGGCGAACATGGATCCGGCGCATCGCGACCGCGTCGCCTTCATGCGCGTGTGTTCGGGCAGCTACAAGAAGGGCATGAAGATGCGTCACGCGCGCATCGGCAAGAGCATCCAGGTCGCCAATGCCATCACCTTCCAGGCCGACGAGCGCCGCCATGTCGAGGAAGCCTGGCCGGGCGACATCATCGGCCTGCACAACCACGGCACCATCCAGATCGGCGACACCTTCACCGAGGGCGAGGATCTCAAGTACGAGGGCATCCCCTATTTCGCGCCCGAACTCTTCCGGCGCGTGGTGCTCAGGGATCCGCTGCGGATGAAGGCGTTGCAGAAGGGCGTCTTGCAACTCTCGGAGGAAGGCGCCACTCAGTCATTCCGGCCGCTGAAGAACAACGATCTGATCCTGGGCGCGGTCGGCGTGCTCCAGTTCGATGTCGCGGCCTATCGGCTGAAGGCCGAGTACGGCGTCGATGCCGTGGTCGAGGCGGTCAGCGTCAAGACCGCGCGCTGGATCCAGTGCGACGATCCCAAGATACTGGAGCGCTTCAAGGAGAAGTGTTACGAGCACCTAGCGCTCGATGGCGACGATCAGCTCGTCTATCTGGCCCCGACGATGGTCAACCTGAGCCTGGCCGAAGAGCGCTGGCCCGAGGTGCGATTCCTGGCCACCCGCGAGCTGTGAAGCGAACATTCAAACCATGAGGAGTCAGAACTTGGAAACCGAAGCCGTCGCACAACGTATTCGCGCGGGTTTGCCTGGAGCCGAGGTCCAGGTCACGGGGGATGGCGAGCATTTCGAGGCCGTCGTCGTCAGTGACGCCTTCGAAGGACTGTCGCTCATCAAGCGTGAGCGTCTCGTCATGGAGACGGTCCGGGAGCAGGTCGCCAGCGGCGAGCTGCACGCGCTCTCCATCAAGGCCCGCACGCCGGCTCAGCAGGCGGCTCAAGGCTGAACCGCTTGTCGGACCCCGCTCAGGTGCCATACTGAAGGCAGACGGAGCCGGGCGGCGTCCGTCCCATCCAAGCCATTGCAGGAGGGAGTGCCATGTTTCTCAAACATCGCGCGACCGGCAAGCTGGTCGAGGTTCTGAGTCAGCGGGATCTACTCAATCCCATGCACGCGGTCGTCATCGGCCGCTATCACGCGGGCGAGGAGTTACAGGATCCGGAGCGGTTCGAGAAAGCCGATCTGGCCTTCACTTCAGATGAAGCCCTGCCACGCTGCTGGACCGACGTGCACTATCGCGACGAATCGGCCCATCATGCTTATCGTTAGCCGTCGCTGACGGTTCGCCCGCTGCCCTGAAAGAGAGAACCAAAAAGCCCCGCCGAAGCGGGGCTTTCGTGTTTGGGCGGCCTCGACGCCGCCCGATGAGGCACGGGGCGCTCAGACCCCGCCGATAGCAATGGGCGGCTGACCGGGAGCGCCCTTGCCCTGGGTCGCTCCGCTACCGCCATCGGTCTTGGTCGTCGGGCGCCCACCGCCATGCTCGTCGGGTACGCGCATCGGGCGGCCGGCCATGATGTCATCGATCTGATCCTTACCGATGGTCTCGTAGGTCAGGAGCGCCTCGGCCATGGTGTGGAGCTTGTCGAGCTGCTCCTCCAGAATCTGCTTGGTGCGCTGATAGTTGCGATCGATGATGTCGCGCACCGCCTGATCGATCGCCAGCGCCGTCTCGGGCGAGACCTGACGCTGCTGCGTCACCGAGCGGCCCAGGAACACCTCGCCCTCGTCCTCGGCATAGGCCAGCGGACCCATGGTATCGGACAAGCCAAAGCGCGTGACCATGTTGCGCGCGATGTCGGTGGCCCGCTCGATGTCGTTCGAGGCTCCGGTCGTCACCTGCTCGGGCCCGAAGATCATCTCCTCGGCCAGACGCCCTCCGAACAGGCTGGAGATCTGGCTTTCGAGCTGACGCTTGCTCATGCTGTAACGATCGCGTTCCGGCAGGAACAGGGTCACGCCCAGTGCCCGACCGCGCGGGATGATGCTGACCTTGTGCACCGGGTCGTGCTCGGGCACCAGTCGCCCGACGATGGCGTGTCCGGCCTCGTGATAGGCGGTCAGCTTCTTCTCGGATTCGGACATCACGATGCTGCGCCGCTCGGCACCCATCATGATCTTGTCCTTGGCCTTCTCGAACATGTCCATGCCGACGTCTTCGCGCCCGGAACGCGCGGCGAACAGCGCGGCCTCGTTGACCAGATTGGCCAGATCCGCACCCGAGAAGCCCGGCGTGCCGCGCGCGATGGTGCGCGCGTCCACATCCTCGGCGATCGGCACCTTGCGCATGTGGACTTCCAGGATCGCGGCGCGTCCGGCCAGATCCGGCAGCCCCACCACCACCTGACGGTCGAAGCGCCCCGGACGCAGCAGCGCCGGATCGAGCACGTCGGCGCGGTTGGTCGCGGCGATCACGATCACGCCCTCGCTGCCGGTGAAGCCGTCCATCTCGACCAGGAGCTGGTTGAGGGTCTGCTCGCGCTCGTCGTGTCCGCCGCCGAGACCCGCACCGCGCTTGCGCCCGACCGCGTCGATCTCGTCGATGAAGATGATGCAGGGCGCGCTCTTCTTGGCCTGCTCGAACAGGTCACGCACGCGCGAGGCGCCGACACCGACGAACATCTCGACGAAGTCCGAGCCGGAGATGCTGAAGAAGGGCACCTTGGCCTCGCCGGCGATGGCGCGCGCCAGCAGCGTCTTACCCGTACCGGGCGGGCCGACCATGAGTACGCCGCGCGGGATGCGCCCGCCCAGGTTGGAGAACTTCTGCGGATTGCGCAGGAAGTCGACCAGCTCGCCGACCTCTTCCTTGGCCTCCTCGACGCCGGCCACGTCGCGCAGGGTCACGCGCACCTCGCCTTCGGCGTGCTGACGCGCACGACTCTTGCCGAAGTTGAACAGACCGCCCGTACCGCCGCCCGAGCTGCGGCGCATGAACCAGATCCAGATCCCGGCCAGCACGATGAAGGGCAGCCAGGCGGCGACCAGTTGCATGAAGACACTCGGCTGCTCCGGCGGCTTGGCGCGGATGACCACATCGTGCTTGAGCAGATCGCCCACCAGCCCCGGATCGCCCGGATCATAGGTCTCGAAGCGCGAGCCGTCGCTGCGCACCCCCTTGATGGTCTCGTCCTGAATCGTGACCTCCTGGACGGCGCCGCTGGAGAGTTCCTGCAGGAACTGGCTGTAACTGAGATTGCGCGCCTCGATCTGCTCGGAGGTGGTGAGGCTGTTGAGCATCATCACCAGCCAGAAGGTGACGGCAATCCAGAGTAGGATGTTCAGGATCTTGGCATTCATGGTTCGGAGCTGTCCTCGTTGACCGGATCTGGAGTCGGGGCGCGGTGTCTGGACCCTCGCCTGTCTTGACGGTTTAGATCGGGTCTGGGGCTGTAAATCCAATGGGGGTGGTTCGCGATGACTCCCTGTCGACCGGAGCTTATCAGGGTTCGAGCCTGGATTGGAGTTCGGAAACTGTGATGGGTTCCGCATTCCGGGTTGCCGCCCGTCTATCGGCTCGCTAAGCTGGCGCTGAATGCTTCAGCGACGGGTCTGTCCCCATGCCACTTGGCCCCATCATGCTCGATCTCGCGGGAACGGCGCTCGACGCCGAGGACCGCGAACTGCTGCGCCACCCGGCCGTCGGTGGCGTCATCCTCTTTGCACGCAACTACGAATCGCCCGAGCAGCTCGCGGCGCTGACGGCCGCCATCCATGCCGTGCGCGAACCGGCGCTGTTGATCGGCGTCGATCAGGAAGGCGGACGGGTGCAGCGTTTCCGCGACGGCTTCACGCGCCTGCCGCCGGCCGGGCGTCTGGGCCGGCTCCATCGCGAGCGCCCGGCCCAGGCGCGCGCCGTCTGCGAGTCCATCGCCTGGCTGATGGCCGCCGAGTTGCGCGCAGTCGGAGTGGACTTCAGCTTTGCGCCCGTGCTGGATCTGGATCGCGGGATCAGCCGGGTGATCGGCGATCGCGGTTTCAGTCCTGATGCGCAGGCGGTCGGTGAGCTGGCATCGAGCTGGATGCGCGGTGCGCGTCAGGCGGGCATGGCCAGCGTCGGCAAGCATTTTCCGGGGCATGGCGGGGTCGAGGCCGATTCGCACACCGAGCTGCCGCGCGACGAGCGTCCCTTCGTCGATCTGGAACTGGAGGATCTGGCACCCTTCCGCCGTCTCATCGACCAGGGACTGGAGGCGATGATGCCGGCGCATGTGATCTATCCGTGCATCGATCCGCGCCCGGCGGGGTTCTCGCCGGTCTGGTTGCGCCAGATCCTGCGCCAGCAGCTCGGATTCCAGGGCGTCATCTTCAGCGATGACCTCAATATGGAGGCGGCCGGTGCGGGCGGCGATCATGTCGAGCGCGCGCAGGCGGCGGTGGCGGCCGGTTGCGATATGCTCCTGATCTGCAACAATCGCCCGGCGGCTGTGGCCACCCTGGCGGCCTTCAGGGACCATCGCGACCCGGCGACCAGTCTGCGACTGCTGCGGATGCGCGGGCGCAAGCCGCTCGATCGCGTCCGCCTGCACGAAAGCCCCGAATGGCACCGCGCCCTGGGCCATATCGCCGAACTCGAATCCCATGACTCGCTCGAGCTGCCGCTCGAGGATCCCACGACTCCGGAGCCAAGAACGAAACCATGAAGCTCGACCCACAGACTTACGCCGCCGTTGCCGGCCGCGCCGAATGCCTGGCCACGGCGGATGACATGGACGCCGCACTCGATCGCATGGCGGCCGATCTGACCGCGCGCCTGGCCGACAAGGATCCGCTGGTGCTCTGCGTCATGACCGGCGCGACCGTCGTCGCCGGGCTGCTGCTGCCCCGGCTCGATTTCCAGCTCAGGCTCGACTACATCCACGCCAGTCGTTATCAGGGGGCCACGCGCGGCGGTGAACTCGGCTGGCGTCATCGTCCATCGGAAGCCATTCGCGGCGAGCATGTGCTGGTGCTCGACGACATCCTCGACGAGGGCATCACGCTGGAGCAGATCGTGCGGGCCTGCCAGGAGGACGGCGCGGCAAGCGTGACCACGGCGGTGCTGGTCGAGAAGGAGCGCGAACACGCCTGCGAGGCCGATGTGGTCGGCATTCGGGTGCCTGACCGCTATCTCTATGGCTATGGACTCGACTACAAGAATTACTTCCGCAACGCGCCCGGGATCTATGCCGTAGCCGATGTGGATTTCTGATCAAGCGACGGCATAATCGAGCACCAGACCGATGAAGACCGCCATGCCGAAGTAGTTGTTGTTGAGGAAGGCCTGGAAACAGAGCGACGGATCACGCTGGCGGATCAGATATTGCTGATAGACCGCCAGCGCGGCCGCCGCCAGCAATCCGATCTGATAGAAGACACCCCGCCCCGTCTCCTCGCCGATCCAGACCAGCAGCCCGAGCATGAGGATCTGCAACAGCCCGATCGTCAGCCGATCCCAGCGTCCGAAGAGGATTGCGGTCGACTTGATGCCGATCTTGAGATCGTCCTCGCGATCGACCATGGCGTACTGGGTGTCGTAGATGAGCGCCCAGATCAGGGTAGCGACGAACAGCACCCAGGCATAGAACGGAATGGTGCCTGTGATGGCGGCGAAGGCCATCGGGATCGCCCAGCCGAAGGCCGCGCCGAGAAAGAGCTGCGGCACATGGGTGAAGCGCTTCATGAAAGGGTAGACGAAGGTCAGCGCCAGGGCCACGAACGACAGGGCGATGGTCTGCCAGTTCAGTTGCAGCACCAGGGCGAAGGCGATCAGGCTCAGGACCATGAACACCCCGATCGCCTCGCGCGGCGTCACCTGGCCCGTGGCCAGCGGACGCTGATTGGTGCGCGCCACATGGCCATCGAAGTGGCGATCGGCGTAATCGTTGATGGCGCAACCGGCCGAGCGCATCAGCACCACACCCAGCACGAAGATCAGCACCACCGACCAGTGCGGCTGTCCCGCGCCGGCCAGCCACAGCGCCCAGAGCGCCGGCCACATCAGCAGAAAGATGCCGATCGGCCGATGCAGACGCACCAGCAGATAGTAGTTGTAGAGACGATCGCGCCAGCGCGTCGGAGATGGGATCTGGACTTTCAGCTCGGGGACGCTCATGTCGGGTTCTGCGGCTACCTGTCTTCGGCGGCGCTCGGCCGCGTCAGAACCACAGCACGTCGGTCGACGACGACCCGAGCCTTCGAGGATCAATGGTGCCCGGGGCCGGGCTCGAACCGGCATGACCGAAGTCGAGGGATTTTAAGTCCCTTGCGTCTACCAATTTCGCCACCCGGGCAGGGCGTGAAGTGAGTCGAGGCAGTATACTGATCGGCGCTGGGCTTGGGTAGAGTCACCCGTCCCTCGACCCGATCCCCCCATGATGTCCGTGGTAACAGCCTCGGTCATCCGGCATCGGATGCCCCCGTGCTCAACTCACTGCGGTCGATCACTCATGTCATCATCGGACGCGCTGTTACAAGCCCTGCTGACGCTCAATCGGCTCCAGGCCCAGGAACTGCTGGCAGCGGCCCGCGCCGAGCATGCACCCCTGGAGGTCATCGAACGCCTGATCCGTCCGGCCCTGGAGGAAATCGGCCAGCTCTGGGAAGGCGGCGACTGCGCGCTCTCCCAGATCTATATGAGCGGGCGGATCTGCGAGGAGCTGCTGGAGGATCTGCTTGGCGAGGTACTCGCCGACGATCCGCCGGCCCCCGAGAACGCCCCGCCGCGACTGGCCATCGCGGTGCTGGAGGACTATCACCTGCTCGGCAAGCAGATCGTGCGAACCGTGCTGCGCGCCGCCGGCTACCAGGTGCACGACTACGGGCGCCAGGACGTGGAGACGCTGGTCGAGCTGGTGCGTTCCGACGGCATCGAGGTGCTGCTGATCTCGACGCTGATGCTGCCGGCGGCGTTACGGGTGCGGGCACTGGTCGAGCGACTGCGCGCGGTCGCCCCCAATGTACGGGTCGTGGTGGGCGGTGCGCCCTATCGTTTCGACGACCAGCTCTGGCGTGAGGTCGGCGCCGACGCCGTGGGGCTGAGCGCAGGCGACATCCTGGCGATCCTGGAGCGACTGGAGGTGAAACCGTGACGGTCCCGAACCAAGAAGGGCCGCCTCCGTCCGCGCCGACGCCGGACCAGCCCGTCGCCCCCATGACCTCCATGCAGCGCGTCCTGACCGCGCTCGGTCAGCGTGAGCCGGACCGGGTGCCGCTCTTCCTGTTCCCGGTCATGCAGGGCGCGCGCGAGCTCGGTCTATCGATCGAGGAGTATTTCGCCCGTCCCGAGCAGGTGGCCGAGGGGCAATGGCGTCTGCGCGCCAAGCTCGGCCACGACTGTCTCTACAACTTCCACTATGCCGCCATCGAGATCGAAGCCTGGGGCGGCAGCACGCTGTTTCGCGCCGATGGCCCGCCCAACGCCGGCGCCCCGATCGTGCGCGATCCCGAGGACATCCGGCGCCTGAGCGTACCGCGCATCGAGGATTCACCCAGCCTACAGCGCGTGCTCACGGCCACGCGCCTGATGGCCGAGCAGGCGCGCGGCGAAGTGCCCATCATCGGCGTGGTGATGTCGCCCTTCTCGCTGCCGGTAATGCAGCTCGGATTCGAGCGCTATCTGATCCTGATGCACGAGCGGCCCGATCTGTTCGAGCGCCTGATGCAGCTCAACGAACGTTTCTGCGTCGACTGGGCCAATGCCCAGGTCGAGGCCGGCGCGAACGCCATCTGTTATTTCGATCCGGTCTCGTCGACGACCATCACCACGCGCGAGTTCTTTCTGGCCACCGGACGCGAGATCGCCCGTCGCACCCTCGCCCAGATCAAGGCGCCGGCCGCCATGCACTTCGCCTCGGGGCGCATCCTGCCGCGCGTGCCGGATCTGCTCGACACGGGCGCGGCCGTGATCGGCGTGAGTTCGCACGAGGATCTCGGCGCGCTGAAACACGCCGCCCAGGGGCGACTGTCGCTGCTGGGCAACCTCAACGGCATCGCCATGCGTCACTGGACGCCGGAGCAGGCCGAATCCGCCGTCAGGGACGCCATCCGGGCCGCCGGGCACGGTGGCGGTTTCATCCTCGCCGACAACCACGGCGAAATTCCCTGGCAGGTGCCGGACGCGGTCCTGACGACCATCTCCCAGGCCGTCGCGCGCTGGGGGCGTTATCCACTCGCTGACGATCACATCCACTGACATCGGACGCCAGCCGCGCGCAATCATCTTGTCCACGACTCCACGCGCCAGATCCTTAGACACAAGCACGCCCGGTTGGGAGACGCCGGTTCACCTATTCGTTTGCGCCAGTCTCTTCACCGAGGCCCGCGCGGCACTGAGCGGAGCGCTCGAAGGCACCCACTTGCGACTCCATCCCTTCCCGGCCCGGTGCGGCTCCCCGCCCGTGACGGCCGTCGAGCTGGATCGGCGCATCGCCAGCGTGCCGAGTCACGAACCTCTGATCTGGATCGGCGGATGCTGTCTTGCGCCGTTGATGCGCGAACACAAACGCGATCGCAACATCGCCCGCAAGACCAAATCGGCAGACGCACTCGGCTTCCACCGTCTCGATCAATGCTTCCATCTGCTCACGGATCCGGCCTGGATCGATGAATGGCTGGCGGAAGGCGCCTATCTCTGCACACCGGGCTGGCTCGCCGCCTGGCCGCGGCATCTCGCACGCCTGGGGCTGGCGGACCGCGATCTGGCGCGCACGCTCTTCGGCGAGAGCACGCGCCACCTGCTCCTGCTCGACACCGGGCATGATCCCAGGGCCGCCGAGCATCTGGCGGCGCTCGCCGAGCATCTGGCGCTTCCGGCCCGGCGCGAGCGCGTCGGACTGGGGTATCTGCGGCTCAGTCTCATCCAGCTCGCCGCGCAGGCCAGCCATCGGGCCGAGCACCGCCTGAACACCTCGCGTCTCGCCGCCGCCCGCCAGCAGCTCGCCGAGACGGCCATGGCGATGGATCTGGTCGGGCGTCTCTCGGTCGCCGATGGCGAGCGCGGCGTCATCGGCCAGATCCTGGAGATCTTTACCGCGCTCTTCGCGCCGACCCAGTGTTTCTATCTGCCCTGTGCCGAGCTTCGGGCGAACCGTCCCGAAACCCTCGGTGACACACCCACGCCCGAGTCGTTCGCCGAGGCGCGTGATTTTGCGCTGGAGCGCGGCACGATCCGGGCCACGGCCTCGGGCCACGGCTTTCTGCTGCGCCTCCAGCACGAGACCGAGACCCTGGGCGTGTTCCTGATCGATGGTCTGGCCATGACCCGGCATCTGCGCAAGTATCAGAACCTCGCGCTCCAGATGGCCGGACTCTGCGCCATGGCGGTGCAGCGCGCCCAGTCGATCCAACTGCTCAGTCAGAGCGAGACGCGCTATCGCTCGCTGTTCGAATCCATGAGCGAGGGGTTCGCCCTGCACGAGATCATCCTCGACGACCGGGGCCATCCCATCGACTACCGCTTCCTCGACGTCAACCGGGCGTTCGAGACCCTGACCGGACTGAAACGCGCCGATCTGATCGGGCGGCGCGTGCGCGAGGCCATCCCCGGCATCGAGGGCCATTGGATCAAGCGCTATGGCGAGGTGGCGCTCCATGGTCAGGTCATGCGTTTCGAGCAGTTCGACAATGTGTTGGGGCGCCACTTCCAGGTCCACGCCTACAGCCCGCGCGTGGGCACCTTCGCGGTGATTTTCTCGGATGTCACCGAGCAGCGTCAGGCCGAGCACGAGCTCTTCGAATACCGTGAGCATCTGGAGACGCTGGTTGCCAGCCGCACCGCCGAGCTGGCGCTCGCCAAGCAGGAGGCCGAGCGCGCCAATCAGGCCAAGAGTCTGTTCCTGGCCAACATGAGTCACGAGATCCGCACCCCGATGAACGCCATCATCGGACTCACGCATCTGCTCGGACGCGAGATCAGTGTTCCCGCGCAGCGCGACCGTCTGCTCAAGATCGATGGCGCGGCCAAGCATCTGCTCTCGGTCATCAACGACATCCTCGACATCTCCAAGATCGAGGCCGGCAAGCTGGAGTTGCAGACGAGCGATTTCTCACCGCGCGTGCTGCTCGATCAGGTCAGCGCCCTGATCGCCGAGCAGGTGCAGAGCAAGGGGCTGGACTACAGGGTCGACGCAGGGCCGCTGCCGGTCGTGCTGCATGGCGACGCGACCCGTCTGCGTCAGGCGTTGCTCAACTATCTGGGCAATGCGCTCAAGTTCACCGAGCGCGGGCGCATTCAGCTTCAGGCGCGCCTCCTGGAAGACGGCAACGAGGACGCGCTGATCTCGTTCGAGGTGATCGATACCGGGATCGGGATTCCGGAGGAGATGCAGGGGCGGCTGTTCACGCTCTTCGAGCAGGGCGACGGTTCGCCGATCCGCCGCTATGGCGGGACCGGGCTGGGTCTGGCCATCACGCGGCGCATTGCCGAGCTCATGGGCGGCAGTGCCGGGGTGGAGAGTGTGCCCGGTCAGGGCAGCCGCTTCTGGTTCACGGCACGGTTGCTCAAGCGGCCGGATCGGGAGCTGGGGTCGCTGGAGGGTCAGCCGAGCATCATCGATGCGCTGGAGACCCTGGCACGCGAGTTCCGGGGCGCCCGTCTGCTGGCCGTCGAGGACAATCCGATCAATCAGGAGGTGTTGCTGGAGCTGCTCGGTCAGGCCAATCTGGTGGCGGATCTGGCCGAGAACGGGCGGCGCGCCGTCGAGCTGGCCGGTCAGCGGCGCTATCGGCTGGTGCTGATGGATGTGCAGATGCCGGAGATGGATGGGCTGGAGGCGACGCGCCGTATCCGTCGGCTGCCGGGCTGGGGCGAGGTGCCGATTCTGGCCATGACGGCCAATGTGCTCGGGCAGGAGCGCCGGGCGTGCCTGGATGCGGGGATGAACGATCATATCGCCAAGCCGGTGGAGCCGGTGATTTTCTACGAAAGTCTGCTGCATTGGCTTTCGTCGCCGGGGTCGCGGGCGGCTCAGGAGGGAACAGAGCGAGCGTCTGGAGCGCCGGGGGCGGTCGAATCGCCTGAGACGCGGCCGGAGCCGTCGGAGCAGCAGGACTGGCTGTACGCGATTGCCGGGCTGGACGCCGATTTCGGGCTACGCTGCGTCGGCGGCAAGCGCGAACTCTATGTGCGTATGCTGCACAAGCTCGTCGACGGGCATCGTGATGACATGGTTCATCTCAGGGCGCATCTGGCGGCGGGCGCGCGTGAGGAGGCTCAGCGGCTGGCGCATACGCTCAAGGGGGCGGCGGGGACGTTGGGGGCGGTCGAGTTGCAGCGGGCGGCGGCTGAGCTGGAGCGTGTGATTCGGTCGGGCGCGGTCTTGAGCGGGGATGAGCTGGAGATGGCGGAATTGGCCGGGCAGGTCGATCAGGCGTTGGGCGGGTTGGCGGAACGGCTGTCGAAGCCGGATTGAGCAGTGGGACGCTGATTCGGGGATTTCGATACACAGCGGTTTGGCGCAATCGAGGCGAAACGAGGGATTGGCAAGAGATAGATCCGGGTCGTAAGTCCACACGTCACTAGAGAGTCCCGCGCATGGACAGGATTCTGCGGGATAATATGTGCTTTGCAGATAAAATCTCACAGGGTCTTCAGTGTTTACGGCAATACCGTCAATCTCACACTGCATAAAAGGCGGCCAAACTGGAAACCAATATAATCACTGGCTATATTTCCACGGAAACTTGAGATGCTTAAAAGAATAAAATTAAAATTTGGCAGTGCGGCAACTGAGAATCCTTTGAATTTATCAGTAACTCCAATTACGGTATTTGTTGGGCCAAACAATTCCGGAAAATCAAAGATCCTCAAAGAAATCCTTCATTTTTGCAGAGAAGGTAACTTTGATGCGCGCGGGGTTATTATCGAAGACGCCTATTTTGAAAATATAGAAAAGCAAGAGCTTATCGAAAAATTAGCTCACCTAGAAAAAGAACCCAATGAAAATTAGCCCCTACCAAAAGGCTGCATGATAGTTGGAAACTATCAAGAACGCGCACAGATAGAAAAGGAAATATTTACGCAGTTAGTTGAAAAACTCAACGACAAGCATTATCGCCAATATTTCTGCAGGTGGTTCCTAAAGTTTAATACATTATTGCTTGACGGGCATGGAAGAATGCAGCTCACACAAGAGCAGCAAGGGGGTAATCTTCAGTTACCCCCTAGTAATAGCTTGAGCGCTCTATTTAGAGATGACAAAAAAAGAGCTGAAGTTAGAAGAATTGTACATGACGCTTTTGGTCTTTATTTTGTTATTGATCCGACAGATTTGGGCAAATTAAAAGTAAGATTATCTGAAACCCCCCCATCAAACGACATACAAGAAAGAGGGGTTCATGCTGATGCAGTAATATTCCATAGCAAAGCCAAGAAAATAGATGACCTTAGCGATGGCGCAAAAGCATTTACAGGTATTGTTCTTGAGCTTGTAGCTGGCGACCCAATGGTTCTAATGATTGATGAGCCAGAGGCTTTTTTGCATCCATCACTCTCATACAAGTTAGGCAAAGAGATCTCCGTTACGGCTTCTGCGCAAAGCAAAAAAATATTCGTCTCTACACACAGCTCCAATTTTATTATGGGCTGCATTCAATCTGGCACACCAATAAACATCGTTCGCCTTACATACTCGCAAAGCGTAGCAACAGCGAGATTACTACCTAGCGAAAAGCTACTGCAATTAATGCGAAATCCGCTGTTACGTTCCACAGGCGTAATAGACGGCCTGTTCTATGAGGCAGTTATCGTAACTGAGTCGGATGCAGACAGGGCATTCTATCAAGAAATAAATGAGAGGCTATTAAAACACTCCCCAGAAAGAGGGATAACAAACTGCCTGTTCATAAATGCACAAAACAAGCAGACCGTACACCAAATAATTCGACCTTTACGAGAATTAGGCATTCCAGCTGCAGCTATTGTTGATATTGATGTTTTAAAGGAAGGCGGCCAGCCATGGAGTAATTTCTTAGGTAGTGGATTTGTGCCTCATATTTCACAGAAATCGCTAATCTCAATTCGCCAAGAAATAAGCAAAAAATTTATCGAACTGAATATAGACATGAAAAGAGATGGCGGAATATCTTCACTTCCAAACGATGAGAAAGAAGCTGCGGAAAGTCTTCTAAGGCAACTCAGAGAATATGGGTTATTTGTGGTTCCAAATGGAGAGCTTGAGTGTTGGTTAAAAAACCTGAAAGCATCTGGGCACGGACCAAAATGGCTTATTGAAATTTTTGAAAAAATGGGAGAAAATCCAGAACTAGAAAACTACACAAAACCAGAAGACGGTGATGTTTGGGATTTCATAGGCAGCATTAAAGAATGGACTTCTTCAGTTAGCAGAAAAGGCATACCAGCCAAAATACAGCAAGCGATTTAATTAGTATGCTCGTAAGCTGCGTTTATTACGCAAGCACTGGCCAAAGCAAGCAAGAGAGAAATTAATGCTCGAAACTCAAGAAACTCTAAATATTGCCGGATGGTTATTCGGCATCTTTCCTGCACTGGGCGTGATATATTGGACATGGTTAAATCGTGGGGAAAGCTGGAGATGGTCCGTTTTAATTTGCGGCTTCCTGCTTGTGGGGCTCGGCACATGGATGGCAGAACTATTTATTGAAATCATAAGCCACATTGAAATAATCCAAGCAGAAAAACCAAAACTTGATTCAGCATGGGTAGCCATAAAGAACAGCAGCACGGTTTGGCTTTTTATTTTTCCGGCTACTGCTATGGGCATTGGAGTCAACTTGATATCTTCTTTTTTAACAACAAAAAAGCCAGACAATATCGAAGACCCTAACCTTTAAGACATCGCATTACACATAAACCTGTAAGTTACTGATTTTTTATAGAGCATACTTCAGCTTGAGCTTCATAAAATTCAACAGCTTACGGAAATGTATGCAATGCGATGCCTTTAAGAGGATATAGCGATAAAGACATCAAATCCTTTTAAATCTCTGTCAGGCGGGATCACGATCCGACCTCTGAAGCAAGAATACTGTGAGCCGGCATAGCTCAAAAGCTGGATAGACACTTTGCAACCACTCTCACCGGAAGCCCTGTTCCCTCAGAGCTTCCGGCACTCACACTCAAGCCAGATCGAAGCGATCGGCGTTCATGACCTTGGTCCAGGCGGCCACGAAGTCCCGAACGAACTTCTCCTTGTTGTCATCCTGTGCATAAACCTCGGCATAGGCGCGCAGGATCGAGTTGGAGCCGAACACCAGATCCACCCGCGTCGCCGTCCACCGGACCGCGCCGCTCTTGCGATCACGGATCTCATAGAGATTGTCGGCGGTCGGCACCCAGCTATAGGCCATATCGGTCAGATTGACGAAAAAGTCATTGGTCAACGCGCCTACCCGGTCGGTGAAGACACCATGCCGGCTACCGCCATGATTGGCACCCAGGACACGCAGTCCACCGACCAGCACCGTCATCTCGGGCGCCGTCAGCCCCATCAGCTGCGTGCGGTCGAGCAGCATCTCCTCGGCGCTGACCACATAGTCGCGCTTGAGCCAGTTGCGATAACCGTCGTGGAGCGGCTCCAGCACCTCGAACGACTCGACATCCGTCATCTCGGCCGTGGCATCGCCGCGCCCAGGCGCAAAAGGCACCTGAACGTCGAACCCGGCCGCCCTGGCCGCCTGCTCGATGCCGACCGTACCCGCCAGCACGATCACATCGGCCACACTGGCCCCGGTCTCGGCCGCGATGGGTTCGAGCACGCTCAGCACCCGTGCCAGACGCGCCGGCTCGTTGCCCTCCCAATCCTTCTGCGGCGCCAGCCGGATGCGCGCCCCATTGGCCCCGCCGCGATTGTCCGAACCCCGGAAGGTCCGAGCGCTGTCCCAGGCGGTGGCGACCATGTCGCTGACGCTCAGACCACTGGCCGCGATCCGCGCCTTCACGGCCGCGACATCGTAGTCGGTGCGACCGGCAGGCACCGGATCCTGCCAGATCAGATCTTCCTGCGGCACATAGGGACCGATGTAGCGCGTCCTGGGTCCGAGATCGCGATGCGTCAGCTTGAACCAGGCGCGCGCGAAGGTCTCGGCGAAATACTCCGGGTCCTGACGGAACCGCTCCGAGATCTTGCGGTACTCGGGGTCCATCTTCATCGCCATGTCGGCATCGGTCATGATCGGATTGCGACGGATCGACGGATCTTCGACATCGACCGGCTTGTCCTCCTCCTTGATGTCGATCGGCTCCCACTGCCAGGCACCGGCCGGACTCTTCTTCAGCTCCCACTCATAATCGAGCAGCAGATGGAAGTAGCCGTTGTCCCAGCGTGTCGGATGCGTGGTCCAGGCACCCTCGATGCCGCTGGTCACGGCGTCGCGACCGATGCCGCGCGCGGTCTTGTTGAGCCAGCCCAGCCCCTGATCCTCGACCCCGGCGCCCTCGGGCTCCGGTCCCAACAGCTTGGCATCACCGTTGCCATGCGCCTTGCCGACCGTATGACCGCCGGCGGTCAGGGCGACGGTCTCCTCGTCGTTCATTGCCATGCGCGCGAAGGTCACGCGCACGTCATGGGCGGTCTTGAGCGGATCGGGCTGGCCGTCGACGCCCTCGGGGTTGACGTAGATTAGGCCCATCATCACCGCCGCCAGCGGGTTGTCGAGGTCGCGCTCACCGGAGTAGCGGCTGTTGGGGTTGTCGCTGGGAGCAAGCCATTCCTTCTCCGAGCCCCAGTAGATGTCCTTCTCCGGATGCCAGATATCCTCGCGGCCGAAGGCAAAACCAAAGGTCTTGAGCCCCATGGACTCATAGGCCACGGTGCCGGCCAGCACGATGAGGTCGGCCCAACTGAGCGCGTTGCCGTATTTGCGCTTGATCGGCCACAGCAGACGACGCGCCTTGTCCAGGTTGACGTTGTCGGGCCAGGAGTTGATCGGGGCGAAGCGTTGATTGCCGGTGCTCGCGCCGCCGCGCCCATCGGCGATGCGATAGGTGCCGGCCGCGTGCCAGGCCATGCGGATCATGAGACCGCCGTAATGCCCCCAGTCGGCCGGCCACCAGTCCTGGCTGTCGGTCATCAGGGCGTGCAGGTCTTTCTTGACGGCTTCGAAATCGAGCGTCTTGACCGCTTCGCGATAGTCGAAGTCCGGGTCCAGCGGATTGGTCTTGGTGTCGTGCTGATGCAGGATGTCGAGATTGAGCGCCTTCGGCCACCAGTCCATGTTCGAGGATCCGGCCGCCGTGTGACCACCGTGCATCACCGGGCACTTGCCTGCTGTCGTCGCATTCGTGTCCATCGCTCTCTCCATTCGTGGCTTCGTTGACTGAAGTTCGTTATGGTCTCGCGTGATCGTCGAGCCTGCGAATCAAGATAGAGTCAGACATGGCCGGAGACCAATCGTTTGGTCAGATCCAAAAGATCGAAAAAGACTATTGGGCGCCGCCATTCAATCGACCAGAACACTCAACATTTTGTATTCACCCCCACCCCGTCAGAGGGCTGCTCCCATGCCCGGTACCCGCCTCCGATCCGCCGCATCCAAACCAAAAATTGCCCAGAGGGACTTGGGTCCGTATCCTCCGCTATCGGCTCTCGACCGAGGACGGATAGGGTAAGGGTTCATGTCAGTCAACGCCTGGCTCAAATCACAACGGCCGCTCGCTGGCGCCGCGCTCATGCGGGCCATCTGGCTCAACACGGCCAACGGTCTGCTGGCCGTCGCCCAGGCTTGGGCGCTGGCCGTGACCCTCGATGCCGTGATCTTCAACGACGCTGGACTGAGCGAAGTCCAGCCCTGGCTGTGGGGGCTGCTGGCGCTGTTTGGCGCGCGCGCGCTCATCGTCTGGCTCGCCGAGCGATCGGCCTTTCAAGCGGCCGCTCAGGTGCGTGCCACGCTGCGCGATCGGATCCATCGGCATCTGCAACGGCTCGGGCCGGCCTATCTCTCCGGCCAGCGCAGCGGCGCGTTGGTCGAGACTCTGACCAAGGGTATCGACGACCTGGAGGGCTATTACGCCCGTTTCGTCCCGGCCATGACGCTGGTGATGATCCTGCCGCTGGCCATCCTCACCGCCGTGATGCCGATGGACTGGCTCGCCGGGCTGGTGCTGCTGTTCACGGCGCCGCTGATCCCGCTGTTCATGATCCTGATCGGTTCGGGCGCCGAGGTGCGCAATCAGCGCCAGTGGAAACAGCTCGCGCGCATGAGCGCGCACTTCCTCGACGTCATCCAGGGCCTGACCACGCTCAAACTCTTCGGCGCCAGCCGGCGCGAGGTCGCCATCATCGCGCGCGTCTCCGACGACTATCGTCACAGCACCATGCAGGTGCTGCGCGTGGCCTTCCTGTCCTCGGCGGTGCTGGAGTTCTTCGCCAGCGTCGGGGTCGCCATCGTCGCGGTCCTGATCGGCTTCCGGCTCTATGGCCTGGCAGTGCCGGTGCCGGCCTGGATTCCGATCCCGGACGTGACCTATCTGCAAGGATTCTTCGTGCTCATGCTCGCGCCCGAGTTCTATGCGCCGCTGCGCAATCTCGGCACTCAGTACCATGCGCGCATGGGCGCGGTGGCGGCCGCCGAACAGTTGATCCAGGTGCTGGACACCGAACCGACCCGTATCGATCCGGGCACCGAGCCGCTGGCGGCCGCCCGGCCGCTTGGGGTGCGCTTCGAAGACGTGCGATTCAGCTATGAGCCGGGGCGCGAGGCACTCGATGGTCTGAGCTTCGCCATCCCGCCGGGGCAGCGCATCGCCCTGGTCGGCACCAGCGGCGCAGGCAAGACCACAGTGGTCAATCTGCTGCTCGGGTTCCTGGTTCCGACCGGCGGGCGCATCCTGATCGGCGAACAGGCGCTCGCCGAGATCGACCTGGAAGACTGGCGCCGTCATCTGGCCTGGGTGCCGCAGCAACCGCGCCTGTTCCAGGGCACGATCGCCGACAACATCCGGCTCGGGCAGCCCGAGGCCGAGCTCGACGCCGTGCGTGAGGCGGCGCGACGCGCACGGGCGGCTGAATTCATCGACGCCCTGCCGCTGGGCTATGACAGCCCGGTCGGCGAGCGCGGCGCGGGACTCTCGGGCGGGCAGATCCAGCGCATCGCCCTGGCCCGCGCCTTTCTGCGCGATGCCCCCCTGGTGATCCTCGACGAGGCCACGGCCAACCTCGACCCCGAGAGCGAGCGTCTGGTCCAGGAAGGCATCGACGAACTGGCGCTCGATCGCACCCTGCTGGTGATCGCGCATCGGCTCAATACAGTGCGCCGCGCCGATCGCATCCTGGTGCTCGATCGGGGGCGGATCGTCGAACAGGGGACACATGATGAACTGGCCGATGCCGCCGGACTCTATGCGCGGATGATCGCCGCCCACAGTCCGAGCCGGCCTGGGAGTGAGCCGGCATGAACGAACTGCGCCGTCTGTGGCAACTCTTTCAGCCCTACCGAACCTGGATGCTGGTCGGCACCCTGGCCGCGATCCTGACCCTGCTGGCCAATGTCACGCTCATGGCCGCCGCCGGCTGGTTCCTGACCGCGATGGCCGCTGCCGGCGCAGCGGGCGTGGCCATGAACTATTTCACCCCGGCGGCGCTGATCCGGGGCAGTGCCATGATCCGCACCGCCGGGCGCTATGGCGAACGGCTCGTCAACCATGAGGCGACCTTCCGGCTGATCGCCAGTCTGCGCGTCTGGTTCTATCAGCATCTCGAACCGCTCGCCCCGGCGCGGCTCCAGCAGTATCACAGCGGCGATCTGCTGAGCCGCATCCGCGCCGACATCGACGCGCTCGACAATCTCTATGTGCGGGTGCTGGTGCCGGTCGCGGTGGCCAATGTCAGTATCGTGCTGTTCACGATCTTTCTGCTCTTCTACCATCCACTGCTGGCGCTCTCCGGCCTGACCTTTCTGGTACTGGCCGGGGTGGGACTGCCGATCTGGTCGCAGGCACGCGGTCTGGCCCCTGGACGGCGCATCGCCGAGGACGAGGCGGCCTTGCGCACGGCGGTCATCGATGGTGTCCAGGGCCTGGCCGAACTCACGCTCTATGGCGCCGCCGAGCGCCAGGCCCGGCATATCGACAGCCTGAGCCGGCGTCTGATCGCCGATCAGACCCGTCTCTCCAGCGATCATGGCCTGACTCAGGCCGCCGTCGGACTCTGCGCCAGCCTGAGCCTGTGGGTGCTGCTGTGGATCGCCATCCCGCTGGTCGACGACGGGCGGCTGATGCCGCCGCAACTGGCGATGCTGGCACTCTTTACGCTCGCCAGCTTCGAGGCCGTCGCCCCCCTGCCCCAGGCGTTCCAGATGCTCGGGCGCACCCTGGCCGCCGCGCACCGGCTGTTTGCCATCGTCGATACCGAGCCGGCCGTCGCCGAACCGAGCCCCCCCTCGCCCCGGCCCGAACGCTTCGATATCGAGTTCGCTGATGTGCGCTTCAGCTACCCGGACGCGCCACGCCCGGCCGTCTCAGGCATCCGGCTCCAGGTGCCCCAAGGCACACGCGCGGCGGTGATCGGCGCGACCGGCTCGGGCAAGAGCACGCTGTTCAATCTGCTGCTGCGCTTCTGGGCACCGGATTCGGGCAGCATCCGCGTCGGCGGTCATGACATCCTGGACTTCCATGGCGACGATCTGCGCCGCCACATCGCCGTGGTCAGTCAGCACACCCATCTGTTCGACGCCACCATCCGCGAGAATCTGCTGATCGCCAACCCGGACGCTCCGCAGGCGGCGATCGAAGCGGCCTGCCGCGTGGCCCAGATCCACGACTTCATCGCCGAGCTGCCCGAGGGCTATGACACCTGGGTCGGCGAGACCGGCGTGCGACTCTCGGGCGGTCAGGGGCGGCGGATCGCCGTGGCGCGCGCCCTGCTCAAGGACGCGCCCATCCTGCTGCTCGACGAGCCGACCGAGGGTTTGGACGCTGCCACCGAGCGCGATCTGATGCAGGCGCTCGATACCCTCATGGTCGGACGCACCGTGCTGCTCATCACCCATCGTCCGGCCGGTCTGGACTGGGTCGATCAGGTGCTGGTGCTCGATCAGGGACGCGAGCTGGCGCGCGGTGATGTCTCGGTCATTCCGCAGGCGATGCAGGCGGCCCTGCTGCCGCTGCGCGCCGAGGCCGAGACGCGCTGAGTTTCGAGGCTAGAACACACCCGGATCACGACGACGGACGGGACGCGCCACCTGTGCCTCGGGCGGTCGTCGTCGCGGCACGGGCGTCTGGCGGAAGAACTCGACCAGCCCCACGATCAGACAGGTCAGCGACACGCCGAGCCCGAGCGCGGAGTACACCCCCATGTGCAGCAAATGGGCCTTCCACGCCTGGATCTGAGGCCAGTTGTTGAGACGCACCCGGACCATCTGGGGAGTGACGAAATAGGCCAGTCCCTCCGATCCCAGCGCCGTGAGCGAGTTACGCGCCAAATGGTCGGCAAGCGGCTCATTGTCGAGCAAGAGTTGAAAGTTCCCGCTGGTCTGCTCCAGCGGCAGGGCCATTTCGATGGGCGTCCATTCGACCTGGGGCGCGCCCCAGATGGCACGGCCATAGTCCAGGCCGAACTGAGTCCCGGCGATCGGGGTGCCCACCAACCCGATGATCATCAACAGATTCATCTTACGTTTCATCAGTCTTGCGCGAAAAACCGCTCCGTTCAGATGGTAAATCGCCGCCGGAACGCGCCAGCGGCTCGATGGCTCGGTACAATGGTCCACTTTTTTGTGCACTCATGGAACCATCATGGCGAAATATCACATCTACGGCATCGGCAATGCCCTGGTCGACATGGAATACGAAGTCACGCCCGAGGATCTGGGCATCCTCGGCATCGACAAGGGCGTCATGACCCTGGTCGACGAACACCAGCAGCTCAGCATCATGGAGCATCTCAAGGCGCACCATCCTCAGCGCGGCTCGGGCGGCTCGGCGGCCAACTCCATCATCGCCTTCAGCCAGTTCGGCGGTAAGGGCTTCTATTCCTGCAAGGTCGCCGACGACGAGCTGGGCCACTTCTACATGAAGGATCTGATCGAGGGCGGCGTGGACACCAATCACCACACCGAGAAGGATCAGGGTCACACCGGACGCTGCGTGGTGTTGGTGACGCCGGACAGCGACCGCACCATGTGCACTTTCCTGGGCGTGAGCGGCAACCTCTCGACCAAGGAGCTGGTCGAGGAGGCACTGTGCGATTCGGACTGGTTCTATACCGAAGGCTATCTGGTCACGTCCGACTCGGCGCGCGCGGCATCGATCGAGGCCAAGCGGATCGCCGAGGCGGCGGGCGTCAGGACCGCCATCTCGCTGTCGGACCCCAACATGGTCAAGTTCTTCAAGCCCGGACTGCTGGAGATGATCGGCTCGGGCGTGGATCTGCTGTTTGCCAACGAGTTCGAGGCCATGGGCATGGCCGGCTCGGACGATCTGCATCAGGCGGTCGACTATCTCAAGACCATCGCGCGCCACTTCTCCATCACCCGCGGTCCCAAGGGCGCGCTGGTCTGGGACGGTCGGGCGCTGATCGAGATCGATCCGGTCGAAGTCGAGGCGGTGGATACGGTCGGCGCGGGGGATATGTTCGCCGGCGCCTTCCTCTACGGACTGAGCCAGGGCTGGACGCATCAGCGCGCGGGGGATCTGGCCTCGGCGGCCTCGGCCAAGCTCGTCACTTCACTCGGGCCGCGCATCACGGCCGAGGAGACGCGCAACATCCTGAAAGCGTTTTGAAACCAGGGCTCCGGCTTCAGCCGGCTCGATCGTGAAACTGGAATCGAGTCGACAGATCACAGGGCGGAATAAAGCTAGCATTGCCATCAGGTATAGACGTCCCGGCCATGGACTCCTGCCTTGCCACAGGCTGGATGTTTCGTGACAGGAGGAATCAATGCTGAGCTTCGATGCCCAATCGATCCCGTCGCCGCTCGCCATCCGCGAGTGCACCCGGCCGCGCTTCGACACGGATCTGGACGCCCTGAAGGACTGGCTGGCCAGCCTCAGGACACGCGGGGTGCGTCAGGCCGGTCCCGCGCTCGTGTTGACGCTGGAGAACCTGCGCAAGGCCGAACTCTCGGCCAGCCGGCGTCTCACTGTCCTGTCGCTGCTGAAGGCTCCGGTGCTCAAGACCTGCGCCGGCCTGCCCAAGCCCTATGCGGGCGAGGCGACCGCCACGGAGACCGCGCCCGGTCTCACCATGGAGCAGCGACTCGGGCGGCTGATGTTCGTCAACCTCGATCGCGCGCTGCACCAGCTCGACAAGGAGCATCCGGTCCCCAGCGAGCGCCAGCAACACAAACGTCTGTGGCTGATCCGCAACCTGTTCCGCTTCGCCAACCGTCAGATCCGCTATGCGATCCTGTGGAAGGCCGCCCTGCCGGCAGGCACCTGGCGTGACCTGCACGAGCTGCATCTCTATCTCAGCTCGCGCCGGTCCAATTCGCTCTGGGATCTCGACGCCCAACGCCCGACGGTCGGCGAATTCGATCAGGAGATCGAGTACAAGACCCTGCTGCTGCTGGGGCTGGCGGCCAAGCTCAAGGATGCGGCGCCGCAGAGCGAATACTTCATGGACGGGCTACCGGCCTGGGCCGCTCAGACCCGACTGGAAGATCCGCACACCAGGCTTGGCCGGCTGCGGCTGTTCACTGTCGAGGTCTCGGCCGACGAGCCGCCACGCCAGCTCCAGGGCAGTCTGGACATGGCTTTCCGGGGTTGGGTGCTGCAACCGCCCTACCCCTACCTCCACGAACTCGAAAGCGGTCCGTTTGGACTGGGTGCCTTTGGCGGCCGACCACTTGGACTCGAAACATTTTGAATTCCATGAAATTACTCGCCATCGACACATCCAACGAGACCTGTTCGGCCGCACTCCTCGTCGACCGGAGCGTCGTTCAGGAACTCACCCTCGCCCCGCGCCGCCATGGCGAACTCATCCTCGGCATGATGCAGCGTCTGCTGGAGCAGGCCGGCCTGGAGCTGCGAGACCTGGATGCCCTGGCCTTCGGCTGTGGTCCAGGCTCCTTCACGGGCATCCGGATCGCGACCTCGGTGATCCAGGGCGCGGCCTTCGGTGCCGAACTGCCCGTGGTGCCGGTCTCCACACTCGCGGCCATGGCTCAGGGACAGTTTCGGCGTGAGGGGCAGCGCCGGCTGCTGACCGCGCTGGATGCACGCATGGACGAGGTCTACTGGGGGTGCTACGAGATCGGCGAGCGGGATCTGGCCGAGCTGGGCGGCGCCGAGCAGGTCTGTGCGCCCGATCGGGTCACGCGCCCCACGGGTGATGGCTGGCAGGGCGTGGGGCCGGGCTGGGGGGTGCACGGCGAGATACTGAGCCGGCGGGTCGGACCGGCCTTGAGCGGGATGAACCCCGATGGAGTCTGCGAGGCTCAGGATATCGCGCTCCTGGCCGCCGCCGAGCTGACGGCCGGTCATTGGGTTCCGGCCGAACAGGCGCTTCCGGTCTATCTGCGCGATCAGGTCACGCGCGCGCCCGCGTAGAATGCGTCAGGAGCGTCCCTGGACGACGGGATGGCCGTGCCGGCAGTGACGCCTCAGACAACTGACGACATAGTGCAACAGAGTCGCACCGACCGCGATGAAGGCGATCAGCGTCACCAGGAGGCGCTGCCAGGGTTCGATCGCCGATAGCCCCAGGATCAGCCAGGTCAGAAAAGCGATGACACTGGTGATGGTCAGGATCATGGCGAATGGCCAGAGCGGACGGTCGCATTTGGGGCAGAGATTCATCCGGGTACGGCTCCATTGGGCGAAAAGACGGCCGCCACGGATATCCCAATGACAGGAGCGTGCGGCGCGACGAGACGAGCGACGTCCGATCGCCCAGGAGCAGGCAGTTTGCGTCCGGAATCGATGCGGACACATTGAAATCAATCAATTGACGGCGATCGATGACGCTCCTGCACGCCCCACGTCACGCACTCCTCGAACTGCTGGCCGTCGCGCTCGACGCCGTCGATGGGGCGCACGCGGTCCGACGCGCGCTCATGGCGCGCCCGATTGCAGGTCCGGTCTGGATCGCCGCCATCGGCAAGGCGGCCGAATCCATGACGCTGGGCGCACTCGACGTGCTCGGCGACGCCTGCCGGGGCGGAATGCTCGTCACCAAGCCTGGACACGCCGATCCGGGGCGCTTGCGAGGGCTGGGGATCGAGGTCCATTTCGGCGGCCATCCACTGCCGGATGCCGGCAGTCTCGCGGCCGGCGAGCGGCTGCTGGCGAATCTGGATGACCTTCCCGCCGAGACACGGCTCCTGTTCCTGCTCTCCGGTGGCGCCTCGGCGCTGATCGAGGCGCCGATCGCGGGTCTGGAACTGGCCGAGCTGCGCGCCATCAATGCCTGGTTGCTCGCCAGCGGACTGCCGATCGACGCCATGAACCGCGTGCGTCAGTCGGTCTCGCGTCTCAAGGCGGGTGGACTCCTGCGGCATCTTGGCGGACGTCCCGTCCGGCAGCTGGCCATCTCGGATGTACCTGGGGATACGCCGGGCGTCATCGGCTCGGGGCCGCTGGTGCCCAGGCCGGATCTGGGCGATCAGGTCGGGCGACTCGTGCTGCCGGACTGGCTGGCGGGCCGGGTCGCGCGCGGACTCGCCGAGCGCGGCACGCTACCGGAGCATGGTCCCGAGATGGAACTGGTCGCCACGCTGTCGCTGGCCAAGGCGGCGGTCGTGAAAGCCTCCGAGTCCAGGGGGTGGCACGTCCGGCTGCATCCGGACCCAATCGAGGGTGAGGCCGCCGACCAGGGCCGCGCGCTCGCCCGGACGCTCATCGACGGCGCACCGGGTCTGCATGTCTGGGGCGGAGAAACGACGGTTCGACTCCCCGCGCATCCGGGGCGCGGCGGTCGCAATCAGCACCTGGCACTGGCCGCCGCGATCGAGCTGGCTGGACGCGATGATGTCTGGCTGCTGAGTGCCGGTACCGATGGCGGCGACGGGCCGACCGAGGACGCCGGCGCTCTGGTCGATGGGGGCACCCTGGAACGGGCCGAATTTGGCGGCATCGGGTTCGATGCCCGCACCGGTCTGGAACGGGCCGACTCCGGGCGCTTCCTGGAGGCGAGCGGCGATCTCATCCGCACCGGGCCGACCGGAACCAACGTCATGGATCTGATCCTCGGCTACAAGGCTCCATCAACGCGCTGACCCGGCGGCCCACGGCTTTCAGTCGCCGCGTGCCAGATAGCCGAGCTGGTCGACGCCGAAATGGGTCGGCGTCAACCCGAGACGCGCGAAGCCGTCGTTCTCGGTGCAGACATTGCCTTCCATCAGCATCCGGATCTGATCGCGCGAGATGGGGAACCAGGGGAAGCGGTCGAACAGACCGGCGGCCGCCTTGATCGCCAGTGCCGGGGCCGGAACCATCAGCTTGGTGCGCCCTGAAGCGGCGGCGATCGTGCTGAGGATCGCCTTCCAGCTCAGCCGCTCGGGACCGCACAGTGAATAGGTCTGGGACTCGGTACGCGACTCGCTGAGCGCCAGCACGAAGGCATCGGCGACGTCCTCGATGCTGACCGGAGCCAGCTCGAAGAGTCCGGCCTTGGTCGGCAGCAGACCGGCATGGAACAACGGCGCCGGCAGCGGACTGTTGATGATGTCTTTCTTGAGCTGCGAACAGAACTCCATCCGCCCCTCGGCATCGCCGAAGATCACCGACGGACGGAAGATCGTCCAGCGCAGTCCCGAGTCCTTGAGCGCCTGCTCGGCGCGGTACTTGGTGCGCTGATAGGCGGTGCCGTCGGGACGGATGCCGTTGGCGCTCATCAGAACGAAGCGCCCGACACAGTTCTCCTGCGCGGCGGCGATGGTGTCGACCACACCCTGATACTGGAGCGCCTCGAAGGTGATGCCCTGAGCGGGAAACTCGCGCAGGATGCCGATCAGATAGATGACCGCATCACAGCCGCGCACGCACTCCACGAGTGAGGACGGATCGCTCACGTCGCCGTGGACGATCTCGCACGACTCGGGGCGCTCGACCTTGGACTCGCTGCCCGGACGCACCAGCAGTCGCGGCACATGGCCGGCCGCCAGCAGATGACGGGTGATATACAGACCGACAAAGCCGGTCCCGCCGATGATCGCAACCTTCATTGGAGGCTCTCCTCTGTTTGAATCCAATCCGTGTCGGCTTCGAATGGATGGACACGCGCCCGACCGCTCATGGCCGAATGCCAACTAGATGGGTGCGGAGACCTCGCGCTCAAGGTGGGCGTCAACGGGTCGCGATTTGGGCGCCGGTACGCGCGACGACCGTCTTGGGGGCCGGCGCGAGCGCAAGGACACTCTGACAGCGCAGACGGCGCACATTGCGGCGGGCGGCGGTGAAGACCTCGCTGATGGCTTCGGAGGCCACCTTACGCGCCTCGCGCACCACCACCTGACGACCGGCACCGAGCTTGGCGCTCAGCTCGCAGCGCACGCGATGACCGTGCAACTGGTCGAACTCTTCCTGGACATTGACCTGGGCCTCGATCGGCTCGCCGGGGAAGCGATCCGTGAGTTTGCGGGCTTCCGTTTCGATCTGACGACGGATAGCGGCGTCCAGCGCCAGCATATCGCCGCCTATCTTTAGGACCATACGTGACATTCTCCATGGACTCGGTCGCCGGTCTGGGCGCGTGTGATCGCGACGACGGAGATCGAGCGGATTGACTCTGAGGGCAAGCGCCTCGTCGATTGAACACGTCGCTGAAGTGTCTCTGGAGGCAAGGGGGGCACGGCATGAGACGCGCGACGGCAGGCGGATCATGGCGTCCGAGCGCGCGAAATGCAAGAGCGAATCACTCGAAGAGGTTGTGATAGGCGCGTGCGAAGTGCTTGTAGGCGTCCCAGCCGTCCTTGTCCATGACCTGATCGATCACCCAGCGGTTCGCCTCCGACTCGCCCATGACGCACTGGATCTCATGGCCGAGATGGCGCAGAAAGGCGTAACTGGGGCCATCTCCGGCGAACTGGAACTCGGCGTACTCGCCGGAGCGGGTGTCGAGCAGTGCGATGAAGGGGCCGCCGTAGTCGCCCGGACCGAGCAGATCCTGGCTGTTGTCCTGGACATGGCCGAAGAGCTTCTTGGCGAACTCGACGATGAGGGTGCGCCGCTCGGCCTCATCCAGTTCGGCGTGTGCCAGACGGTCGGCGATCTGGACCAGGAACACCAGATATTCCTGGATCACGGCCAGACGCTGGGCGTCGTCGCGATAGACGAAGCGCTCGCAGTGCAGATTGATGGCCTTGTCGAGTGCGATGCGCCAGGCGATGTAGGCCAGGGCGCTGGCGATCTCGGGCAGCGAGCGCGCGCGCGCGTCGTCCTTCCAGTGACTCTTGATGCGTAATGCCATGAATCGATTCCGAATATGAATAGCGCGTTTCGAGGGTTGGACGCCTCAGCGGCAGGGCGCGAAGAAGGGGTTGGTCATAGCCTCGCGACACTGGGTGCCGACGGATGACTCGGCCTGGATCTCAGCCTCCAGGGGCAGCGATTCAGCGGACATCTTCAGCAGGTCGCGCGCCAGCCGGCACGGCTCGCCGCCGGCACAGGCCGCGTTATCGCCCTCGCCTTCGCCGCAGACACGCCGGACCAGTTCGCGACAGACATCGGACTCACGCCCTGCTTCGCGTGGTTGGCGCGGCGGCGCTTCGCTCCAGGTCTCCAGCATCGCGGGATTCGGCACCGCCACGCCGTCGCGCACGATGACGACCGAGCCGTCTTCCAGGCGATGCACACCATCCCAAAGTGGGGTGCGTCGGCCGTCCTCCAAGCGCCAGGCGCGATGGGTGGAGGCATCGACCTCGACGCCGGAGCCATCCGACAGTCGGGCGCCCCAGTCGTCGGCCTGGACCGGCAGGCTCAAGCCAAGCCAGCCTACAGCCAAGATCCGGACGACCATCGAGGTTGTAATGGTTTCAAACGTCGAATGCCGAAACGCCATCATGGCCACACCATCGTGGAACAGGTTTTCGGATGTCAGAGCACCGAACATCAGGTACCTCCGCTGCTTGTCATGAAAGGCCGGGATCCCCGTCGTCATAGGCGCTGGCGGACTCATCCCTGTTTGATTTGGCAGAAAAGTATAACCGCCGACTCACCACACCCTGTCGCGCTTCGTCTGTGCCTGTCACAATCCACATCATGCTCCAGATCACGCCCACAGTGTTTATCCCAGATGCCGAGTTGTCCGAGCGCTTCATCCGCGCGCCCGGACCCGGCGGTCAGAACGTCAACAAGGTTGCGAGCGCCGTGCAACTGCGCTTCGATGCCGCCCGCTCATCGGCCTTGCCTGAGGACGTCCGCCGCCGTCTGGTGCAGCTGGCGGGACGGCGCGCCGACCAGGACGGCGTCATCACCATCGAGGCCCATCGTTTCCGCGAACGCGAGCGCAATCGCGAGGATGCGCGCGAGCGGCTGGCGGGTCTGATCCGTCAGGCGCTCCACCGTCCCAAGCGGCGCATCGCCACCAAGCCGACCCGGGCCTCGCGCGAACGGCGGCTCCAGACCAAGCAGGTGCAGAGTCGGCGCAAGCAGCAGCGGCGTCGACCGGTGGATGACTGATGCTTGAGGCGTTGGTAGTCGCTGGCATCGCAGAGAATCAGCAACCGCATGTTCGCCGCTGGCTGTGGTGGCCCCCGGCTTCAGAGAAGTAAAGTCAGAGCTGTCCATCCGGGAATTTCGCCGCCGACCAGAAAGTCTTCGTTCCCCGGATCAACTACCAAGTTTGCAACAGCGCCAGTTGGCGCGATTAGGACGCCAAAATCCAAGAGCGCTGCGAACGGACCTGATACGTAACGAGCCGCAACTGAGCTCTCCTATGCTACGGGGTTGGGGTGTCCGGGTGCTAACGCCGAAACGAAGGAGCCGCCGAGCGTGGCGAGGGAACTAAATTCGCAGCGGTTAGCGGTCCCACTCAAGCTTCATTGGTCTTGCAAGCCATTTCATAATAGCTATTTGAATTGAATTCAAATTGATGAATAACATCAAGGCCGAGCTTTCTTTTGTGCGCTTGATATGATCTTTCGTTGGCTTTATTAACAAAAGTGACCAGAATAGGGTATCGCTCTGACATCTTGTTTTTTGCAAACTCAAAAATCGCCTCAAGAACGCCAGTTCCTCGAACACTTTTGTCAATGCATATCGGGCCGTATTGATACGAGTTCTCAACGCTCAACATTTGGCCTTTGTATTCAAGGTTTGGCAATTCATTTATCATAAATGCAAACATTGGCCATGCCGACCAGAATTCCCATGAAGCAGCCATTACATAAGCCACAACAGCCCCGCCTTTTTTAGCGATAAAAAGACCGTTTTCTTTATTGATCAAATCCACCATCTGGTCTTTGGTGAATGACGTTGTCACAAAACCATCTGACTTGTCTTCTTTCGCTATAGAATCAATCTGATATCTATAATGAAGCTTCAAAACTTCATCTATTTCTGATGACCCTGCTATTTTGAGTTGTATATCCATAGTATCTATTTTATAAAAATTTAACGCGCCGCTTCACTGGCGGCGGCCGGTAGCACCGACGTCCAGTGGAAGCGGTTGGTGGGCGTGTACCACATGGATTACGGAAGATGTGACCTAATTAATTTTGCTATGTCATGCATGCCGTTCTTCTCAAGCTCTTCGATAAAAACGGGCCACGGTGGAATGTTGCTTTGATATGGCGCGCTACAAGGGCCGGTGTACATGCCGCCACCAGGACCGTTGTATAGACCGCCCCCCGGTCCGGTATACAAGCCACCGCCGGGGCCGGTGTAGAGGCCACCACCGGGGCCGGTGTACATGCCGCCACCTGGCCCGACATAAAGACCACCACCAGGGCCAACATACATACCACCGCCAGGCCCGACGTACATACCTCCTCCGGGACCAACATACGCTCCGCCACCTGGTCCGACGTACATCCCCCCACCAGGGCCAACGTACATGCCACCACCAGGGCCCACATATTGATCGCGAGGCCAAGTGTTAGTTGTCATTCGAAGTGCTCCTTCTTGCTCGCCCAACGACAGCTATAACCGGAGACAAGAAACTGCAGAGCGAGAAACGAGCGGCGCAGCTTTTTGCCGTCCGAGTTTATGGCATTGTTAGCACGTAGTCTCACTCACTGTTCGCTGCCTTCAAAGTTAGACCAAACTGTCCAAGCGACGCCAGGCAAAACCCACACGTCCTGCCTGCGAATTTAATTCATAGCACATGCAAGAACATCAAACAACAGAAAACGCCGCCAAGGAGCGTTTTTAGAACCAGTTCATCGTCAGAACTCGTCAGTCTGGCGTCAAAGAGAATGCGCTTCGATGACAGGTGCGCCGAGCGGAAGCGTATCCTGGCAGCTTTTCCGAACAAGCATCTGAAGCAACACACCCGCGAAGACATGGACGGTTATCTGGAGCAAGTGGGTCGATTAGACGGAATAGCGGACTGGCAGTTTGTGCAGACCATCAAAGCTATACAGAATCTGCTGGAGACCGCGAAGGTGCCGGCGGCGGAGGTGGATTGGGAGTTCTGGCGGGCTTCGGCGCGGACCGCCTCTGGAATGCTCTCGAAGACCTGGCCGTGCGTGGTCAGGTTTCGGCCAGTACCCAGAACCAAGCGTTGAATGCCCTGGTGTTTCTGTACAAACAGGTGCCTGGACACTCATTGGAAGCGCTTGGGGATTTCGCTCGCGCCAAGCGACCGAAGCGGCTGCCCGTGGTGCCGCTACCGTCGCGTTTGGAGAAACCCGTGCAGGAGCTACTGGGACACGCGGATGTGTCGACCACGATGATTTATACCCATGTCCTCAACCGTGGCAACCAGGGAGTGCGCAGCCCCTTGGATGTCTTGCTTTGATCGATTGAATGCTCTGCTTTCCGTGCACTCGAAAAGCGAGGTATCAGGACACCACCCGCAATCGCGGCGGCGACTGTAACTCAGACATGGCCGCCTGTTGGACCGGGCGCTCGTAAGAGACGCGGACACTCTCGGCTCCCAACAACTGGCGCAACTGCTTGAGCAGGGCATCGGCCGGCCGAACGCGCCAGGCGCTTCCCAGCATCAGCTCGCCGACTGCACCGGGACGACGGTAGATCAACCGGATCGGCACACTGGTCTCGCGCGCTGTGTCGCGATGGGCGAGCAGCACCGCGCGCAGTTCCTCGACCCGCTCCGGTCCACGCGCATGGACGGCCGGATCGGACAGATCCAGCGTCAGGAGCAGATGATCGGCGGCGGTCGCGCGCGCGTCCTCGAAGGTGCGCACGCTGTCGGCGCGCAGCGACCAGGCGTCGCGGAACTCGTCGAAGTTGAGCGCGCCCGTGATGCTCAGGATCTGGTCGGCGACCAGCAGATGACGCGCCTGTTCATAGAGTTCGGAGAAGACCGTGGCCTCGATGCGTCCGGTGCGGTCGTCGAGCACCACCGATCCCATGCGTCCGCGCTGGGTCTTGCCATGCCGCACACCGACCACCAGCCCGACGACGGTGCGTTTTTCGCGATCGCGCCGGTCGCGGCGTCCGAGTTCGCGATCGGTCTCCAGCAAGCGGGCGATACGCGCCCCGCCCATCGCCTTGAGTTCGTCCTCGTAGCGGTCGATCGGATGTCCGGTGAGATAGAGTCCGAGCGTCTCCTTTTCACCCTGGAGACGCTGTTCGTCCTCCCAGTCGGCGAGGGTCTCGCGGGCGAGCTGCGGATCGGGCGTGGGCGGGCCGCTGGGTTCGAGCGCGCCGAACAGATCGACCTGACCGGCCGCGCGGGTGCTGTGATACTGCTCAGCGGCCTTGAGCGCCAGCGGCAGATGCGCCATGAGCGTGGCGCGGTTGGGTCCGAGTTCGTCGAGCGCACCGGCGCGGATCAGCGACTCCAGCACGCGGCGGTTGACCCGTTGCAGGTCGATGCGTCCGCAGAAATCCCAGAGATCGCGGAAGGAACCGCCGGCTCGACGCGCCTCCAGCATGGCCTCGATCGCCGACTCGCCCACGCCCTTGACCGCGCCCAGGCCATAGACGACGGTCTTGTCGTCGGCGATGGTGAAGTGATAGTCGGAGCGATTGATGGCCGGCGGATCGACCCTGAGCTTCATCGTCCGGCATTCGTCGATCAGGGTGACGACCTTGTCGGTGTTGTCCATGTCCGCCGAGAGCACGGCGGCCATGAAGGCGGCCGGATAGTGCGCCTTGAGCCAGAGGGTTTGGTAGCTGACTAGGGCGTAGGCGGCCGAGTGTGAGTTATGGACGATGATGTCGTCGGCAACGAAGTTATGAGTGTGGTCGACTTCCAGGTCATAGGTCATGGCCGCGCCATCGGGTTCGATGGCGACGATACGCTCCCAGAAGATCTCGGCGTTGGCGGCCTGTCTCAGATCGTCGGCCCCGAAGAAATCAGCCAGCTTGCGGATCGTGGCGCGACGAAAGCCTTTTTTGTGCGTCTTGGGCGTGCCATAGAACTCCTTGACGCATACGCCACTGCGTTCGGCGATTTGATCCCAAGTCAGACCGCTAGCCTCCTTGTGACACCGAACGCTGTCCTTGACCTCTGGCGGAAGCGTGTCGACCGACTCCCGATCGGCAGGTGTCTGAGCTAGATAGTCACGCAAGGCATTGAGCTGGACATCTCGTCCGACCAGATGCGGACCAATGACCTGGACGAAGGCTTCGATACTGCGTCGCCCGACGAGATGGAGCGTATAACCGATGCGTCCATCCTTATAAGCAAAGCGCTTTTCGGTCAGTCGACTGACGATACCCAGGCGCAACAGCAGATGCTGAGTCTCGCCGGCGAGACGCTGAGAAGCACTCGCCAGATAGGGGATCATGTCTTTCCCTGAGGTACTGGCGATATAGCCATCCCCAGACCAGAGCCGTCCAAGTAAGACCGCTAGGCAGGCGTTGTCGAGGCGAAACACACTGGCGGGAAAATGCTTGTCCGGCGCCTTGTGACCGATCATGCCCAGATCTTCGAGCCACAGACGCGCGCCCGAGCGCGGTGTGAAGCTATAACCACCGCCGACACGAATGCGCGTATCGCGCCCGGTTCCGACATAGACGCACCAGGTATCAGCCCGTTCCGGCCTGAGACGCACCGTGGGTTGCGTATCGGGAAAGGCGCTCGCGGCAGCCAGGAAATCATCTCTGGCGACTTCATCCTTGTTGTAGAAATAGAAGCCGCTCGGATGACAGGTATTGCCCTCCGACAAGACCCAGCCCAGCGTGATGAGTTCGTGCTCGGACCAGCGTTCCTGGCCCTCGATCGGCAGCCGTGACGGTGAGGCAATGCGGTCGCCCTCCTTCAGCTCATCCAGACGCTTCCAGCCACTCGCCGTCAGGAGCGGATGATTGCCGGTCGCACGCAGCGTCTTGCCCAGCGAGGTTCTGAGCCGAAAGACCGGCTTGATGCCGTTCTCCATCACCTGGACCACCGAACTCCGGCCCATGCGGTGATCCGGCATCAGACTGGCGACCGAGGCGATACCGTTACGGTAGATCTCCTTGACCTTGCGACGCTCGCCGGTCGCCGGGTCGGCAACGAGTGTTTCGCCAACAATACACTTATTGAATCCGTAACCTGAAAAATACTCTATCAAATTAAAGACATGCGATGAAAGCTGGCCATCGATTCCACGCGCCAGCGCCCCCTGTTCGAAGGTATCCCGCTGCTTGGCCATCTCCTCGGGCTTCTTCTTGCCCATGCAATTGTGGGCAATAAAATCGTTGGCGATAAAATTGTGATGTTTGGGGATAGTGAGGTCGAATACCTCCATCTGACCCAAGGGACGGATCGACTCGATCACATCCCAAAAGACCTCTGAGTCAGCGATAGCGCGTAGTTCGTCGCTTTTAAAGGCCGTCGCAAAATTCAGGACGCGATGTCTGGCGAGCGCGCGACGTGGTGGGATCTTGAAATTAAGACCCGACGACATGGTTCCAGGCCGCATGCCGACAGCCTGATCGATCTCAGCCCAGGTCATGCCGCTGGCATATTTGGCATTGGCAATCAGGCCAATGACTTCAGCCGGAATCGTATGCTTGGATTGGTTCCTGGCCTTGTCACGAATCATCCGATAACAGATTTCAGCCTTATCCTGCTTGCGGCGACTCAAGAACGGCTGAATCCTGTCATAGAACTTCAGCATTTCCTCGCGGCCGGTGATCTGCGCTCGATAAGAACGATGCGGTTGCCCCTGATATTGAATGGTCTTGATATTGAACAGCGCAACGATGCCGAGCCGCAGCAAAAGATGCTGAAGCTGCTCGATCATTCTGCGCGAGGTCGAGGTGTAATCGGCGTGACCGATGCTGGTATCGAACGTCCCATCCGTCGACCAGAGCGTGCCGATGAACAGACGCAACTGATCCCTGGACAACGCATCGACCCAGTCAGGGATGACTTTGTCGTGCGAATGGGCGCGCTGGATGTGCGAATCGATCCAGGCATTGAACTCCGACAGACAGCCGACGCGCACATAACCGACCGACTGCCGCCCCGGATGGAGCTGATAATCGACGGGGGCCGACCGACCGAACAGTTCGGCCACACAGCGGTTGAAATCGGCGATCAGCGCCGGATCGCTATTGCAGAAATAACAGTTCGCTGGCTTTCGGGTCGAGAGATGGCCATCGCCCAATAGATAAGCCGTGAGTTTGATCTGAGCATCCGTAATCCCACACCCATGCTCGATCGGCAGCGTCCCAGCCAACCCGATCCGATCACCCGGCTGAAAGGCCCCCAGCGGCTTCCACCCCATGAGCGTATAGAACAGATGCGTCGCTGTGGCCTGAATCCGGCGTCCGGTGCGGGTCGTGACCTCGAAGACCTCCTGCACGCCATTGTGATAAACAGCGTCGATCGGCTGATGCACGATCTTCTGAGTCTTCAGGTCGAGCGCGAACACCTCGCGTCCGATCCAGACCTCGGGCGCGGCGGCGATCTCGCTCAGCGTCACCCGCCGCCCGGTCGCGGCATCGACCACTTCGGTCGAGCCGGCCAGACAGCGACGCAGAATATCCGCCCCACCAAGCGAATACCCCGCCAACACCTGCGCAATCTGCATCACCTGCTCCTGATACAGAATGATGCCGTAAGTGGGCTTGAGAATCGGCTCCAGGTCCGGATGCGGATAGGCGACCTCGGCACGTCCATGCTTGCGCTCGATGAAGTCGTCGACCATGCCCGATTGCAGCGGCCCTGGCCGGAACAGCGCCACCAGTGCCGTGATCTCGTCGAAGCAATCGGGCTGGAGCTTCTTGATCAGCTCCTTCATGCCGCGCGATTCGAGCTGGAACACCGCCGTCGTCTCGCAGCGCTTGAGCAGGTCGAACGCCTCCTGATCGCGCGGATCGATGCGCTCGATGTCGAGCGGCGGTTCGCCCTTGGCCGCACGCCCGGCATTGATGGTCTTGAGCGCCCAGTCGATGATGGTGAGCGTGCGCAATCCCAGGAAGTCGAACTTGACCAACCCGACCTGCTCCACATCGTCCTTGTCGTACTGCGTGACCAGGTTCGCCCCGCCCGGTTCGCAATAGAGCGGCGCGAAATCGGTCAGCACCGTGGGCGCGATCACCACGCCGCCCGCGTGCTTGCCGGCGTTGCGGGTCAGCCCCTCCAGCTTGCGCGCCATGTCGAGGATGGCCCGCACCTCCTCGTCCTGATCATAGGCACGTTTGAGATCCTCACTCTCCTTGAGCGCCTTCTCCAGCGTCATCCCCAGCTCGAAGGGCACCATCTTGGCGATCTTGTCGACGAAGCCGTAAGGATGCCCCATGACGCGCCCGACATCGCGCACCACCGCCTTGGCCGCCATGGTGCCGAAGGTGATGATCTGCGACACCGCCTCGCGCCCGTACTTGCGCGCCACATAGTCGATGACCCGATCGCGCCCTTCCATGCAGAAGTCGATATCGAAGTCGGGCATGGACACGCGCTCGGGGTTCAGAAAGCGCTCGAACAGCAGTTCATGCTCGATCGGGTCGAGATCCGTGATCTTGAGCGCATAGGCGACCAGCGATCCCGCGCCCGAACCGCGCCCCGGCCCGACCGGGATGCCGTTGTCCTTGGCCCACTGGATGAAATCGGCCACGATCAGGAAGTAGCCGGGAAAGCCCATCTGGATGATGACGGCAAGCTCGGTTTCGAGCCGCTCCTCGTAGACCCGGCGCCGCTCGGCATAATCGGGCGCGTCGCGGTCGAGAATGCGCTCCAGACGCCATTCCAGCCCCCGGCGCGACTGCTCGGCGAAGAAGCTGTCGGTGGTCATGCCCTCGGGCACCGGGAACACCGGCAGATAGTTCTTGCCGAGCTTGAGTTCCAGGTTACAGCGCTTGGCGATCTCGACCGTGTTCTCCAGCGCCTCGGGCAGATCGGCGAACAGCTCGGCCATTTCGGCCGGGGTGCGCAGATACTGCTCCTCGCTGTAGTCACGCGGGCGGCGCGGGTCATCGAGCGTGCGACCCTGATGGATGCAGACACGCGCCTCATGGGCCTCGAAGTCGCCGGCGGCCAGAAAGCGCACGTCATTGGTCGCCACCACGGGCACGCCGCGCCGGATCGCCAGATCCACGCTCGACTCGATCAGCTCGCCTTCCAGCGCGCGCCCGGTGCGCATCAGCTCCAGGTAATAGCGATCCTCGAACACGGACAGCCAGGCATCGAGCCGCTGCTCGGCGATCGCGTCCCGCCCCTTGAGCAGCGCTTCGGCCACGTCACCGCGCGGCCCGCCCGAGAGCGCGATCAACCCCTGATGCGCCTCCAGGATCCAGTCGCGCTCGACCTGCGCCACGCCCAGATGCTGGCCTTCGACGAAGCCGCGCGAGATCAGCCGCGTCAGGTTGCGATAACCCGGCTCGTCCTGCGCCAGCAGCACCAGTCGATGCGGATGATTGGCGTCCTCGGGATTGCGCACCCAGAGATCGGCACCCGCGATCGGCTTGACCCCGGCGCCCACGGCGGCCTTGTAGAAGCGCACCAGCGAGAACAGATTGCCCTGATCGGTGACGGCGACCGCCGGCATCCCGGCCGCCGCGACCGTCTTGACCAGCGGCTTGATGCGCACCAAGCCATCGACCAGTGAATACTCGGAATGCAGATGCAGATGTACGAAGGTTGGGTCCACGGGAGTCCTGTGCGGCGGCTGAGAAGGGGGCGACCCCGAACGGGGGACGCTAGTCTAACGGCCAGACCCGCACCTGTCCGAAACGGAAAAATCCATCGAAAACGGGTTTGGGATCGGTGTCTGACAAGCGGTCGCGGAAAGCCTCGCCAGATCCGTGACTTGGGTCGGGTCAGCTCAGGTCGGCGGCTCAAATGATCCGCAGCCGAACGGCTCCGGCATTTGAAATGGCCCAAGACTCTGATTAGGCTGGACCGATGACATCCAAGCCTCGACCCGTCAGGCCGCACACGATGACGCCGAACACCAGCCTTCAGACCCGCCTCGAAGCCCTGCTCTGGGGACAGAATCCACGCCAACTGCCGCGCTGGAAGGCCCAGGCCATCCGGCTCGGACGGCTCGTCCATGCCGTGGCGCGCGATCTGACGCAGGGGAACCTGACGCTCTATGCCATGAGCCTGGTCTACACCACGCTGCTCTCGCTGGTGCCGCTCCTGGCGGTCAGCTTCTCGGTGCTCAAGGGCTTCGGCGTGCACAACCAGATCGAGCCGCTGCTGGCCAACGCGCTCGAACCGCTCGGCGAATCGGGCGTGGAGATCACACAGCAGCTCATCGGCTTCGTCGACCGGATGCAGGTTGGGGTGCTCGGGGCGCTGGGCGTGGGGATGCTGTTCTATACCGTGGTGTCGCTGATCCAGAAGATCGAGCAGTCGTTCAACCATGTCTGGCGCGTCGACGAAGTCCGCCCGTTCGCCCAGCGCTTCACCCAGTATCTGAGCGTGCTGACCATCGGGCCGGTGCTGTTCTTCTCGGCCGTCGGCGTCTCGGCCTCGCTCGGCGGCAATCCGTTGCTGCGTTCGGTGCTGGACTACGAGCCGGTGAGCTGGCTGATGGAGCTGGCGCGGCTGGTCGCGCCCTATCTGATGATCTCGGCCACCTTCGCCTTCATCTACCGCTTCGTGCCCAACACCCAGGTGCGGCTGGTCTCGGCGCTGATCGGCGGTCTGGTCGCGGGCCTGCTGTGGCAGTCGGTCGGGGCGCTGTTTGCGCACTTCATGGCCGGCTCGACCCAGTACACCGCCATCTATTCGAGTCTGGCGATCCTGATCCTGCTGATGATCTGGATCTATCTCGGCTGGCTGATCCTGCTCGTCGGCAGCAGCCTCGCCTTCTACCATCAGCACCCGGAACTGCTCGACTCACCCGAGCGCGAACCGGAGCCGAGTCCGCGCCGGCGCGAACGTCTGGCCCTGAGCATCGCCGCCCGTATCGCGCGCGCCCATCTCGCCGCCGAGCCGCCCCTGGATCGCGAGACCCTGGCCAAGGCGGCGCGCCAGCCGGCACGCACCATCCAGACGACCCTGGATCTGCTGGAGCAGGCCGGCTATATCGTGCGCACGGCCGAGGCGCCGGCCGGTTATGTGCTGACGCGCCCGCCCGAGGCCATCGCGGTGCTGGACATCCTGGAGCGGGTGCGTCAGTGGGGCGAGCATCGGGTGGTCGCGGCCGATCGACCGGTCGAGCCGGCGATCGCCGCGATCGAGTCCCGGATCGAGACGGCCCTGGCCGAGAGCCTGAAGGATCTGAGCCTGCGCGATCTGGCGGCTGAGTGACTCTCAGGCCAGATTGCCGATCAGAAAGAGCGCGGCGAAGATGGCGCACAGCGGCCCGGCCAGCCACAGCGAGACCTGACTGAGCCGGCGCCCGGTGGCGAAACGCAGGCCGACGATGCCCAGGATCAGCCCCAGGACGCCGGTCGCCAGGCCGGAGAAGAACAGCGTCTGGACGCAGTCGGTCTGACAGGTCCGTCCATCATAGGGACCGGAGAGCATGGCCGCCGCACTCAGGGCGGTCAGTGTCCAGCCGGCCAGGGTCAGCAGAATCGCGGGCAGTGAAGCGACATTCATCGTCCTCTCTCCTCTTTGTCGTCGGTCTTGGCCGTCGTTTGTACTTGTGATTGCGACTGGGATTGGGACGGCGATTCCAGCTCGGGCACCGGCGGAAACCAGGTGCGGGCGATCTCGCCATGCAGCTCGCCGATGCCGATCTGGAACTCGTCGAGGAAGGCATGGAGCTGACGCTGATCCAACCGCTCGGGCGCCACGCCCTCCAGGGTGCGTTTGAGCCGTCCGGTAACGCGCAGCGTCGACTCGTTGCGCGGCAGCTTCTCCAGACTCTTGCGCAGCGATTCCAGACAGTAACCGACCGAGCGCGGAAAGGCCGGATGCTGGAGCAGGAAACGCAGCACCGGATCGCGCTGCACCCGCACCTGTTCACTGCGCCGATAGGCCTGATAGCCGGTGAGCGACTTGAGCACGCTGATCCACTGGATGGTTTCGAACGGCCGCAGTTCCGTGGTCTCCTCGGGCAGCAGATTGGCCGAACGCACGTCGATGAGGCGCGTGGTCATGTCGGCACGTTCGATGAAACGCCCGAGATGCAGGAAGTCGTAGCCCTGATCGTGCAGCATGGTCCCGGAGAGCATGCCGGCCATGGTCTGCACGCCCTGGATGAGCGACTTGAGATAGACATGGCGCCCGCCCTTGGTCAGTCCCTTGGACAGATCGTCGCGGGCATGGAGATAGAGCTCGTTGAGCAGCTCCCAGGACTCGCGCGGCACGAAGTCGCGGATGGTGCGGCAGTTCTCGCGCGCCGCGCCCAGGGCCGAGAGAATGGAGCCAGTATTGCGCTCGTCGCCGATCAGGAAGCGCACCACCTGGCGCTCGCCATAGTCCTTGTAATGCTCCTCGAACAGCGCATTGGCGCCCGTGATGTCGATCAGCGGACGCCAGCCGGGGGCGATGCCGCGCGGCAGGTCGAGCAGGAGATTGGCATTGACGCTGACGATGCGCGCCGTGTTCTCCGCGCGCTCGACATAGCGCGACAGCCAGTAGATGTTTTCAGCGACACGCGACAGCATAGACCCGACTTCCTCACTCTTTGGTGCAATCCGGCAGAATCCAGGTGTCCTTGCTCCCGCCGCCCTGCGATGAGTTGACCACCAGCGACCCCTTGCGCATGGCCACCCGCGTCAGTCCGCCCATCGTGACCTGCTGACGATCCGCCGAGAGGATGAAGGGCCGCAGATCCACGTGCCTGGGTTCGAGCGTGCGCCCGATGATGGTCGGCACCGTCGAGAGCTTGAGCGCCGGCTGGGCGATGTAGTTGCGCGGATCCTTCTTGATCAGCTCGGCGAAGCGCTCGCGCTCGGCCTTGGTCGAGGCCGGGCCGACCAGCATCCCGTAGCCGCCGGACTCGTTGGCCGGCTTGACCACCAGTTCCTCCATGTGTTCGAGCGTATAGGCCAGCGACTCGGGGTCCATGCAGCGATAGGTTGGCACATTGGGGATGATGGGATCGGCGTCGAGATAGTAGCGGATGATCTCGGGGACGAAGGCATAGACCACCTTGTCGTCGGCCACGCCCGCGCCCGGCGCATTGGCCAGCGCCACCTTGCCGGCCTTCCACGCCCGCAGCAGACCGGGCACGCCGAGCGACGAGTCGGGCCGGAAGGCTTCGGGATCGAGAAAGAGGTCGTCGACGCGCCGATAGATGACATCGACCCGCGCCGCACCATCGACGGTGCGCATATAGACGCAATCGTCATCGTCGACGAACAGATCGCGCCCCTCGACCAGCTCGCAGCCCATCTGCTGGGCCAGATAGGCGTGTTCGAAATAGGCCGAGTTGTAGATCCCCGGCGTCAGGACCACGACCTCGGGATAGTCGGCCGGACGCGGCGAGAGCGCCGCCAGGGTGTCGAAGAGCTGCGAGGGATAGTCGTCGACCGGCAGCGGGGCATAGTGCTCGAACAGCTCGGGGAAGACGCGCTTGGCCACTAGCCGGTTTTCGAGCATGTAGGACACGCCCGAGGGCACGCGCAGATTGTCTTCCAGCACATAGAGGGTGCCGTCGCCATCGCGCACCAGATCCGAGCCGCAGATGTGCGCCCAGATCCCGAGCGGCGGATTCACGCCGACGCACTGCGGGCGGAAGTTGACCGACTTGGCCAGCACGTCCGCCGGAAAGACGCCGTCGGCGATGATGCGCTGATCGTGGTAGAGATCGTCGATGAACAGATTGAGCGCCTGGACGCGCTGACGCAGACCCGCTTCGACCCGCGTCCATTCGGACTGCGGGATGATGCGCGGGATGATGTCGAACGGCCAGGTGCGGTCGATCGCCCCGCCCTCCTCCGAATAGACGGTGAAGGTGATGCCCATCTCCTTGATGGCGACATCCGCCGCTTCCTGACGCGCGACCAGCTCGTCATGGCCGAGATCCTCCAGATCCTGGAGCAGGCCGTCGACACAGTCGCGGGCCTGACCCGGCGCCTCGACCAGTTCGTCGTAGAAGCCCTCGCAGGCATAGTCGTTCCAGTCGATGCTCATCGATCAGTCACTCCATAGGATTCCCAGGGCCGTTGCACCTGGCCGGTCAGGAAAGATTTCTCGGGGTCGACCAAGGCACGCCCATTGATGGCGGTCCGTCCCAAGAGCATCCGAAACAGCATGGTCTCACGGTTGGTCAGGGTCAGCTCGATCGGCCACACTTGGCCGGCCAGGGCGAGCCGGGTCTCGATCACATAGCGTTCCTCGCGATGCCCGCCCGAATCCGAGACCTGCCGCCGGTCGATCACGGGCGCCTCGCCGTGGATGACGAGATCGGCACGCTGCTGGAGCGGATGCACGCCGAAGCGCGCATACAGCCGTCCGTCACGCCTGAAGGTATCCACATAGAAGGCATGCAGGGTCGAGGTGCGCGCCCCCGTATCGACCTTGGCCTTGATCGCGGGCAGACCCAGCTCGGGCAGAGCCAGCCATTCGCGCCAGCCCAGGATCAAGTCTGACGAAGACGATTCAGAATCAGGCATCGACGGTGTTCCGCAGCGCTCGTCTCACATCGGTGCAAGCAGAGAGTAGACCGCGCCCGCCGCCCCCAGTCCGAGCACGATCGCCAGCACGATGAGCGCATAGATCGGCCCCAGCGACGGGAGCCGCTGCTCCAGCGACTGAATGGACTGTTGCGCGGTCGCCAGCGCCGCTTCCACGGCCTCCTTGGATTCGCGCCGCGCCATGGCTACGGCTTTGCGCGCGATCTCGTCGGCGTCGGAGCGTTCCTGGGCTTCGCTCGCCGTTGTCTGTGCCAGCGACTCGCCGACACGTTTGTCGACCCATTCCTGGAGCTGGACGCGCTCGGTCTGGAGGGCGCGCTTGATGAGATCGGGCAGGGTCTCGGTGGCCAGCCGTGTCGAGATGGCCTGGAGATCGGCCATGGTCGGCACGGCCTGTCTGGCCGACTGCTCGGCGGCCTGGCGCTCCTCGATCAGACGCCTGGTTTCGCTGAGTACCACCTCGCTCAGGTCGCGTCTGAGTTCGTCCACCATCGGCGAGAGCAAGCGGGGCAGACGCTCTTCCAGACGCGATTCGAACAGCCTGATGATGGCGTCTTCCGACAGACCGGGCGGAGGGGCGGCGGGTTTTTCGGCGACCGGCGCGGGTGCGGGAGTCGGTGCCGGTGTACGGACGGCGGTGCTGAGTTCGGCCTGCAAGCGGGCCATCATCTCGGGCAGCAGCTCGGGCGCGGCCGACTTGGGCAGGATGCCGAAGACACCCTTCTTTTGTGCCGTGGCGACGAACTCGGGTTCCTCGTGCGAGGTGCACATGATGACCGGAATGGCGGCCGTGCGCGGATCGTCGCGAATGACCTCCAGCGCCTCGAAGCCGTTGAGTCCCGGCATCATGTGGTCCATGAGGATGGCATCGGGCAGCTCGCCCTTGAGCGTCTCGAAGGCCGCCTCGGCCGACTCGGCCATCTCGACTTCGGCGCCCTGTTTCTGGAGTTGCAGCCTGAGCGCGTAACGCGCGGATTTGGAGTCGTCGACCAGGAGTATCTTCATTAGCCCATCGTTCCCATGATCAGATGAACGGGTTGACGCGAACCCAGTTGACCGAGGACGGTTCCTCGCTGAGCCATAACCACGCCGATCGCGCAATTAGGATAACCAAACCATGCCCGATACCAGCCCCGACTTCCAGTCTTTCGCGTCGGCCGAGCAGGTCGCGGAAACGACGACCCGGCGTCTGCTCGCCGCCGCCGAACGCGCCATCGCCGAACGCGGACGCTTTCAGATCGTACTCGCCGGCGGACGTACACCGCTGGCGGTCTATCGGCGCCTCGTCGACCGGCCGGCGGACTGGGCGCGCTGGCATGTCTTCTTCGGCGACGAGCGCTGTCTGCCGGCGGACGATCCGGAGCGCAACAGTCTGGCCGCGCGTGCGGTCTGGCTCGACCGGGTGCCGATTCCGCCGGACAACATCCACCCGATCCGCGCCGAGCTGGGGGCCGGGCCGGCCGCCGCGCGCTATGCGGGCCTGATCCGCGACCGGCTCCCCTTCGATCTGGTGCTGCTGGGGCTCGGTGAAGATGGGCATACGGCCAGCCTCTTTCCAGACCACGCCATCCGGGACGCGGCCCTGGTGATGCCTGTCCATGATGCGCCCAAGCCGCCACCGGATCGCGTATCCCTGACGCCTTTAGCCTTGGGGTCGAGTCGGGCCATTTTGATCCTGGTCACGGGTCGAGGCAAGCACGAGGCGCTGGCGCGCTGGCGCGCCGGGGCGGATCTGCCGGTGTCCAGGATCGTCACGTCCGGTCGTCTGGAGGTGCTGATGGATGCCGAGGCGGCGGGCGACTGAAGGCACGCGGCCGAAGTCGCATCCAACACGCGTTCAGGCGCGCGCGGCTTGGTCCGGTTCGGCGTCCAGCACGGCGCGCCAGGCCGGATGCACGGCGATCAGATCGAGCGCCTGGGCCAGGAGCGTGCGCCCCGGCTCCATCTTGAACCAGGTCGAGGCGCCGGACGGATGCGGCAGCGGGATGACATCGGCCTCCCAGCCCTCGGGTGAACGATAGCTCCACTGGCGGCCGATGACGTCGTTCAGGCGCGGCACAGGCATGAGCTGCGCGATGGCGAGCTTGCCGACCGGCAGCAGCAGACGCGGACGCAGCAGTTCCAGCTCGCCACGCCACCAGCGCTCGCAGCGCGCGACCTCGTCGCGATCCGGCACCCGGTCGCCGCCCTTGGGATTCTTGCCCGGAAAGCAGCGACAGACCGCACTCATCAGGATGCGGGCGCGAAAGGCGGTCTCGTCGAGTCCGAGCGGGGCGAACCAGTTGAACAGCGTCTTGCCGGCTGTCCAGCAGAAGGGCTTGAGCTGCTCGATCTCGCGCGTGCCGGGCGCCTGACCGATCAGCATCACGGGCGAGAGTACCGACTCGCTGTGCACGGCCGGTCCGTACATCTTGGGGCAGCGGCAGCAGGTCTCCAATTCGGCGTGCAGGGTAAGGAGCGCCGCTTGGCGCGTGTCGAGTTCATTTTTCGTGTTCGGCAGTCCAGTGGTCATCGTATGATTGAGCGTCTTTGGTGAGATTCGTGCAGGCCAGTCCAGTGTCATAGAGTACAGCTCATTTAAGCCTTTGTTGCATCCGGCCCTTCGAGGCCGTCGAACTGGATCTGGATGCCCTGCTCGGCACAAGCCGAGTGTTGCGGGAGAGCCGGCGAAACAGATTCCGGCGTCCCTATCCGCCACCGAAGGACAGCACGCATGTCGATCCGCTGCAAAATTTCGAATTGTGCTCGCTCGACGTGGTACAGCCTCCTATTCGCCTGCGCGCTGGCCCAGGCCGGCGAACCGGCCCAAGCGCTTGAAACCGTCAGCCTTCAGTTCAAATGGAGCCACGCCTTTCAGTTCGCCGGCTATTACGCCGCCCTGGAACAGGGCTATTACCGCGAGGCCGGCCTGGACGTGCGCCTGCTGGAAGCCGTTCCTGGCCTCGATCCGCTGGAATCCGTACTCTCCGGCCAGGCTCAGTATGGCGTCGGCACCAGTAGCCTTTTGCTGGCCCGTGCCGCCGGGCAGCCGGTCGTGGTGCTGGCGGTGGTGTTCCAGCATTCGCCGCTGGTGCTGGTGGCGCGTCAGGATCTCACCAGGCCGGGCACCCAGGGCATCCATGACCTCGTCGGCAAGCGGGTGATGATCGAGCCCCAGTCCGACGAACTGGTCGCCTATCTGAAGCAGGAAGGCATCCGTCTCGACCGTCTCGTCCAGGTACCCCACAGCTTCGAGCCGAAGGATTTGATCGCCGGGCAGATCGACGCGATGTCGGCCTACGTCACCAACGAGTTGTACTATCTGGAAGACGCCGGCATGGCCTACCAGACCTACACACCCCGCAGCGTCGGCATCGATTTCTACGGCGACAATCTGTTCACCACCGAGCAGGAATTGAAGAAACATCCGCAGCGGGTGCGCGCCTTCCGCGAGGCTAGTCTGCGCGGCTGGCAGTATGCGATGGAGCATCCCGTGGAGATCGCCGATCTCATCCTCGCCAAGTATTCCAAACAGCATCCGCGCGCGTTCTATCTGTTCGAGGCCGAGCGCATGGTGCCGCTGCTACGCACCGATCTGATCGAAGTCGGCTACATGAACCGGGGGCGCTGGCGCCATATCGCCGCGACCTATGCCGATCTGGGTCTGCTGCCGCGCGACTATGCGCTCGACGGTTTTCTGTACGAGCCGGACAGCCGGCCCGACCTGACCAAGCTGTATATTGCCCTGGCCCTGCTGACGCTGGTGAGCGTCATCGCTGTCTATGTCGCGCGCATCAACCGCCGCCTTGGTCTGGCGCTCGACGAGAAGTCACGCAGCGAGGAACGCCATCGCATCATCTTCCAGACCACGGCTTCGGCGGGGGTCGTCTGGCGCGAGGGTTTCGTCGTCACCGACTGGAACCGTCAGGCCGAGGCCGTATTCGGCTGGAAGCGCGAGGAGGTGCTCGGCCGAAGCTTCATCGACTTCATGGTACCGATATCCGACCGGGAACGCCTGACACCACATCTCGGACGCCTGATCCGTGAAAACGTCCTGCCCCACGGCATCAACGACAACCTGACCCGCGATGGTCGCGTGATCACCTGCGAGTGGTTCAATGCCTGGCTGCCCGAGCGGCCGGGGGAGCCGCGCGAGGTGGTGTCACTGGCCAACGACATCAGCGAGCGTCAGCGGCTGGAGAATGAGATCCGCCAGTTGGCCTTCTTCGATGCCCTCACCCGGCTGCCCAACCGGCGTCTGCTGCTCGACCGTCTAGGGCGCGTGCTGGCCGCGCTGCGGCGCGATGGCGGTCATGGCGCGCTGATGTTCCTCGATCTCGACAACTTCAAGCCGCTCAACGACAGCTATGGTCATGCGGTCGGGGATCTGTTGCTGGTCGAGGTGGCGCGGCGGCTGTGTGAGTGCGTGCGCGAGATGGACACAGTCGCGCGGTTCGGCGGTGATGAGTTCGTCGTGCTGCTGGGAAATCTGGATGATGATCAGGGACTGGCACGCAATCACGCGGAACGCCTCGCGCGCAAGATTCTCGACCGGGTTGGTGAACCCTACAGGCTGGCGCGTGCGCAGGTCGAGACGGCGATCGAACACCGCTGCACGGCCAGCCTCGGCGTGGCAGTGTTCAACGAGGCGGCGGACGAGGAAGACATTCTTCGGCGCGCCGATACGGCGATGTATGCGGCCAAGGGTGAAGGGCGCAACCGGATCGCGGTCGACGCGGGTTTACCCGGCGAGGCGCCGGATCGAGAGGCGGCGAGCCATGTGGATCGCCGCGCATCTCATGCCGGGTGAACTCGTCGCGCTCAGGACTGACTCTTGCCCCAGGTGTCGCGCAAGCCGACGGTGAGGTTGAACACCGGGCGCTCTGACGTCGAGTCGGGATCGGCGACGAAATAGCCCTCGCGCTCGAACTGGAAGCGCTCGCCCGGCAGCACGCCGCGCAGATTCGGCTCCAGCATCGCGCCGGTCAGCACCCGCCGCGACTCGGGGTTGAGATCGGCGCGATAGTCGCTCCCGCCCGCGCCCGGCATGGGCACGTTGAACAGCCGGTCATAGAGCCGGACTTCGGCGGCCACCGCTTGCTCGGCCGACACCCAGTGGATCACGCCCTTGACCTTGCGCCCTTCGGGATTCTTGCCCAGGGTGTCGAGATCGGCCCAGCACCGCAGCTCGACGATCTCGCCGTCCGCGTTCTTGACCACCTCATCACAGCGGATCACATAGGCGCCGCGCAACCGCACCTCGCCGCCCGGTACCAGCCGCTTGAAGCCCTTGGGCGGGGTCTCCTCGAAGTCGGCACGGTCGATGTAGAGCTCGCGCGCGAAGGGCAGCGTGCGCGTGCCCAGCTCGGGATCCTTGGGATGATTGGCCAGCTCGATGCTCTCAGTCCGATCCTCGGGATAGTTGGTGAGCACGACCTTGAGCGGATTGAGAACCGCCAGCCGACGCGGAGCATTGGCGTCCAGATCCTCGCGGATGGCGTTCTCCAGCATCGCCATCTCGACCCGATTGTCGGACTTGGTGATGCCGATACGCTCGCAGAAGACGCGGATTGCCGCCGGCGTATAGCCGCGCCGACGCAGCCCGGCGAGCGTGGGCATACGCGGATCGTCCCAGCCGTCGACATGCGCCTCGCCGACCAGATCGGTCAGGCGGCGCTTGCTCATCACGGTGTATTCGAGATTGAGCCGACTGAACTCGATCTGACGCGGGCGGCTCGGCGCCGAGACGTTGGCGATCACCCAGTCGTAGAGCGGGCGATGGTCCTCGAACTCCAGGGTGCACAGCGAATGTGTGACCCCTTCGAGCGCGTCCGAGAGCGGGTGCGTGTAGTCGTAAGTCGGATAGAGACACCAGGCGGTGCCGGTCTGATGATGCACCACGCCATGCTTGATCCGATAGAGCACCGGATCGCGCAGATTGATGTTGGGCGAGGCCATGTCGATCTTCGCGCGCAGGGTGCGCGAGCCGTCGGGGAACTCACCGGCCCGCATCCGCGCGAACAGATCCAGGTTCTCGGCCACCGGACGCTCGCGCCAGGGGCTGTCGCGGCCCGGCTCGGTGAGCGTGCCGCGATACTCGCGCATCTCTTCGGCCGACAGATCGCAGACATAGGCCAGCCCCTTCTCGATCAGCTCGACGGCGAAGCCATAGAGCCGCTCGAAGTAATCGGAGGCGAAATAGAGCCGGTCGTCCCAGTCGAAGCCGAGCCAGCGCACGTCGTTCTGGATCGCCTCGACAAACTCGAGGTTCTCCTTGTGCGGATTGGTGTCGTCGAAGCGCAGATTGCAGATCCCGCCCAGCGACTCGGCCAGACCGAAGTTGAGCACGATCGATTTGGCGTGCCCGATGTGCAGATAGCCGTTCGGCTCGGGCGGAAAACGGGTGACGATCCGGTCATGCTTGCCGGAGGCGAGATCCGCCTCGGCGATCTGACGGATGAAATGGGTACGTGGCGACTCGGCGGCGTCGGTCATGGTGTCTCGGCGGGCTGGATGATAATGAGTGAAAACGATCGGCGCATTTTAAACCGCACGGCGAGGCGCGTCTTGATGGATCATGCCGGTTCGTCGGACACTCGGCCCCCAACCCCGTCCACTCGACCATGCCAGCGAGGACATCGCCCATGCTGATCCGCTTCGAGACCCCGGCCTACGCCACCATCACCATGTTCGGCGACGTGGCCGTCACCCTCATCAAGCTGATGGGACACAGCGGCAACGTGCCGGGCGCGCTGCTGGCCGAGGACGTACCGGCAGCGCTCGAACGCCTCAAGCGCGCCGTCGCCGAGCACCCGCACGCCACCCTCGACACGGCCATGCCGAACCCGCGCAAGGGCGATGAGTCGCCGCACGTCAGCCTCGCCCACCGCGCCCTGCCCCTGATCGAGCTGCTGACGGCTGCCGCGCGCGAGGGCGAAAACGTCATGTGGGAGTAGGCGCCGTGTTGCGTATCCGAAGCGCTTGCGGCAGCATGACGGTTCCGATTTGCGAGCGTCGATCGACACACTATCGAGGAAGGTGCATGGACTCTCTGCCGCGCGAGGCGCCGAGATGAAGACACTGCCGAAGGGCGCGAATGCACCGCTGTCGAGTGCGGGCACGGTGCGCATCGAACTGTGCTGGCCGCCAAGCCGGGATACGCTGGATGTCGTGTGCTTCGCCGTCGGTGCCGACGGGCGGATTCCAAGCGACGACTGGTTCGTGTTCTACAACCAGCTCCAGGCGCCCGGCGGGGTCGTGGTGCTGTCGACGCCCGCCGCCGGTCGCGCCGAGATTCAGGTGCAACCGGAGCGTCTGCCGGCCGGTGTCGATCGTCTCGTCATCGCCGCTGCCCTCTCGCACGGCGCGTTTCGCGATCTCATCGGCGCCCGGCTCACGGCCACGCCGGCTGCGGGTGAGCCGCTCGCCTTCGAACTGACCGAGGCCGGGGACGAACAGGCGCTCATCTTCGCCGAACTCTATCGCCACGGCGCGGGCTGGAAGCTGCGCGCCGTCGGCCAGGGCTTTCGCGGCGGGCTCCAGCCGCTGGCCGAGCATTTCGGCGTGGCCGTCGCCGATGAGGATACGACATCTGAGACACCCATCCCGCCGCCGATCGAGCCATCACCCAGTGCGCCCACCCCGCCGCGCCCGATCCCGCTCGAATCGACGCCCCCACCCGAGCCGCGCCGACGCCGCTCGCGCCGGCTGACCCGGTTGCTGACCCTGTCGGTCCTGCTCGCCGCCGCGACCGGCGCGGTGTGGTTCTTCAAGCCCGCCTGGCTGGCGCTCCCCGGCGAACTCTGGACGGATCTGCGCGACCGCCTCGCCTATGGCGCACCGCCGACGACCACGCTCGAAGCCCCGCAGCCGGCGACACCGGCCGGCGTCGGAACGGAGACGCCGCCCTCCAGGTCGCGCCCGACCTCGATGCGCTATCAGGCGCCGACCTGCCCCTGGGACGACACGCAGGTGTTCGAACGCTATCACGCCCTCGGCGAGAACTATGTGCGCATCCTGCAACGCGTCGAGCACAGCAACAAGCTCCTGGGCAAATGGCGTCAGGAACTGCGCCGCTCGACCGACGCCTGCCCGACGACCTTCGTCGACGGCAACCGTCAGGAGATCGAGCAACTGAGCCAGTTGCCGGTATCGGCCTGGATGGAGGAAGCGACCAAGCTCAACGGTTGCGCCGGACTCATGATCAAACGCCTCGACAAGGAACTGAACCAGGAATCCAGGCCCATTCTCATCCAGCGTCTGGTGCGCGAGGCCGATCGCGCGCGCAATCTCGAATCGGATCTGACCGACATCGCGCGCGATCTGGCCTATCTGCGCAACAAGACCGCGCGTCTGCTCGACGGCTTCCAGGAGAACATCGAAGCCTGCGGCCACTGAGCCTCGCCGACACCGCGAGATCGACGACCAACCACGAGGACTCCAGATGCCCGATCGTTTCATTCCAACGCGCCTTCGACTCCGGCCCGGGCTGCTGCTGTGCGCCCTGCTCCTGAGCGCACCGGGCTGGGCGCAGGAGGGCCAGTACAGCGCCCGCAACCCCAACCGCAGCAATCCGACCGTCATCCTCGAAGCCGAGATGTCCAACATCCGCGCCTCCAGCGCCCAGCTCGGCGCGCGCATCCAGACGGCGATGGAAAAGCTCGAAGAGGTCGCGCGCCTGACCTCGGAGCAGGAGAAGGAGGCCCAGGTCGACAGCCTGTTCTTCACCCTGCGCGACGAGGTCTATGGGGTGCTCAACAAGCTCGATCTCAACAGCGACTTCGCCGACGCGCTCAACCGCGCCAAGGAGGGCACCATCGTGCTCAAGAGCTGGTACGAGCGCCAGCCGCCCGACTATCCCAACCGCGAGCAGAGCATCGCCCAGCTCGAACGCGCCATCCAGGAATACGACATCGTCGACGAGCGCCTGAACCAGAGCCGCACCCTGGCCCAGGAGAAACTCTCGACCATCATGCGCCAGCACCGAGTGATCCTCCAGGAGATGAAGATCGGCAAGGTGCTGGAGGCCATCGCCGCCGCGCGTTCGGTGGTCGAGGGTCTGAACGACATCACCCAGGCCATGACGGTCGTCGAACAGAAGACCCAGCAGAGTCTGCAAGCCTCGGTCCCCATCGCCAATTGAGAGGAACTGCCACATGATGAAGAAGACATCCGCCCTGCTGCTCGCCGGACTCCTGACGCTCGCCGGCAGCGCCGGTCTGGCCCAAACGGCCGATCAGCCCGACATGGGCCGGCTGTTCAACAAGGTCAATTCCGTAGCCGCGCAGCTCCAGGAGAATCTGAGCGGGCTGGAGGCCAACATCCAGGCCAGCCGCGATTCCATCGAGAAGGGCGGCGAGGTGCTCGACGCCATGCTCGAATCCGTCAAGCGCGTCAACGCGAGTATGGACGAAGACAGCGAGATCTGGACCGAACTCGATGCCCTGCTCGAACTCTGGGAACAGCGCCGTCAGGAGACGCTGACCAAGTCGGAATCCAATCCGGCCTTCCTGCCGATCGCGCAGGCCTGGCAGAGCCGGCTCGACACCGGGCGCGAGCTGCGCAACCAGATCAGCACCGAGCGCGCCAACTCGCTCGCACTGATGCGCGCCATCGAATCCGATCGCGACATCGTGCTGGCTTACTATGAGCTGGGTCAGGCCGACAAAGCGATCGAGAGCCTCCAGAAGGTCAGCGCCAACCTGACGAGCCTCAACGAGAACATGCAGGCCATCGTCAAGACGGCCAGCGACGCCCAGCAGGTGCCGATCGCGCCATGATCGGGTCTGTCTGGCCGGCGGCTTTGAGTCTGGCATTGTGGCTGTCGGCCGTGGCCGCTCCGGCGACGGCCGACACCACACCGGGTTCGGAACCGACGACGCACTCCGACCCGGAGCGGGCGGCGTTCCAGGCCCGGCTCGACGACATTCGGCGTCTGCTCGGCCGGCTCGATGATCTGGAGTCACAGCTCATCGCCCAGGCCGAGCAGGCGCTCGACCGCGCCGACGCGGCCCGCAGTCATGACGAACGTGCGCGTCAGGAGCGCCTCTACGGCGAGATCGGCGCCCGGATCGCGGAACTGCGGGCCACGCGGCGCGACATCGCCCACCAGCTCCAGGCGCTGGAACAGGCTCTGGATGGTGCCGTCACATCTCAGCCGACTCGGCCGGATCGATAGATGCCTCCACCCACTCAGTCATCGCTCGATCTCGATCAGGCCGTCGGGCTGTTCTCCGAGCGCCAGATCGCCCGGCCGCTGATCGTCGCCGTGCTCATCACGCTGGCGCTCTATCCGACCCTGATGCATTTTCTGGAGCCGGACACCCTGCCCGACTGGATCGGGCGCTATCTGGGCAACGGCTACTGCCGTTTCATGCTGGCGCTGTTCGTGGCGAGCGCGCTCTATGCCGTCCTGCAATATCTGGGGCTTCAGAGCGAGCGTCGCGCCTTGATCGGGCGAGACACTCCAGACCAGGACGGTCGCCAGTCCGTCCGCTCACGTCTCCAGGACTGGATCGACTTTCTCTCCGGGCGCGAGCACGCCGACGCCGAGCGGGTGCCGGCCGCGCTGCGCCGCTGGCACGACCGGACCCGCGCGCACGAGGACTCGGTCCATCTGAGCGACTATGTGCTCCTGGTGCGCGGCCAGCAGCATCAGCACAACTTCGCCCCCATCGGTTTCGCCATCTGGGTGCTGCCCATGCTCGGATTCATCGGCACCGTGCTCGGCATCACCCAGGCCATCGGCGGACTGGCCGACAGCGTCGCGGTCACGGCCGTCGACGGGGGCGGACTCGGCGGGGTGCTCGGCGGACTCCAGTTCGCCTTCGACACCACCTTTGTCGGGCTGGTGCTGGTGATTCCGCTGATGCTGGCCCTGCTGGTGTTGCGTGCACGGGCGCAGACGCTCGACATGCTCTATTACCGGCGACTGCTCGACCGGCTCGTTCCGGACGCGGCCGACTGATGCGCCGGCGTCCATCGATGCCGCTGATGCCGGAGCTGAATCTGCTGCCGTTTCTCGATCTGGTGCTGGCCTTCGTCGGCATCCTGATCGTCGTCTTCGCCCTGCAAGCCCCCAACCGGCCCGAGACCGGGCGTCCGCTGGCGATCGACGATCTGATCGTCTGTCAGGCCGATGGCGCGGTGACGCTCCATGCCGGACCCGAGGCCGAGCCGATCGTCTATCGCGAGACCGAACTCGATGCGCTGCTGGCACGACTCGCGGCTCAGGGTGACGGCGTTCGCAATCTGGTCTTTGCGCTCACCCAGGACTGTTTCGGCACCCGCCGCGCCTTCGAGGACGCCTTCAGCCGCTTCACCAGCCGGCTCGATCCGCGCGCCGAAACGCGCCGGGCGTTCCGGCTGAGCTTCCGGCCGCTGTCGACGGCGCCCGAGGCCCTGCCCCGTCTGCTGACCGAGTGGCGCGGACATGGAGACTGACGGCCCGACCCCGAGCGCCTTTCTCGACATCGCCACCAATCTGCTGGCGATCCTGCTGATCGTGACGCTCTTCGCGTTGACCGCGCCGCGTCAGCGCGATGAAGGGGCCAGCCAGCTCCCGGCCCGTCCGAGCGCCGGGCCGCGCTTCGTCGAGCCGCAGCGCGAACGCTTTCCGCCCTTCTCGCGCTTCTATTTCGTGCTCGCCGATCGGGTGGCGGTCTGGGACCAGGAAGCCGTGGTCGCCGCACTCGCCGCCGCGCCCGACACGCGCTCGGGCGCCACCTGGCAGGGACGTTTCGTCTGGCGGCCCGAGCCACTGGTGACGCGCGACATCGATACCTTTCAGCTGGAGTTCCGGCTCGATCGCGAGGCGATCCTGAGCCGGTCGCCGCCCTGGAGCGCCGAGCAGACCGAGCGACTGGTCGATGAGCTGGCCCAGGACGCGGCACGCGACCGGATCGCGCCCGTCTTCATTGTCCATCCCGACGGCCTGGAGACTTTCGTGCCGCTCTACGAACGCTTACAGGCCACGGGTCAGCGGTTTCGCTGGTTCACCCAGCGGCCGGACGAACCCGTGCTGATCGGCCGTCATGTCGCCCAGTTCACGCACTATGGCCTCTATTGGTAGTCCGCCACAGGCGCCGCGCCCAATCCCACGGCTCGCGCCGCGTCTGGCCGCGCCGGCGCTGTTGGCGGTGCTGGTCGGTGTGCTCTGGGGACTGATGCAGGTTCCGGGTCGATCCGCCGAGACGGGCGGACTGGGTGATTCGGCCGAGGCGCACCAGGCCGTCGAGGCATGGGAAACGCTGTGGTCGGAGCTGGGCGAGCGCGGCGTCGCGGCCCTGAGTCCGTCGGCGAGCGATTCCTCGCGCCGTTCGGCCGGTGATACGGTCTTCATGCGCTATCGCAATCTCTGGGGTCGGATCGACGACGAGGCGCGTCTGGCCTTCCAGCTCGCCGCGCTCAGTGGCGATCCCGTGCGCAAGCTGGCGTTGATCGAACCCTTGACGCAGGCCGAAGAGCCGTTGATCCGCTTCCGCGCCCATCTGGAACGCGCGCGTCTCCAGCGGCGTTTACAGGATTTCGAGTCGGCGCGGATCGCGGCGCGCGCGGCGCTGGCGGTGCCGGAGCTGCCCGAACGGCTGCGCTCCGACGCCTGGTTCATCCTGGCCGACAGTGCTTGGGAGCAGGATCGGCTCGACGAGGCCGAGACGGCGCTGAATGCCGCCATTGCGGGTGATCCTGGATTCTGGGAGGCGCGTCGACTGCGGCTCGAAGTGCTGGCGCGCCGGCTCGCGGGGCCGCGTCAGCGCGGGGCCGTCTGTCTCGATCGCACCCGGCGCATGATCGAGGATCTGGGCGCTCTGCCCGCCCTGGCCGAGGATCAGACGCAGTTCCGCGATCTGGCCGACCGCTTCGCGCGTCAGGGCACGCCGTCTCATGTCGCGCTCGCCCTGATCGCGGGGCTGGGCTATCGCTGGTCGGGTGACACGGAGCGCGCGCGGGCGACGCTGGCGAGCGCCGAGCGGTTGCGTGGACGGTTGCCGGACGGGTGCGAGCGGCTGATTCTGGAGCGGGTCTCGGGGTTGCTGGGGCCGGCTTTGGCCCCGGAGAAACGGCCATGAGCACGGCGCTGCTGCTGTTTGGCTGGATGTCGCTGACTGGACTGGTCGGCTGGAGAGCCGTCTGGCTCGGACGCTGGACGAGCCGGCTGGCGTTGGTGCTGATTCTGTTGACGCTGCTCGTTTCGGAGTTCTGGCGGCAGGTCGTGAATGCGCTTCTGAGCCAGGAAGCGCCGCTGTTGGCCGGACCCGAGGCGGCCTATGTCAGTGTCTGGATTCTGGTGTTGCTGCCGATCCTGCGCCGTCGGCTCGATGCTCGCGCTCTGGGAGCGACCCTGCTCAGTGGACTGACGGCGGCGGCGGCGTTCGGCTTGGCACTCGACAGTGCGCCGCTGATCGCCGCTGGATTCGCATCGGCCGGGTTACAGCTGGAAGCTTTCGGGCGATTGGCGCTGATGCTCGTCGTCCATGCTTGTCTTGCCGGTGCTGGACTGGCTATGCGTCAACTCATGGATGCAGAACGCACGAACCCGACTCACGAGCAATTTCATTGGGAGTATGCCGCCGTATACGCCGGCTTAATTAGCATGCATCACGCCATTGCCTAACGCCAGCCATAACCGGACCCAAAAAGCGGAGCGCAGCGTAGCTTTTTGGGGTCCGAGTTTATGGCATTGTTATGCCAATTTGGCGATAAACAGAACTGGTGTGACACCAATATCAAGTGCCTCGTTTAGTTGGAGGAGTAAATTTGGTGCCTTTGCAGCTTCTTCCAGCTTGAAATCATTTTTCAATCCCAATGCTTGCCGCGCAATATCTTGAACTGTAGATATCGAGCCAATTTTTGAATTAAATGTTTTCTTGTCATGCTTTGTTCCATCATCATTCCATGATGCCTGCATATTCTTATTGTTTATATGCTTCGACTTTGCAATATGCACATGTCTTCTTTGTTTTATTGATGGATTTTCCGCATCTACTCGCTGCATATAATCTTTTTTCCCTGAATCGACCCATTTGCCTTCGTTGAGAAGAGCGATTTCCGGTACAAATTCTTCCGGCACTTCAATGACAAAGTAATCAATACCATTTTCGGCCAGAAACTCTTTGAATGACATCAACGGTCTTTCTCCTTTAAGGCATAACTGTTGCGTCCCGTGTGACTCCCTGTCTCAATGTGGATCGACAGGAGCTGGAGGGGTCGCCAACACGACATCTTCATAGAAATCGTCCAACGTCAGACACGGATGCAGCGGCGGGCAATCGAACACGATTTCGCCGCCATGCTCATAGACCTGATGCCGCCACTCGCCCGCCTCGTCCCGACTGTAGACCTCGACCCGGCGGCAATCCTGAGCGATCAGGATGTAATAGCGCAGAGACGCCAGGGCACGATAGACGATGAGCTTTTCGCGCCGATCTGTCAATTCGGTGGTCGGCGAGAGCACCTCGGCGATCAGACAGGGCGCGGTTTTATAGAATGGCTCGGCATCCTCTGACGCGCAGGTCAAGAGAACGTCTGGATAATAGAAGACATCATGCGCGGCGACCCGGACTTTCATATCGCCGATGAAGACGCCACAGGGCGTACCGCGCGTGGCGGCACGCAAATGAAAAAACAGATTGCCGGCAATACGATTGTGCGTCTCGCTGGCGCCGGCCATGGCAAAGACCTGACCGGCGATATATTCGTGACGGATGTCGCTCTGCTGTTCGCCGACGAGATAGTCGTCGACATCGATCGCTGGAACGGTCGCGGCGGCTGGCATGATGACGCTCCTGTTCAACTCGCAATACACCCAAAGCATGCCAGTCCACAGACGCTTTGCACAAGCCTTGCAGACCGCCGCCGCACGCGCCGCGAATCCGTCACGGCGCAGCGCTCATCAAGCCTCGCCGCCGCGCGCGGCGATATAGCCCAGCGCCTTGTCGATGCGACGCAGTGTCGCCTCCTTGCCGACCAGCATCAGCGTCTCCTCGATACCGGGAGACGCCGCGCGCCCGACGATGGCCACGCGCAACGGCTGGGCGACCTTGCCCAGATTGAGCTGCAACTCTTCTGCCACGCCCTCGACCACATGCTTCAACTGCTCGGGTGTCCAGTCCTCGAACGCCATCAGCTCGAAAGCGGCGCGCAGCTTCTCCAGCGGCTCGCGCGCGACCAGACGCAGATGCTTCTTGGCCGAACCTTCGTCGAATTCCTCGAAATCGCGATAGCAGAAGGCGCTGATCTCGGCCAGCTCGACCAGCGTCTTGGCGCGCGCGGCCTGCGCCTTGACCACATCGACCAGATCCGGCCCGGTCGAGGGATCGATGTCGAGCCGCCCCATGTGCGGACTGAGCAGACGCGCCACCCGCGCCGGCTCGGCCTGTTGCAGATATTGCTGATTGAGCCAGTCGAGCTTGCTGGTGTTGAAGCTGGAGGCGGCCTTGTTGACATCCGAGATATCGAACAGCTCGATCATCTGCTCGATCGAGAAGATCTCCTGATCGCCGTGCGACCAGCCCAGACGCACCAGATAGTTCAGCAGCGCCTCGGGCAGATAGCCCATGTCGCGATACGAGATGACGCTCACCGCACCGTGACGCTTCGACAGCCGCGCCCCGTCGTCGCCGAGGATCATGGGCACGTGCGCATACCGTGGCGGCTCGAAACCGAGCGCGCGCAGGATGTTGATCTGACGCGGAGTGTTGTTGATATGGTCGTCACCCCGGATGACATGGGTGATCTCCATGTCGGCGTCGTCGACCACCACGCTCAGGTTGTAGGTCGGGGTGCCGTCGCTGCGACGGATGATGAGATCGTCGAGTTCCTCGTTGGCAAACGGCATCCGGCCACGGATGAGGTCATCGACGATCACCACGCCGTCGGCGGGATTCTTGAAGCGGATGACGTGCGGCTGACTCGGATCGACCTGCTTGTGACGGCAGCAGCCGTCATAGCGCGGCTTCTGCTTGCGCGCCATCTGATCGACGCGCAGCTTCTCCAGCCGCTCCTTGGGACAGTCACAGCGATAGGCCAGCCCCTTGTCGAGCAGCTCGTCGATGATCTGGTTGTAGCGGTCGAAACGCTGGGTCTGATAGAACGGTCCCTCGTCATAGTCCAGCCCGAGCCAGGTCATGCCCTCCAGGATGGCGTTGACCGACTCGGCCGTCGAGCGCTCCAGATCCGTGTCCTCGATGCGCAGGACGAACTGACCGCCGTGTTTGCGGGCATAGAGATAGCAGAAGAGCGCGGTACGGGCGCCGCCGACGTGCAGATAGCCGGTCGGAGAAGGAGCAAAGCGAGTACGGACGGTCATGATGTTCCAATATGGCTCAGGTGGATGAGAGGCCCGAATTCTACACGCCGACGCCGGACGCATGGCAACCGTGCCGCCCTTCCCCGCCCCATCACCGAACGCGAGGCGCTACACTCGACGGCTGGTTTGGTTATTCGGGGATGAACGAATGAAATTTTCGGAAGCAGACGCCGGGAGCGGCTATCTGATCGAGGGCTATGGTTCGGGCTGGATCGGCCTCTCCGGACGCCGCTACACCCGCAGCCTGATCCTGACGCCCACGCAGATCATCGACCACTGGGGACCGGCGACGGCAGCGGATCTGACTCGCGAGCATCTGACGGCCATCGCCGATCTCAAGCCAAGGGTGGTCCTGATCGGCACCGGCGCACAGCCGGCCCTGCTCGATCCGGCGCTCTATCTCAGCCTGATCGAACGCGGTATCGGTGTCGAGGTCATGACCACGGGCGCCGCCTGCCGCACCTACAACATCCTGATGGCCGAGGGACGCGAGGTCGTCGCCGGACTCATCCTCGACACAAACGCTTGAGCGAGGCGCGCGACATCCATGGACCGCTCCATCGTGCTCTCCATTCTCGGCGCCGCCGTGCTGGGTTTCGTCGGGATGCTGCTCCTGATGCCCGACCCGATCGAAGACGAAATCGCGCGACTGCCGTGGTTGATCGAACAGGATGCCGACGGGCGCACCCAGGTCTTCGGCTTCACGCTGGGCGCCACGACGCTTGCTGAGGTCCGGCAGGTGTTTCGTGAGGACGGCGAAGTCAACCTGTTCCGCACACTCGGCCCATCCGGGACGCTCGCGGCCGAGGTCTATTTCGAGCAGATCCATCTGGAACGGCTGCGGGCCGATTTCGTGCTGACCCTGGACGTGGACCAGACGACCCTGGCGGCCATGTACGAGCGCGGCCTGCGCATCAGCCAGACCGGCAGCGGCAGCCAGAAGGTCAAGCTCGACCCGAGCGATACCGAACGTCTGGCCGAGCGGCCCATCCGCGCCATCGTCTATCTGCCCAAGGCGCGGCTCGACGCGGCACTGATCGAGCAGCGTTTCGGCACACCGAGCCGGCGGCTCACCGAGTCCGAGACCGGCATCGTCCACTGGCTCTATCCCAAGCGCGGACTCGACATCGGGCGCGATCCCAATGGGCGCGTGGTCATGCAGTATGTGAATCCGGCCGATTTCGGCGCCATCCTCGAACCGCTCACGACGAGCCTGGACTGAAAGCGCCCACGAAAAAGCCCCGCCGAAGCGGGGCTTTTTCTGGCGTCGAGCCGGGACGCGAACGTCCCGGAGCGCGCGGGCTTACATCATGCCCATGCCGCCCATGTCGCCCATGCCGCCGCCCGGCATCGCCGGAGCGTCGTCCTTCGGCTCGTCGGCGATCATGGCTTCGGTGGTGATCATCAGACCGGCGACCGAGCAGGCGTTCTGCAGAGCCGAACGGGTGACCTTGGTCGGGTCCAGGATGCCCATCTCGACCATGTCGCCGTACTCGCCGTTGGCGGCGTTGTAACCGAAGTTACCCGTGCCCTCAGCAACCTTGTGCAGGATGACCGACGGCTCTTCACCGGCGTTGGCGACGATCTGACGCAGCGGCTCTTCCATCGCGCGACGGGCGATGGCGATACCGACGTCCTGATCGTGGTTGGCGCCCTTGAGATCCTTGACGGCTGCGATGGCGCGAACCAGCGCGACACCACCACCGGGGACGATACCTTCCTCGACGGCGGCACGGGTGGCGTGCAGAGCGTCTTCGACGCGCGCCTTCTTCTCCTTCATCTCGATCTCGGTGGCGGCGCCGACCTTGATCACGGCCACACCACCGGCCAGCTTGGCCAGACGCTCCTGGAGCTTCTCACGATCGTAGTCGGAGCTGGTCTCTTCGACCTGAGCGCGGATCTGCTCGCAACGGGCCTTGATGTCGATCTCGGAACCGGCGCCGTCGATGATGGTGGTCTCGTCCTTGCCGACCTGGACGCGCTTGGCGGTACCCAGATCGTTCAGGGTCGCCTTCTCCAGCGACAGGCCGACTTCTTCCGAAATCACGGTCGCGCCGGTCAGGATCGCGATGTCCTGAAGCATGGCCTTGCGACGATCACCGAAGCCCGGCGCCTTGACGGCGCAGACCTTGACGATGCCGCGGATGGTGTTGACGACCAGGGTCGCCAGGGCTTCGCCCTCGACGTCTTCGGCGATGATCAGCAGCGGCTTGCCGGCCTTGGCGACACCTTCCAGCACGGGGAGAAGATCACGGATGTTGGAGATCTTCTTGTCGTGCAGCAGGATGTAGGGCGCGTCGAGCTCGGCGCTCTGGCTCTGCTGGTTGTTGATGAAGTAGGGCGACAGGTAGCCGCGATCGAACTGCATGCCCTCGACCACGTCCAGCTCGTTCTGCAGCGAGGTGCCGTCTTCGACGGTGATGACGCCTTCCTTGCCGACCTTCTCCATCGCCTCGGCGATGATGGTGCCGATCGAGTCGTCGGAGTTGGCCGAGATGGTGCCGACCTGAGCGATCGCCTTGGTCTCGGTGCAGGGCTTGGAGAGCTTCTTGAGCTCTTCGGTGGCGGCCTCGACGGCCTTGTCCATGCCGCGCTTCAGATCCATCGGGTTCATGCCGGCGGCGACCGCCTTCAGACCCTCACGGACCATGGCCTGAGCCAGCACGGTCGCGGTGGTGGTGCCGTCACCGGCGATGTCGGAGGTCTTGGAAGCGACTTCCTTGACCATCTGCGCGCCCATGTTCTCGAACTTGTCTTTGAGCTCGATCTCCTTGGCCACGGAGACGCCGTCCTTGGTGACGGTCGGGGCGCCGAAGGACTTCTCCAGCACCACGTTGCGGCCCTTCGGACCCAGCGTGACCTTGACGGCGTTGGCGAGGATGTTGACACCCTCCATCATGCGGACACGGGCATCACCGCCGAACTTCACGTCTTTTGCGCTCATGCTTCTAAATTCCTCGAATGAATCGTTTTCTGTCTTGATTGGGAAAAGCTTGGAGACTCAGGGGCGGAAGGCCGATCAGCCCTCGACGACCGCCATGATGTCTTCTTCGCGCATCACCAGGAATTCCTTGCCGTCGAGCTTGACCTCGGTGCCGGAATACTTGCCGAACAGCACGCGGTCGCCGACCTTGACGTCGAGTGCGCGCACGCTGCCGTTGTCGAGGATCTTGCCGTGGCCGACGGCGATGATCTCGCCCTGGATCGGCTTCTCGGTGGCGGAATCCGGGATCACGATGCCGCCGGCGCTCAGGCGCTCCTCTTCCATGCGACGGACGACGACGCGGTCATGCAGGGGACGGATGTTCATGGATGGCTCCTCGATACAGGTTGAGAAGTGGGTGGGTCGAGTCGCGGCGAGACCGACACCGGGCCGGCCTGTTAGCACTCACTTGTAACGAGTGCTAATGGTAGAGCGAAATCGTCGGCTGTCAAGTTCCAAACAGCATTCCGGGGGATGATGCGTCGAGCGCGGAGGGCGGGGACGTCGTACTGGGGACGGGGGCGGGGCCGTAGGGCACGCCAGGCGCGCCCCACCTTTGAATCACATCCGTGTGGGGCTAGAAGTGCCTCAGTTGTTCTTGGCGCCCTGGGCGATCCAGTTTTCGACCACGGCGATCTCGGCGGCGGGCAGCGGATCCTTGCCGTGCGGCATGCGGATGGAGGCGTCGACCTCGCCGGCCACCAGGCGATAGAGGCTGCTCGACAGGGCATCCCCAGGAACCACCACGGGTCCGAACTTGGTGCCCTTCATCAGGGTGTCATAGGATTCGACCAGGAAGCCACTGGCGGTATGACCTTGACCATTGGGCAGATGGCACTCGACACAATGCTTCTTGAGAATGGGCTGCACGTCCTGCGCAAAGCTCACCTCAGGGGATCGATTGCAACCAGTCAGGGCGACCAGGATCAGAGGCAGTCCAACGGCAGCGAAACGGGACAGGTTTTTGTTCATCTCATCAATCTCGTTATTAGGGTTGGAGACAACTCGCCTTGCAAGCTGATCCTTGCTCGACTCAATCGACAGCACGGCCGCATTCCGATGCCCGCAAGACCTGCGCGAAAAACGGCTGACTGACGACTCAAACATAGACCCGATCGGGTCTGTGAAACCATGATCTAGGCCAAGATTTCGTGCGACTCCGTCCCGGATCGATACGTTTTTTCAGCCAGCCCGCCGCCAGGTCGTTCCTTGAGGACCGTCTTCCAGCACGATGCCGGCGGCCGTGAGCGCCTCGCGCAAACGATCGGCCTCGGCCCAATCCCTGTTGGCGCGCGCGGCGCGGCGCTGCGCGATCATGGCCTCGATCTCGGCATCGCTCGGACCGTCGGCGTCCGCGCCGCCGCGCAGATAGCGCTCGGGATCGTCCTGGAGCAGACCCAATGCGGCGCCCAGTTCGCGCAGCAGGGCGCCATGCGCCGCCGCTTGGTCCGAGCCATCGGACCTGAGCCGATTGATCTCGCGCGCCAGCTCGAAGAGTACGGCCAGCGCCTCGGGCGTGTTGAAGTCGTCGTCCATCGCCGCCTGGAAGCGGGCGCGGAAGGCTTCACCCTCAGCGGGCGCGGCCTCGGGCAGTCCGCGCAGCGCGGTATAGAGCCGGGTCAGGGCCGCGCGCGCCTTCTGGAGCGCGCTGTCGTCGTAGTTGAGCGGACTGCGGTAGTGACTGGTGAGGATGAAATAACGCACCTCCTCCGGCCGGTAGAGACGCAGGATCTCGCGCACGGTGAAGAAGTTGCCCAGCGACTTGGACATCTTCTCCTCGTTGACGCGCACGAAACCGTTGTGCATCCAGACGTTGACGAAGGGTTCGCCCGTGGCGCCCTCGGACTGAGCGATCTCGTTTTCGTGATGCGGAAACTGAAGGTCGGCCCCGCCGCCGTGGATGTCGAAATGGTTGCCCAGACAGCAGGTGCTCATGGCCGAGCATTCGATGTGCCAGCCGGGACGCCCCGGTCCCCAAGGCGAGTCCCAGGCCGGCTCGCCGGGCTTGGCCGCTTTCCAGAGCGCGAAGTCGAGCGGATCACGCTTGGACTCGCCGATCTCGACCCGCGACCCGGCGCGCAGATCGGCCGGATCCTTGCCCGAGAGCTTGCCGTAGTCGGGGAAGCGGCTGACGGCGTAGTAGACATCGCCATTGTCGGCGACATAGGCCAAGCCCTTGTCGATCAGGGTCTGGACCATGGCCAGGATCTCGCCGATGTGCGCCGTGGCACGCGGCTCGTCGGTCGGCGGCAGCACGCCGAGCGCCTCGCTGTCCTCGCGCATGGCCTGGATGAAACGCTCGGTCAACGCCTGGAAGGGTTCGCCGTTCTCATTGGCGCGGCGGATGATCTTGTCGTCGATATCCGTGATGTTGCGGATATAGGTCACGTCATAGCCGAGCGCACGCAGATAGCGATAGACCACGTCGAACACCACCAGCACCCGCGCATGCCCGAGATGACAGTAGTCGTAGACCGTCATGCCGCAGACATACATGCGGACTTTGCCGGGTTCGATGGGTTGGAAGGGAGCTTTCTGGCGGGTCAGGCTGTTGTGGATCTGTAGCATCGCGGTGGCTTGGGTTTGAAATGACCAACATCGAGACCCCATGGTAACAAAGGCGCGGGTTCGCGACGCGATCGATCTTCGTCGGCAGCGATTGGCCGGATGCGATCGATTGGGCAGCCCGGCGACGATTGCACTAAGATACCCCGCCTTGTCACACGATAGCCGCCAGAGACCATGCCACATCGCACCCTGACCGATTCCGGCGTCGGCGCGCACCGACGTCCCCTCTTGGACTCGATCGACAGTCCCGCCGACCTGCGCGCCCTGTCCGAGAGCCAGCTTCCCGAACTCGCCAGCGAGCTGCGTTCCTTTTTGATCGAATGCGTCTCCAAGACCGGCGGACATCTGGCGGCCGGACTCGGCGTGGTGGAGCTGACGCTCGGTCTGCACTATGTCTTCGACACGCCGCACGACCGGCTGGTGTGGGACGTCGGTCATCAGGCCTATCCGCACAAGATCCTCACCGGGCGACGCGACCGCATGTGCACGCTGCGCCAGAAGGACGGCATCTCGGGATTCCCCAAGCGCGGTGAGAGCGAATACGACACCTTCGGCGTCGGCCACTCCAGCACCTCGATCAGCGCCGCGCTCGGCATGGCGCTCGCCGCCAAGCAGAGAGGCGAACGGCGCACCGTGATCGCCATCATCGGCGACGGGGCGCTGGGCGCCGGCATGGCCTTCGAGGCGCTCAACCATGCCGGCTCGATGGACATCGATCTGGTGGTCATCCTCAACGACAACGAGATGTCGATCTCGCCGCCGGTCGGAGCCATCAGCAACCATCTGGCGCGTCTGCTCTCGGGCAAGCTCTACACCAGCGTGCGCGAAGGCAGCAAGCACGCCCTGGCCGGGATGCCGCAGTTGCGCCATCTGGTCGGGCGCTGGGAAGAACACATGAAGGGCATGCTGATGCCCAGCACGCTGTTCGAGGAACTGGGTTTCAACTACATCGGCCCGGTCGATGGACACGACATGGACGGGCTACTGCGCACCCTGCGCAATATCAAGGACATGCCCGGCCAGCGCCTGCTGCACATCGTGACCAAGAAGGGACGCGGCTTCGAGCCGGCCGAGGGTCAGCCGGTGATCTACCATGGCGTCACGCCCTTCGATCGCCAGACCGGACAACTGCTCAAGGCCAAGGGCGCGGGACCAACCTATACCCAGATCTTCGGCGGCTGGCTCCATGACACGGCCGCCGCCGATCCGCGTCTGGTCGGCATCACGCCGGCCATGTGCGAAGGCTCGGGTTTGACGGCCTTCTCCAAGCGCTTCCCCGAGCGCTATTTCGACGTCGGCATCGCCGAGCAGCATGCCGTGACGCTGGCCGCCGGTCTGGCCTGCGAGGGACTGAAGCCGGTCGTGGCCATCTATTCGAGCTTCCTGCAACGCGCCTACGACCAGCTCGTGCATGACGTGGCGCTCCAGAACCTGGACGTGACCTTTGCCGTCGATCGCGGCGGACTGGTCGGGGCGGACGGTGCAACCCATGCCGGCGGTTTCGATCTGAGCTTCTGCCGACCGATCCCGAACCTGGTCATTATGACCCCATCGAACGAGAACGAATGCCGGCGGATGCTCAGGACGGCCTATGAATACGAAGGCCCGGCGCTGGTGCGCTATCCGCGCGGCGGCGGTCCGGGTGTGGCCATCGACCCGAATGCTCCGGCGCTGCCGATCGGCCGGGGCGAGATCGTGCGCGAAGGATCGCGGATCGCCCTGCTCGCTTTCGGTCCGCTGGTCAAGACCGCGCTGGAAGCCGCCGAGGTCTTCGATGCCACGGTCGCCGACATGCGCTTCGTCAAGCCGCTCGACGCGGCGCTGATCCTGGATCTGGCCGCGCGCCACGAGATCCTGGTCACGCTGGAGGAGAACGCGATCGCCGGCGGCGCGGGCAGTGGCGTGGCCGAGCTGCTGTCGGAGCAGGGCGTGGTCAGGCGCTGTCTGCATCTGGGTCTGCCCGATCGCTACATCGATCATGCCGAGCACCATGAGCAGCTCGCCAGTGTCGGACTGGATGCGCCGGGCATCATCGCCAGTCTCCAGGCCGAACTCGAACGGCACGAACACGCGGGCTGACACCATGCTCGCTGTCCAACCGATCCCGGCTTTCGAGGACAACTACATCTGGCTCCTGACCGAAGGGGGCGGAAACGCGGTCGTGGTCGATCCGGGTGACGCTGAGCCGGTGCTGGAACGGTTGAGCGCCGAGCATCTGACTCTGACGGCGGTGCTGATCACGCATCATCACTATGATCACACCGGCGGGCTGGATGAGTTGCTCGCGGCCTTCCCAGGACTGGAGATCAACGGCCCGGACGACGATCGCATCCGTGCTCTCACTCACCGTCGGCGCGAGGGCGAGACCTTCGTTCCGGCTGGATTGACGACGCCCTTCCAGGTGCTGGAGGTTCCGGGTCACACCTCAAGCCATATCGCCTATCTGGGCGCCGGCCGGCTGTTCTGCGGCGACACGCTGTTTGCGGCCGGGTGCGGACGGGTCTTCGACGGCACTTTCGAGCAGCTCGCTCATTCGCTGGAACGGATCGCGGCCCTGCCCGTCGACACGCTCTGTTATTGCGCGCACGAATATACCCAGGCCAATCTTGGTTTCGCCGAATGGGTCGAGCCCGACAGCCCGGCACTGGCCGAACGGGTACGCCAGACCCAGTTGCAGCGCGCCAGAGGGCAACCGACCGTGCCCTCGCGTCTGGATCTGGAGCGCGCCACCAATCCCTTTCTGCGCACCCGCGAACCGAAGGTCATCGCCGCCGCCGAGCGTCAGGCCGGGCACAGGATGGCCACGAGCGCCGAGGTCTTCACCGCCCTCAGACGCTGGAAGGACGAGCGCTACGATTGATGCTCAGTCCGTGAAAACCAATACTGGAGGGTGGCCAGGAGCTGCTGGGGCTCGACCGGCTTGGTGAGAAAATCGTTCATGCCAGCCTCCAGGCATTGTGTCTGGTTATCGGCAAAGGCATTGGCAGTCATGGCCACGATGGGAGGCTGGGTGTCCATCGGGAGTCGGCGAATCCGACGTGTGGCTTCCAGCCCGCCCATGACAGGCATCTGCATGTCCATCAAGATGAGGTCATAGCGGTGTCGTTGCACGTACTCCAGCGCCTCGACCCCGTTTTCGGCGGTGTCGGTGTGCAGCTCCAGATCGGCGATCAGTTCCAGCGTCACCTCGCGGTTGATCGGCTCGTCCTCGACGAGCAGGAGGCGGCGTCCTGCACAGACCTGCATCAGCTCATCCATCTCCATGGGCGCCGGTGCCGACACAGGCGCTATGGATGGAGTCCCGCGCCGCAAGCGCACGGTGAACCAGAAGGTACTGCCGACCCCCAGGGTACTCTCGACCCCGGCCTCACCGCCCATCAGCCGGGCGAGTTGCTGGGTCAAGGCCAACCCGAGTCCGGTACCGCCGTACTGACGGGTGATCGAGGTGTCCAATTGCTCGAACTCGTTGAACAGACGGGATAAATGCTCGGCCGCGATCCCGATACCTGTGTCTTCGACCTCGAAACGCCCCAGGACGCTGTCACCCAGGTCCGCTTCGGGGAAGGCACGCAATGTGACGGAACCGTACTGGGTGAACTTGATGGCATTGCTTGCATAGTTCAGCAGCGCCTGCTGGAGACGGGCTGAATCACCGAGCAGATGCGACGGCCAAGCCTGGAGTTTGACGCAGAGCTTCAAGCCTTTTTCCGCCGCCTGATCGGAGAGCATGGCCACGAGATTGCGCATGATCGCTTCGATACGGACCTCTGATTCCTCCAGCGTCAGCTTACCGTCTTCGATCTTGGAGAGATCGAGGATGTCGTTGATGAGATCGAGCAGATGACGCCCCGCCACCTCAATCTTGTCCAGCCGCTCGGCCTGTGTCGGGATGAGGGCTTGCTGGCGCATGAGGCGCGCCATGCCGAGCACGGCATTGAGCGGGTTGCGGATCTCATGGCTCATATTGGCGAGAAAGATCGACTTGGCCTGGGAGGCCGCCTCGGCCTGATGGCGCAGCTCGATATCGATGAGTGCGCCAAGCTCGGTCGCCGAGGCCAGCTCCTCCTGCGCCCAGCGCCAGCTGCGCAACCGCACCGTCTGTTGCCAGGCGGCGAATGACTGTCGCGGTCCGATGCGACCATCCGGCCCGATGTTGACCGCCTTATCCGGGTTGCCGGCCCAGGTCACATGCCGCACCTGCTCAGCCCGAAACCACAGTAGCCCGAGATCCCGAGCAGACGCCAGGCGCAGGAACATCAGCCCGGCCGCCGTTGGCCCCAGATCGACCGTCTCGGGCAGATGGTCACTCAGACAGTCGGTGGCGAACAGCGACGAATGGTCATCATCGATGTGCCGGCGAAGGTCGACAGCCAACTGGGAGATCCGTTCGGCCTCAGGCGTCGTGCCGGCCGTATAAACCTGGGAGCCGGCGATCAGGGCCATGCCTTCAGCACCGACCGCTCCAAGCAGGTCGGCTTGATGCGCACCCGTCAGCAGGTTCTGGAGTCTCACCCCCTGACGCATCGCCGCCATCACCCGCTCGCGGCAGGTCTTCAGATGCTGCTCATACAGACGACGGCGCCGATCCTCGGCCACCTGGATCTGTGTCTCCAGATCCTGGGCCATCCAGTCCATGACCCGACGGATCTCGTCTGAAACCCAATAGGGAGAGAGATGATGGCAGGCGATCAAGCCCCACAGCCGGTCGTCGTGGAACAGGGACAGCGTCAGGGTGGCACGGACCCCCATGTTGCGGAGGTATTCCACATGCACCGGGGAGACACTGCGCAGCAGACTGCGCGAGAGATCGAGCGGCCGGCCCGTGATGGGGTTCGGTTCCGGCTCGATCGGTACCGGGACATAGTCGATATCGACGATCGCGCGGGTACGGTTGATCAGGTAGAGCCGTCGGGCCTGATCCGGAATATCGGACGCGGGATAGTGCAGTCCCAGGTAAGGCTCCAGGTCGGGACGCCGCGCCTCGGCGACGACCTCGCCGTGCCAGTCGACCGGATCGAAGCGGTAGACCATCACGCGATCATAGCCGGTGAGGTCGCGCAGCAAGGTCGCCGCCTGCTGGAGTTTCAGCGGCAGATCGGCTTGGGCGCGGACCCCGACGAGTCCGCGCACGGCGCGGGCGAGCAGGTCGTCGGAGGCACCGGGAGGTGACGGCACCGGCTCCAGTTCAAGGATCACCAATGCCTCGGATTCATGCACATAACCGGTGAAGGCGACGCCATCCAGCGGCGAGCACCAAGCGAACGAGACCGGGGCGCTGGGTTGTTCGCGGTACGTCGCCAAACCGGCTTGGGCGGCTGTCAGCAGTTCCACTCCCAGTACGCTGTCCAGCTCACGCTCCAGCAGAGCCGCCGGCGCGATTCCGAGCCGATCCTTGCAGTTTGCAGTCGCCTGGACGATGCGCCACGGCGACTCATGGAGGGCGAGCAAGACGCCGTGCGGTTGGATCGCACCCGCCAGATGAATCGGCTCGGACGCGCACTGATCGAGGTCGGGGAGATCGTTTGGCATCCCTGGAGGTTCCGCCATAATCGACTTGAAGAGACCGGGTTCCCACGATCAAGCACAGCAGGATCGAGTGAAGGGATTCTGTGCGGCTGCCCAGGCTCCGTCAATACCGGCGTGCGCACACCAGTAGCACTGAGCGGTCTGGGATCATGGCCTTTTGGGTCTCGCTTAGACCATTCCGCCCATCTTCATCAGCGCGACGATGATGAGCGTGGTCTGAAGGAATCCCGCCCCGACGACCCAGCGGATGAGTTCGGCCTTACTCTCGGCAATTCGGGCGTTCGTCTCCGCGATGTCGCGCTTCATCTCCAGGCGCAGTGCCTCGATGTCGCGCCGCAGGTTGTTCTCGTGGGCCTCGACCTCGGCCTTGGTCGCCATCTGCCGGTCAATGATCTCGGCCAAGGCGCGGGCCTGTGTCGCGGCTTGCTGTTCGTTGAATCCGCCGGCCTTGAGCGTTTCGGCATAGGCCAGGGTGTCGAGCACAAAGGTGGTCATGGGGTATCCCTCTCGGGGTGTCGGTGTCTCGAATGTGAGTGTGAACCATCCGTGGGTCAATAGCGATCAGGCGGCTTTCCTCTCGGCGTGCAGCCGCGCTAGGCCGTCGCCGACTCGCCCTGCCCCCTTCACGTTTACCCACTCAAACGAGAGAGGCCGACTTGTTGCGCCGGTCAACTAACGCACCGCTGCGACCGCATTGTTCTTGACGCCAGACTTAGGAAAAGCACAGAATCTCTATTCACTTATCTATTCACTTATCTATTCACCTAATGTCTCGCCACGCTGACCCCATCCGCCTTCAGCTCTCCAGGGGGCCGTTGGCCAGCAGACAACTTTTTGAAAAAATAGGAGTTAGTCAGCCGACTGGGTCGCGCGCCCTAAAAGCCCTTGGCGGCGAAGTTGTTCGGTTCGGCTCGGGACGAGCTATTCACTATGCCCTGCGCGACGAGGCACGAGGGCTACCTGACATCGCAATCTACCGTGTCGACGTCGAAGGGCAAATTCGGCGGCTCGGAATGCTCATCCCGGTGCGCCCTGAGGGGTTCGTCATGCGTCAGGAGAACGGCGCTGCTCACCATAGCGACGGACTTCCGTGGTGGTTACTCGACATGCGTCCACAAGGCTATCTAGGGCGAGCCTATGCTGTACGCTACGGGGCCGAACTAGGGTTACCTGGCAGCCTTTCTGACTGGACGGACACTCACGCCCTACGGGCCTTGCTGGTGCACGGCCATGACGTCGTAGGCAATCTCCTTCTTGGGGAGATGGCTCGTGAGCGCTTCCTGTCTGCCCCGCCCCCGACACCCGTGCCTATGGCTGAGAAGGCGGGCCATTACGTGCAACTAGCCGCAGAAGCTGCCCGCGGCGACACGCCCGGTTCGTCCGCAGGTGGTGAGCAACCGAAGTTCACTACGTTCGCCGAAACACCGGACGGGCCGCGCCATGTCATTGTGAAGTTCACGGAACCTGTCGACGGGCTAGTGAGCGAGCGATGGAGCGATCTTCTGCTTGCAGAGCACCTTGCACTGGAAACGTTGCGAGAGGCCGGGGTGGCAGCCGCCAGAACGCGCGTCATCGATCACGGACAGCAGCGCTTTCTCGAAGTCGAGCGTTTCGATCGGGTTGGAGCCGCCGGACGACGAGCAATCATCTCGTTAGGCGCTTTTGACGCAGAATTCGTCGGGTCTGGAAGGGATCGCTGGCCTATTGTTGTGCGGCGCCTGTCCGCGTCCGGCGAAATCCGCTCGGAGGCTGCCGATGAGGCGGATCTCCTTTGGGCTTTCGGCACGCTGATTGGAAACACTGACATGCACCTCTACAACTTGTCCTTTGTTTCGGAGCACGGCCGCCCTTACGGCATCGCCCCAGCGTATGACATGTCACCCATGTGTTTTGCCCCCCGCAGCGGCGGCGGCATGGCCGACACGATTCAGAAAGCAACCATCCATTCGGACGTGTCGAACGAAACATGGCGCTTGGCTGGGCAACTGGCACGCGATTTCCTGGCTCGCATCCAGCGTCAGAGTGTGTTTAGTCGTCGGTTCGATCCTTGCCTCCATTCGCTGACGCAGCACATCGAAGCCGCAAGCGTGCAGATCGCCAAACTAGGATAGCCGCAACCCCTCTTGCTCGCGCTGAGAGGAGCCGCGATCAGATAGAGACTGGCTCAGGCGATATCGGACGGCAAACCAGCTTCACCAGCTGGTCGAGTTCTCCGCCAAAGATCTTGGACCAGCGGTCGAAATCGGCCTCTTTCTTGGTGCGGAAGCATTCGACGAATCGCTGACCCTTGCACCGGATGCTGACTTGCCAGGGTTTGGCGCGATTGTCGAACGTGCGAATCGATGCCATCGCGCGCCCCGTTTGGTGTGCTGCGGTGGGCGCCAGTGTAGCTTTTGAGTAGTGCGCTCAAATCGGGGATTTTGGATCAGGCCTGGCGGGGTGAAGCTCTTGCAAATGCCTGATTTGATTGGCGGAGAGGGAGGGATTCGAACCCCCGGACCCTTTCGAGTCAACGGTTTTCAAGACCGCCGCTTTCGACCGCTCAGCCACCTCTCCGAAGAATGGAGCGCTCGACAAGCGCCCCAGCGATGCGGGACGGCAATCATAGCGCATGACTCGCGACGACCCAAGCACTTCATGCGCCAGCGCAGTCAATGCATCAGGCTGCACACCATCATCCTCGAAAGCGCTTATGCTTGAAGCAGAGATTCCAGCCAACCTACTGCACTGAGAGGTGTGTCATGGAAATCGGCTCAGTCCACATCCAACCGATGAAACCCAGCCAGCCGGCCGCGCCCACCCCGCCGCCCGGAGGCAACATCGAGAACCGGCAGCCGCCGCCGGAACCTTCGCCGCCGACGCCGCCTTCGCGACCGGGCGCGGAGAGTACGAGTCAATCCGGCATCGATGTCTACGCCTGAGCCGGCTCGATGCACTCGGGCGCCATCGGCTCGACGCCGGTCGGCTCAGCGATCAGCAGGCCGGCCGCCGCGTCGAGTCCCGTGATCCGCACCTGTATCAAACTCCCCTCCCCGATCGGCGCCGCTGAATGCACATGCACCGGCAGATAGTTGGGCGTGTAGCCCGATCTTGGCCGTCCCTCGAACGCATCGGGCAGACGCTCATGCAGCAGCATCACCGTCTTGCCGATCTGATCGCGCAGGATCTGGAGCCGCGAGCGGTGCGCCAGCGACTCCAGTTCACCGACACGTCTCCGGCGCGTGCGTGCATCCACCGGATTCGCAAAGCCGGCCGCCGGCGTACCCGGACGCGGCGAATAGCCGAAGACATGGATGTGCCCGAAACGCAGCGACTCGGCCAGTTCAAATGTCTGACGCCAGTCGTCGTCGTCCTCGCCGGGGAAGCCGACGATGATGTCGGTGGTGAGATTGAGATCCGGGATCGCCGCCCGCGCCCCCTCGACCAAGCGGATGTATTCATCGCGCTTGCAGCGGCGCGCCATGCGTCTGAGCACCCGATCCGAACCGCTCTGGAGCGGCAGATGCAGATGCGGCATCAGCCGCCGGTCGGCGAACAGCGACCAGAAGCGCTCGGGCAGATCCCAGGGTTCCAGTGAGCCGAGACGCAGGCGCGGAATCGCCGTCTCGTTCAACAGGCGCTCGATCAGGTGCGTCAGATCCGTCCCGAGATCGGCCCCATAGCCGCCGAGATGCACGCCGGTCAGCACCACTTCGCGGATGCCTGAATCCTGGAAGCGCTCGACCTCGCGCACGATCTCCGGCAGCGGACGGCTGCGTTCCGGGCCGCGCGCCTGAGTGGTGACGCAGAAGGTGCACTGATAGCGGCACCCGTCCTGGATCTTGACGAAGGCCCGCTGGCGTCCGCGCGCAAAAAGCGGCGCGGCCAGATCCATCGCGTTGGTTGCCGACGGATGTGGAAGGCCCGAATCGAGACCGAGTGCCGCAAGCACGAGTTCGACCAGCCGATCCTTGTCGCGATTGACGACGATGAGTCCATCGGAGGCCACCGTTGAGGACGCGGGCGGCGTGGATGTCGGGAGCAACGAAGACAGGGGAAACGCCTGAGCCGTACCGGCACTGGTCGCGCCCCCGTCGAGCGAGACCAGACACCCACTGACGATCAGGCGCGCCCCCGGATGACGCCGTTGGGCACGCCGCAGGATCTGGCGCGACTTGCGCACCGCCTCGCCCGTGACGGCACAGGTATTGACCACGATCAGCTCGGCCGGAGCCGTCTCGTCCTCGACGATCGTGAATCCGCGCGCCTGGAAGTCACGCGCCCAGGATTCAAGCTCGGCCTCGTTGAGCCGGCAGCCGAGTGTCTGGAGCCGGACGCGCATCGCCGCTCCGATCAGGCCAGCGCCGTCCGCCCCGCCGAGGGCATGCTGGGCGCCGGCGGCGGAGTCGGTGAGCTTTGATGCATCAGCAGCCGCCAGCCGTCCGCCGCACGCCGAAAGACATGGGTGGCATAGAGCGGCGGGGGCAGCGGCACACCGGGCTGGAACTGATCGGCCTGGATCTGCGGCCGTTCCTCGACCAGATGCACCGCCAGATCGCCCTCCTCGATCCAGAGCAGATGCCTGACCTGGAGATCGAAGCCCCGCCCCTGCTCGAAGAGGATGCGCCACAGGCGCCCGACCTGCTCGCCGACGGCCAGAGGCGTCATCGGCAGCAGGCAGAAGATCGCGTCCGAGTCGGCCCAGACCGAGGCCATGGCCTCGGCATCGCCGGCTTCGAGCGCGTCATAGTAGGCGTCCTCGACGTCCTGAGGGGTCTCGAAGCGCATGCGCGAACTCACCAGCGCCCGCCGCGCCAGGCATCGGCGACTCTGGGCACGCGGATCAGGATGCGACCGTCCTCGTAGACCTCGCGCGTCATGCCGGCCAGATCGGCATCCGGCGGCAAGCCCACGCGCCGACCGCTGGTGTCACGCGAAATGCTGTAACGGCTCTGATAGCCGTCACCACCCGGCAGGGTGTCGTTCTGGCTGAAGCGGACCGTGGCGCTGTGCGTGATGACCAGACCGCGACCGGCCGGGCGGATCTCGACCTGATCCGGCTGGATGTTCTGGAGCTGGATCTCGATCAGATAGGCGTCATCGGTGGCGCGGCGCGTGAGGCTCAGACGCGGCCAGGCCGGACGCTCGCGGGGTGCCATCCGCTCAGCGGCGCCCTGAGACGGCCAGGGTGCCGATTCGAATCCGGACGGTGGCGGAACGGGCGGTCCATAGGCTCCCGGATAGCCGGCATAGGGCGCGGGTTGAGCTACACCCGGCGCATAGGGGCCATAGGGCGTCCAGGCTTGAGCCAGGACCAGGGTCGGCAGGAACGCGGACAGGGCCACGGCGGTGACGGTGATTCGACGCATGATGGACTCCCGGATTCGAGTTCACGAAGGCTTGAAGATGGACGGACAGACCGCGCTGCCAGTATAAGGCGACTTGCACCAAAATTCGCCACCCCCAGCGACGACCCGAACATGCTCACCGACGCCCTCACCCATCTGCTCGCCACCACCGACTTCGCCTGGAGCCGCCCCGCGCCCGAGGCGCCGCGCCCGACCAACATCCAGTGGCGCGCCGATGCCTGTGACGACGGTTCCATCCTCCTCTTCCAGCGCTTCGATGATGGCCTGACGGACAGCGAGATCCATCGGCGCTATTTCGCCGGACGACGTTTCGCCGCACTCGTCACCAACCGTCCGCTCGACTGCTTCGACCGGATGCCAGGAGTCGCGCTCCATGTCACCCGTCCGGGCGACTGGGCCGAGGTCGTGCGCCGGTTCTGTGATGTCGTCTATCCGCTCGCGCCCGGTGCGCTGCGCTTCATCGGTGTCACGGGCACCAACGGCAAGACGACGACCGTGAAGTATCTGGAATCCATCCTCGCCGCGCATGGCCGGCGCGTGCTGTCGATCGGCACGCTCGGCGTCTTCCTCGATGGCGTGCGTCAGGTCGAGACCGGCTTCACCTCGCCGCCGCTGATCGAACTGCGCCGGCTCCTGCACGCCCATCAGGATCAGGCCGACGTGGTGGTGATGGAGGCCAGCAGTCATGCACTCGATCAGGGTCGGGTCGCGGGTATCCCGTTCCAGGACGCCGGCTGGACCAATTTCACCCAGGATCATCTCGACTATCACCGCGACGAGGCCAGCTATTTTGCGGCCAAGGCGCATCTGCTCGATCTGATCCGGCCCGGCGGACGGCTCTACTGCACCAGCCGCGCCGTCGCCGATCGGCTCGCCGCGCTTGGTCCGACGCCGGTTCCGGTCGAGGTGCTGGAGCCGGCCCGGCTCCCGCCCGAGGCGATCGCGGCCAAGCCCTTCCTCGCCCTCGCGCACAATCGCGCCAATTATGCGCTGGCGGTCGCTCTGGCCGAGCGTGTGCTCGATGCCATGCCGACCGACGAGACACGCCAACACTGGCGCCATCTCCAGCCGGTTGACGGACGCTTCGACTGCCGCGTCCACGGCAACCGCGCCATCGTCATCGACTTCGCCCACACCCCGGACGCGCTCGACACCATCCTCGGCGCCATTCGCGAGGGCTTCCCCGACGCGCGCGTGGTCACGCTCTTCGGCTGCGGCGGCGATCGCGACCGCTCCAAGCGTCCGCTGATGGGCGCCGCCGTCGCCCGCCACTCGGACGCGATCATCGTCACCTCCGACAATCCGCGCCACGAGCCGCCCGAGCGCATCATCGACGACATCCTGACCGGATTCCCCGAAGATCAGGACTACAGCGTCGTCGTCGACCGCGCCGAGGCCATCGCCCGGCTCTTCGACCAGCTCGCCGCCCGGCCGGACGATGAACCCTGGGTCGCACTCATCGCCGGCAAGGGCCACGAGCGCTATATCGATCGCGACGGACACAAGACGCCCTACAGCGATCAGGAACAGGTCGACGCCAATCTGCAACGACTCGGCTGGACATCGGCTTCCTGACCGAGACAAGGCAACCACGATCCATGCGCCGGCTCTACTCCATCCCCAGCGGTCTGATCCTCGGCATCGCGCTGGCGCTCCTGCTCCCCCAGGGCGCGCCCACCGTGGCCTGGATCGGGCAGATCTTTCTGTCGCTGCTCAAGCTCCTGATGCTGCCGCTGATCCTGGTCTCCATCTATGCCTCGCTCGCCGGCGGGCGGGATCTGCGGCATATCGGCGGGCGCGCCCTGCTCTATTACCTGATCACTTCCTGTATCGCCGCTGCGCTCGGAACCGGGATCGGGCTGACCTTGTCGCAGAACGTCCCGGTCGGTCTGCTCGATCTGGAGGCGGTGGCGCCGGACGGCGCGGCCTTCAGTCTGGAGCGCCTGATCGCCAACCTGATCCCGACCAACCTCTTCGCCTCACTGGCCGAGGGCAACATCCTGCACATCGTCGTCGTGGCCATGCTGGCGGCGCTCGCCTCGCGCCGGTTGCAGGCCGACCAGCGCGACACCCTGCTCGGCGGCGCACGGGCGCTCGACGCGCTCCTGATGCAGCTGCTCGCCGGCATCCTGACCCTGGCCCCGATCGGCATCGCCGCCCTGGTCTATACCAGTCTCGCCGCCATGGACTGGGCCGAGATCCTGCAACTGCACGCCTTCGTCTGGGCCGTAGCACTGGCCGCCGGACTCCATGCGCTGGTCGTCCTGCCCCTGCTTTATCACCTGCTCACCGGGCGCGCGCCCTGGCGTCTGGCGCTCGCCTGCCGCGAACCGCTGCTGACGGCGCTCTCGACCGCCTCCAGCTCGGCGACCTATCCGGTCTCGAAACGAGCACTGGAACGCTTCGGCGTCCCCGAGCGCATCACCAGCCTGACCCTGCCGCTGGGCGCCACGCTCAACATGGACGGCTCGGCGCTCTATCAGTCGATCCTGCTGATCTTCATGTCGCAGTTGGCCGGAGTGGATCTCACGCCGTGGCAGGCGCTGTTCATCGTGCTGCTGACCATGGCCTCCTCTGCCGGCACGGCCGGGATTCCGGGCGGCGGCATCGCCATGATGGCCTTCATGCTGGATCTGCTGGGACTGCCCCAGACGTATCTCGCACTCTATCTGATCGTCGATCGCTTCTTCGATTATCCGATCACGGCCGTCAACGTCTGGGGTGATCTGGTGGTCGCGGCCGGCCTGTCAAGAACCGTCGCAACCCGGCACGACCTTGGAAGCCGGAACGGGAGGCTGGAGTAGGAAGCCCTGCACCGCGTGACACCCCTCGCGCGCGAGAAAGGCGAGCTGCTCCTCGGTCTCCACCCCTTCGGCGACCAGCCGCAGACCGAGCCCATGCCCTAGACCGATCATGGTACGGATCAGTAGCTCGGTGGTGTGCTCGCGCCCGATCTCCTGGATGAAGGTGCGGTCGATCTTGAGGGTGTCGATCGGCAGATGCTTGAGCAGGGCGAGCGAGGAATAGCCGGTCCCGAAGTCGTCGATGGCCACCCGCATCCCCTGCTCACGCAGACGCGCCAGGGTGTCGAGCAGACGCGCGTCACGCGCCAGCAGCAGACTCTCAGTGACGTCCAGTTCGATCGTCCCCGGCGGACAGGCACGCGCGAGCCGGAACAACCGCTCGATCAGACCACGATCGCTGAATTGGGCCTCCGAGAGGTTGATCGAGACCGGCTGGACATGACCCTGGTTCGCCCAGTGCGCCAGTTGACGCCCGATCTCCGCGATCACCCAGGCACCGATGGGCAGGATGAGTCCCGACTCGTCGGCCACCGGGATGAAGCTCTCCGGCTCGCGCAGTCCCTGCTCGCGATCCTCCCAGCGCAACAGCGCCTCCAACGCGATGGGCGCGCGCGTGCGACTGTCGAGGATGGGTTGATAATGGAGTCTGAACTCGTCGTGCTCGAGCGCATGGCGCAGACGCGCCTCGGTCTCCAGGCGCTGCCGGACCCGCGCGCCCATGGGGGCGGTGAAGAACCGATAGGTATCGCGCCCCTGGAGCTTGGCGGCATAGAGCGCCGTGTCGGCGTGCTTGAGCAGGATCTCGGGGGTGTCGCCATCGTCCGGACTCAAGGCGATGCCGATGGAGGCGGTGCAGACGAGCGAGTGGCCGCCGAGCCGGAAGGGTTGACGGAATTTGTTCAGGATGGCGTCAGCGACCCGCATGGCGATGCGCTCGGCATCGCGCCCCTTGAGGATCAGGGTCAGCTCGTCGCCCCCGAGCCGGGCAATGGTGCCGGCGAAGGCGATGCCCTGCGGCTTGAGCGCGGTGCCGACCTCGTCGACGGCATCCTGCAACCGCTGTGCGGCCACGCGCAGCAAATCATCCCCGATGCCATGCCCGAGCGAGTCGTTGACACGCTTGAATCGATCGAGATCCAGGCACAGCAGGGCCAGCCGATCGTCGCGCCGGCGCGCGTGGGCCAGGGCGCGCGCCAGATCCAGATTGAAGCGGCGACGATTGGCCAGGCCGGTGAGACTGTCCTGATAGGCCAGTTGCTGGATCACACGCTGACGACGCTGACGCTCGGTCATATCGCGCAACAGCAGGATGATCTGATCGGCGTCGATGGCGATGAGCCGCGCCTCGAAGACGCGCGCCTCATCGTGTTCGTCCGTCACATCGATCTCCAGCTCGCGCACGCCGTGCTCGACCAGGGTCGCGGCCAGTTCGCGCCGAATGACCGCACAGGCCGACTCCGGCAGCAGATCCGACAGGGTCGAGACGCTCGACTCGGGGCGCGCACGGGCCTGTCCCGGCAACCAGCCGGACTTGAACTGCAACACCCGCCCCTGGCTGTCGAGCCGCAGCAGGGCATCGGGGATGGCCGCGATCAGCGCGCTCTGGCTGGCTTCGCTGCGGTGCAGCGCTTCCAGGGTCGCCTGGCCGCGCAGCAGATACCGGATGCGGTGGAGCAGCAGCGGCCACTTGAGCGGTTTGAACTGGAAATCGGTGGCACCGGCCTCGTAGGCGCGCTCGATGGCCGCGTGATCCTCGTCCTCGATCAGGGCCAGGATCGGGATCAGCTCCAGGCCGGGGTACTGCCTGAGCCGATGGCAGATTTCATGCCCATCCAGCCCAGGCGCCATGAGATCGAGCAGGATCAGGTCCGGACGCCGGCGCGCGACCGACTCCAGCGTGCTCTGGGCGTCATGGGCGAAGACGATCTGCCATTCAGTCTCCGCAAGCTGCGAGCGCACACCGGACTCGAGTACCGGATCGACGCTGATCATCAGGATCGAAGGCGGCTCGACCGGGTGGCGTTGCGGCGAACCGTCCAGGGCATCGGGCGCGTCCATCGAACCCGAGGACCGGGCGGGATCGGCGGTCGAGGCCGCATCCGTCGTCGAACGAACTGCGAGCGACTCGACGGCGGCGCGACTCTGGACCAGGAGTGCGTCCAGGGTCGCGATGGACTCGACGCTCATCCGGGGCGTCAGCGCCGACTCGGGGAGACGTTCCAGGTGCTCGCACAGTCCGGCCAGACGCCTCAGACCGAGCGTCGCCGCACTCGCTCCCAGCGCACGCGCCGCCTCGGTCAGGGGCGCGGAGCGGCGAGCCTCCAAGGCCGAACGGAGCGCCGCGCTCAGTCCGGACTCGGCCTCGAGAAAGCCGCCGATCAGACGCGCCTGCAACGCGCTCCCCGTCGTGGCATCGAGGGCGCGCACCCTGTCGAGCGGTCCCGGATCCAGGATCGGCCAGTCCATGAAGGCTTCGACGCCGGCCGAGAGCGCATACAGCGGCCCGGAGCCGAACTCGGGATCGGGTCCGGTCGCCCCCCCTTCCCAGCGCCGGGGCGACCAGCGTTCGAGCATCGCGCGGAGTGCGCGCCGCGAGAGCGGCTTGGTCAGATAGTCGTCCATGCCCGCCGCGCGACAGCGCTCCTGGTCGCCTTCCAGGGCGTGGGCCGTCAGGGCGATGATGGGCAGACGGGTACGGGACTCACCTTCCTGGAGCCGGATGCGTCGCGCGGCCTCGTAACCGTCCATGAGCGGCATCTTGCAGTCCATGAGCACCAGATCGAAGGACTCGCGGCTCAGGGCCTCGATGGCGGCCTGACCATCGAATACGATGCGCGACTCACAGCCGAGCGATCTGAGCATGGCCGTGACCGTATCCTGGTTGATGGCATTGTCGTCGGCGACCAGCACCCTGAGTCCAAGCCCCGCACGAGGCGTTGCGACGGGCGGCTCATCCTCGGCGATCCAGGATTCGGCGCGGACAGGTTCGGCACCGGAGCCGTTCAGAGCCGCCAGCACGACGCCCGGCGTGACCGGCTTGGTCAACTGGGCCGTGACCGCAAGCGCGGCGGCCTGATCGTCGCGCCATCCGGATCTCCGGGGGACCAGCAGGAGACGCTGGAGCGCCGCCAGCGCGGGTTCGGACTGGATCGACCGTTCCGAGAGCAACGGCTCCAACCCCTTGACCCGCGCATCCACGAGCAGCGCATCGAAGGGTGCGCCCGAGCTGGCGGCCTCGCGCACGGCCCGGCGCGCGGCCTCGACCTCGGTCGCTCGACTCACGCTCAGCCCCTGGTCGTCGAGTCGTGCTTCGAGCGTCTGCGCCATCAGGCCCTCGGGAGCGAGCAGAAGCACCCGGCCGCCGGCCAGTATCCCGCCCAAGTGGCGTCCACGCCGTTCGCTGGAGGCGACCGCCAGTGGCAGCTCGACACAGGTGAGCCGGCCATCCAGCGACTCCGGTTCGGACCAGATCCGCCCTCCCATGCATTCGGCCCAGGCACAGGCGACGGTCAGCCCCAGCCCCGAACCGGCGGCGCGTCCCGTCCAGGGGGCGCCGCTGTCGGCTGGAAGCACGAGTCCATTCGCCTGCCCGGTCAGGATCTCGACGCGCAACCGATCCTCCAGCCAGCTCGCACGCACCAGCAGTTCCCCGGCGGGGGTCAGATCGATCAAATCCTCGATCAGATAACGCAGGAGTCGCCCGAATCGGTCCGGATCGCCGAGGACACGATACGGCAGGTCCGGCGCGAGATCGCCGGCGAGTTCGAGTCCGGCGACTTCGGCCTGCTCGACGGCGGAGTCGAGCACCGCTTCGAGCGCACCCATGAGGTCGAATTCGCGCGGCGCCAGTTGGATCTGGCCCGTTTCGATGCGCGCGAGATCCAGCACATCGCGGATCACGTCCTGCAAACGTCGGCCGGCACGGGCCAGGGTCTCGACATAGCCGCGCTGAGTGGGATCGAGCACCGTCTCCATGAGCAGCTCGCTCATGCCGAGCAGGCCATTCAACTGGGTATGGAGCGCATGACTCAGATCCGCCAGCGGGGCGTGTCCGGCACCGAGCCTCTGTGGTGAAGATGTGTTCATTCCGATGATATCCAGGTCCGTTCTGTCTTCCAGCGCGTCAGGAGCGTGGCCAGGGCCTCGAGCGTGAACGGCTTGGAGAGATGATCGTCCATGCCGGCCGCGATGACCCGTTCACGATCGCCCGCCATGGCCTGTGCGGTCACGGCGATGATGGGGACTCGCCGCCCGAGCGCCGATTCCAGCTTGCGTAGACGTCTAGTGGTCTCATAGCCGTCCATGACAGGCATCTGACAGTCCATCAGCACCAGATCCGCCGGGCGAGCCGTGAACGACTCCAGAAGACTGCGGCCATTGGGGTGGAGTTCCACCTCACAGTCGAGTGCCGTCAACATCCACTCGATCACGCGCTGATTGGCTGGGTTGTCCTCGGCCACCAGGACGCGCAACCCGAGGGATGGCCGCTGCTTCGCGCCCTCGCCATGACCGCCCGCGCCACGGGATCGGATGATAGCACTCAGCCCGTTCTGTAGCTCAACGTGTGTCGGGGGCAAGCCGATCTCCGGCAGCCGCCCCCAGACCGGGTCATCGCCGGCCGCGCCGCCACGGGCGCGCAGGCGAAGAACGGCCAGGGCGCGCGCGCTCATTTCGTGCAGCAGACTTCCGGCCGGACTCGTCGGGGCGGGCAACTGTTCGTGCTCAAGGAGCAGGACATCGAAGGTCTGCCCGCGTGCGGCGCGCGTGAGTGCCGATTCGATCGCGGCGGCCAGGGACGTCTGGTGTTCGACGCTCATCCCCAAGTCTTCCAGCATGCCCCCCAATTGAGCCGCGAGCGACGGCTCCTGAACCAGCACCAGGGTCTGGAGACCGGCGAGACGCCGATCGACGGCCGGCGGCGATTCGCTCGATTCGAGTACCAGCTCGACCCGGAACACCGAGCCCAGCCCCGGTTTGCTCTCGACGTCGATGCCCCCCCCCATCAGCTCGACGAGCTGACGCGAAATGGCCAGGCCGAGTCCGGTTCCACCATAGCGGCGCCTGGTCGAGACGTCGGCCTGAGAGAACCGTTCGAAGAGCCTCGAACATTCCTCTGTACTCAGACCGATGCCGGTGTCGCGCACCGCGATCACGAAACGCACCCAGTCGTCGGTACGCTCCAGACAGTCCAGGGTTACGGACACCCGGCCCTGTTCGGTGAACTTGATGGCATTGGAGACCAGATTGGTCAGGATCTGGCGCAGCCGGCCCGGATCGCCGCGCAGCCGCGCCGGCAGCTCCGGATCCAGCTCGATGGCAAACTCCAGCCCCTTACGCTGAGCGATCTCGCGCAGCGGCTCCAGGGTGCGTTCGATGGATTCACGGGGATCGAAATCGAGTCGCTCCAGCTCGAGCCGTCCGGCCTCGATACGGGACATGTCCAGGATGTCGTTGATGATCCGCATCAAGGCCGCCGCCGAATCCTGGATCACCCGCGTGCAGTCGCGTTGAGCGGCGTTCAGATCGGTCTCCTGGAGCAGCTCCGTCATACCGATGATGCCGTTCATCGGCGTGCGGATCTCGTGGCTCATGTTGGCCAGAAAGTGCGACTTGGCCCGATTGGCCCGCTCGGCCGCGTCGCGCGCCTCGCGCAGTTCGGCGTCGCGCTGCTCGATGCGCTCCAGCATGGCATCGAAGGCGCGTGTCAGGGTGGCCAGTTCGTCGGTCCCGATCGATCCCAGGCGCACCCCGTAGTCTTCGTCCAGGGTAATGCGCTCCATGGCGACGGCCACTCTGGCGATCGGCTCGGAGATCAGACGGTGCAAGCGCGATGCAAGCAGAAAGGCCAGCCCCAGCCCCCCGGCGAAGACCACCAGAGCCAACCAGACCTGGAGCCAGATGCGTCGCGTCAGATCCGTCGTATCGTATTGCAGATCCATGTAACCGAGCGGCCGGCCGTCGATCTGTACCGTCATGTGCACATCCAGATAACCACGCTGGAAACGCGCATTCGGCTGGGTGTCCGACGGCCAGGGTGCGTCGCCGGCTTCGCGCTCGCGTTGCTCGCTGATCTCGATACGTTTCTGGAGTGTCCGATGATGTGGATGCGGACTCCGGTAACGGGCGAAGGAGACCCGATCGAGGTCGCGGATCTCGATCCCGATGATCTCAGCCTCAGTGCCCAGCGCCGCCAGGATCTCCTCAGCCCCCGGAGCATCCTGGAAGGCCAGTGCGGCCGAGGTGCTGATGCTGGCCACCCGGGTCAGGGCACCGACCCGCTCGACCAAGGCACCGCGCCGCTCGATGATGTCGGCGATCACGACCAGCAGCGCCAGAACCAGCAGCACCAGGGCGCTGACCAGCATCACCACGGCGATGACCTTGTCGCGCATCGACAGGCGGCTGAAGCGCGTCATCATGGTTCAGCCCCATCCGTCGCCCACTGTTGCATCGCGTCGACCTCATCAGAAAACCAAACGCCCTGTTCGAGGCGAATTCTATAGAATTAGTCCAGACACGGCTCAGACGAGGTGATCGGGATGCGACGACACGGCAGCGAGGCATTCATCGGTTTGATCCTGCTCGGACTCCTGGTATGCGCTCCGGCACCCGCCGCTCCCGAGCGCTCCTGGGAGCCTGGACTGGCGACCGAGTCCGGGACATGCATCTGGACCGCACCGCTCGAACCCCGGCCAGGGCAGCCGCTGGAGGTCTTCGCGGTGTCGACCGATGGCGCGCTGGAGCGTCTGAACCTGACCGATCCGGCCGGCCAGACACGCCCGTTGCGCACCCTCGCCCAAGGCGGCCCACCCTGGAGTCTCTATGGCACCGTCTTTCGTCCCGAGCGCGGCACCTACCGTCTCGAAGCGATGCGCCATGGCCAGGTCGTCGCGCGCACCGAGATCACGATCGGCAACGGCATGAGTGATCGCGGCAGTGGTCGGTGGGATCTGGCCACCGAGGCGCTCTATGCGGCCTGGATCGAACATCTGTTCAACGCCCCGCCCGAGCAAGCGCTGACGTTCGAGTCGCTCACGCCGGTGCTGAGCGACCCGGCACAGAACTTCCTGTTCGGCTATCTGGGTGCCAACGAGGACAACTCGCTGCGTTCCGAGCCGGATTGTGCCGACCTGCCCTACTATCTGCGCGCCTACTTCGCCTGGAAGCTTGGTCTGCCCATCAGCTATCGTGCCTGCAACCGCGGCAGCCGCAGCCGTCCACCGCGCTGTGAGTCGCCCATCGTCGACACCCGCTTCGTCGGCACGCGCGCTCCGATCGGCACCTTCCGCGAGGCCACCCGCCGACTGGTCGACACCGTGCACTCGGGCAGCGCGCGCACCGGGCTGCGCGACGAGGCCACGGATGTCTATCCGGTTGCGCTCTCACGCGAGACACTCTGGCCCGGAACCCTCTATGCCGATCCCTATGGTCATGTCCTGATCCTGGTCAAGTGGCTGCCGGGCGATGGCCGGACCGCCGGTCGATTGCTCGCAGTCGATGCCCAGCCGGACAATTCGGTGGCACGCAAGCGCTATTGGGAGGGCAATTTCCTCTTCGCTCAGACGGCGAGCGCCGGCCCCGGATTCAAGGTCTTCCGCCCGCTGGAGCCCAAAGGCGCGGGCTGGCGACTGGCCTCCAACGCCGAACTCGATGGACGCTCCGGTCGCCCGGCCTTTTCGCTGGAGCAGGCCGACCTCGATTCAGACAGCTTCCACGCGCGCGTCGCGCGGATCATCGATCCGCGCGGACTCGACCCCGTTCGTGCCTATGACTCGGTTCTGGAGGCGCTGATGGAGCAACTGGAGACCCGCGTGACCTCGGTCGACACGGGCGAGCGTTACATGCGCGAACATCCGGGCGCCGTCGTGCCCATGCCGAGCGGTCCGGCGATCTTCGAGACCGTCGGCCCCTGGGAGGACTATGCGACCCCCTCGCGCGACATGCGGCTGCTGATCGCCCTGAAGGTGGTCGAGGGACTGCCCGAGCGCATTCGCCGCCATCCCGAACTCTATGCGCTCGCGGGCGAAGACACGGCTAGTGCGGCCGACCGGGTCGCACGCCTGCACGAGCAGCGACTCGATGCTCGCACCATCACCTATACGCGCAGCGATGGCAGCCCCTGGCGTCTGAGTCTGCGCGAACTCTATGCCCGGCGCGCCAACCTGGAGGTCGGCTACAATCCCAACGATTGCGTCGAGATCCGCTGGGGCGCGACACCGGGCAGCGCCGAGGCCGCGACCTGTGGCCGCCGGGCACCATCGGATCAACAGACGCGGATGGAGTCGTACCGCGCCTGGTTCCGCGACACCACCCGCCCACCGCGCTGAGAGGATGCCCATGCGCCGCTTCCATACCCAGACCCGATGCCGATCCGGACGCATCGCCGCTGTCGACCGACTGGGTCGGTGGCTGATCCTGGTCGCCAGTCTGGCCCTCCTCTCCTGTGCGGCGCCGCCGGAATCGGTCGGACCCGAGGGGCGCACCGGCACCTGGTCCGGGTATCCCATCGGTACGCCGCCGGCTCCGAATCCGGCGCTCAAGCGCGCCATCATCGCCCGCGCCGAGCAGGAATGGGCCTACTTCGGCCGGCAGGAGATCGTCTTCAAGGGGGCGGTGGAGAGTATTCCACTCGTCGGCGACTGGGAGGACGATGGGGCGCGCCAGAGCAACCGCGTCAATGTCTATTGGCGCTCGGTCGGCGAGTCCAGACTGACCGGGATGGACTGCCAGAAGCCCTGGTCGGCGGCCTTCATCAGCTGGATCATGCGTAACGCGGGGGTTCCGACACATCAGTTCCGGCCCGCGATCGCCCACTGGGTCTACCTCGCGGACCTGATCGAGTCCGCCAGCCTGCCGGGACGCTATTTCGTGCCGCGTCGTCTCCAGGACTACAGCCCTGAGCCCGGCGACCTGATCTGCGCCTACCGTCAGCCATCGCGCGTCATCATGACCGACGGCGCTGTACGCGCCGGCACACTCACCGGACTCAGGGCGCATTGCGATCTGGTGACGGCCAAGCACGGCCGCACACTGGAGGTCATCGGCGGCAACGTGCGCAACTCCGTCTCCAAGGTCCGGCTCGAACTCGACGGCCGGGGGCGCCTGCAGCCGATTCCTCGCCGCCCCTGGTTCCTGATCCTGCAAAATCGGCTGTGACTCCAGGCAGCCGCAACCGTCAATCGTGTTCCACCATGGGCCGGGAGTGTCTGGATACCCTGGACGTGGTCTATCGGGAGAGCCAGCTATGTTTCGAATCCTCGCCGTCGCCACGGCCGCCGCATCCGTCCTGATCAGCGGCTGTCTACCGCCACCGCCGGGTCATTTCGGCTCGTTCGCCACGCCGGTCACTCCTGACGAGTACGGTCGGCGTCTGTGCCGCCATCTGGAGCTGGAAGACTATGCGGCCTGTCTGAGCGAGGTGCTCGGCTACTTCGAGGAACCCAGGCCCGACGACCTGCCCTACGGTCGCAACTCGAACGCCGGGCCGATCGCCCTGGTCCTGGATCGACGGGTCTATCTGGGTCGCTACGACGGCTCGCCCCTGGTGACGCGTTTTCGCGTCACTCACGGCAACCAGTCCTGCCAGGGCGGCTACGATGCCTTCGCCGGCTCGACCGACGCCATCCTCGACGTCCAGTGTTCCGATGGACGCCGCGGCTGGGCCGATCTGACCTCGGCCCTCGACGGGCGCAACGGCATCGGGCGTCTCGAACTGGAGGACGGCACCCAGGCCGAGATCGTCTACGGCTATACGGCGCTGGGACAGGCCGAACCCTATCCCTATGTGCACTGGACCCCGCCGGCGGACTAGCCCGAGACCTCGCCCCGCAACTGCCGGGTGAGCTTCTGGATCTCGCGCTGCATCTCCAGACTCTCGAAGGGGCGTAACGCCGGGGCCTGACGGTTCATCAGACCTTCGAGCAGCAGTTGACTGGAGCGCACCAGCCCGACCAGCTCGCCCGAGACGCGCACTGTCTCATAGGTGTTCCAGGCGGCGGCGATGTCCTTCTCCAGTTCCTCGCGTGCCTGGCGCACCTGTGCGGCCTGATCGACCAGATACTGCCGATAGAATCCGGCCGCCTGGAGCGTGAGCTGCTGGGCCTGGAGATTGCCCTCCAGCAGGGTGCGCCGGTCGGGGGTCTCGCGCAGCAGGCGCTCGGTGTCGGCGGCGAGCGTCTGAGTCTGGCCGACGATGTCGTCGATCTGGGGCAGATAGCGCTCGTCGATCGCCTCATCGATCTGGACGTGCATGCGGTCGAGCGACTTGAGCAGCACGACATAGAGTCCGTAGTAGCGACGCGCGCTCTGCAAGTCCTCGCCGCTCTGCTCCAGCAGCTCCTCCAGTTGCAGAGTGATGGATTTGACGTTGTCGAACAGGATGCCGAGGTCGACCAGATTGTCGCCGACCACGGTCGAGAGCAGCAGGTCGAGCTGCTCATCCTCCAGCTTCAGTCCGATGGCGCGCAGCGACTGGGCGAACTCGCGCTTGAGTGCCTCGACCTCCTGGGCAGCACGCCGGATATCGGCCTCGCGCGCGGCGATCAGGGCGTCATAGTCGGCGATGGTCTTCTTGAAGGTCGATTCGGACGGGGCCGTCACCCGTTTCTGGCGATGATCGGCGATCTCGGCGCGCCAGCGGACGATCTGCTCCTGCTGGGCCTGAATGCGATCACGGTATTTGAGCGCCGGCGAGACCGAGAGGATCGAGACCGCTTCGTCGAGCAGAGCATCGATCTCGGCCTGGTTGGCCTTCTGGTCGTGACCGAACCAGGCGCTCTCCGGCAACGTCTGATGACGCTGCTCCAGGAGCAATGCCTGGTCGAGCGTCGGCAGGGCGCGCTGCCAGATCTGATTGAAGTCCGGTTCCTGGCCGTCGAACAGGCCCCGCGCATCGCGCATCGTCTGCCCGGCCAGATCGCGTGACTGCTCCCACCAACCAGCCGCGCGCTCGCGCGTCTGTGACCAGAGATCGGCGTTCGCTCCGGCCTCAGTGGAATCCGCCGTCTGCGCGCCGGCACCAGAGGTCAGGAGTAGCAGACCGAGCGCCAGTGCACCGAGTAATCGAGTCGAGTCGTGGGACATGACCAAGCCTCTCGTCGCGAGGTAGATAGATGCGTTCTATCTTCGCATGGAACACCGGTGCTCGCGTACCCTCCGGACTCCTCGGCGCCTATCTGGAGCCGGCCGCCGCGCGACCTGGATCGTTTGTGTTCCGGGGATGTCTCTGCTAATCTCCGCGCTCGCTCCGGCGGCCCCGGCTGTCGAGCGAGCGTTATGGTGGCCCGTGCCGGTCCCCTCGCAACGTGAAACCGTGAACCCGGTCAGGCCCGGAAGGGAGCAGCCGCAGCGGTGGAATCGTGTGCCGGGGTGTGGCTGGCGCGGGTCGCCGCCCCCATAGGCCGTACTTCGCCCCCTGCCCGCGATTCCTCCACCCGGCCCAAGCCCGGACTGATATAATCGCGTGATGTCCTATCAAGTGCTTGCCCGCAAATGGCGTCCCCGGTCGTTCGACGATATGGTCGGGCAACAGCATGTCGTGCGCGCGCTCTCCAATGCGCTCGACCGCGATCAGCTCCACCACGCCTATCTGTTCACCGGCACCCGCGGCGTCGGCAAGACCACACTCGCCCGCATCCTGTCCAAGGCACTCAACTGCGAGCAGGGCGTCGGCTCCCATCCCTGCGGGGTCTGCTCGGCCTGTCGCGAGATCGATAGCGGTCGCTTCGTCGATCTGCTCGAAGTCGACGCCGCCTCGCGCACCAAGGTCGACCAGACCCGCGAGTTGCTCGAAAACGTCCCCTATGCTCCGGCGCGGGCGCGCTTCAAGGTGTACCTCATCGACGAGGTGCACATGTTCTCCTCGCACAGCTTCAATGCGCTGCTCAAGACTCTGGAGGAGCCGCCGCCGCATGTGAAGTTCCTGCTTGCGACCACCGACCCGCAGAAGATCCCGGTCACGGTGCTCTCGCGCTGTCTCCAGCTCAATCTGCGCCGGCTGCTGCCGGGCGAGATCGCCGATCGGCTGACCTACGTCCTGGAACACGAGGGGCTGGCGTTCGAGCCGGCCGCCCTGCCCCTGCTCGCACGCGCCGCCGACGGCAGTCTGCGTGACGCGCTCAGTCTGCTCGATCAGGCGATCGCCTTCGGCGGCGGGCGGGTCATCGAGTCCGAGACGCGCGCCATGCTCGGCACCGTCAGCGGCGATCTGGCACTCGACATCCTCGACGCGCTGGCCGACGGCGATGGCGCTGCCGTACTGGGGTCGGTCGAGCGCGTGGCGGCCATGACGCCCGACTTCGCCGAACTGCTGCGCGAGCTGATCGGACTCCTGCACCGGCTGGCGCTGATCCAGCAGGTTCCGGCGACCCTGACGGCGGACGACCCGGATCGCACACGTCTGCTGGCGCTCGCCGGGCGGCTGGCCCCGGAGGACGTGCAACTCTTCTATCAGGTGGCCCTGACCGGACAGGCCGATCTGCCGCTGGCGCCCGATCCGCGCGGCGGGCTGGAGATGGTCCTGTTGCGCGCACTCGCCTTCCGGCCTGCGCCCCGTGCGACGCGCATGAGCGACAGCCCCAGGACCGCCGCAACCACGGAGCACGCGCCAACGGCCAGCGTGCACCCGAACGTTCAGGCATCGCCGGTGCCGCTTCAGCCGGCCGGCGCACCGCCACAGACTGAACCCGGCGCTTCGGAGTCAGCGCCCATCCAGTCCGGCACGCCGACACTCGAGACGGCCGCCGACTGGCAGCGGCTCGCCGCGCGTCTGTCGATCGGCGGTATCGCCAATCAGCTCGCCCACAATTGCGCCTTTCGTGAATACAGCAACGGACGGCTCAGCCTCCAGCTCGATCCGGCCGCCGAGCGTCTGCGCGCCCCGAGCACGGTGACGCGCCTGAAGAGCGCGCTCGAACAGGCACTCGGCCGTTCGATCGAACTGGAAATCAAGGTTGCGCACCCCGAGCAGGAGACCCTGGCGCAGCGGCGCACGCGCGAGGCCGGAGAGCGTCAGCAGATGGCCGTCGAGCAGATGCATGCCGACCCGGTCGCCCGGTCGGTGCGCGAGACCTTCGACGCGGATTGGGCGCCGGGGAGCATTCGTCCAGCCGACTGAGGCGCGCGTTGCACCTCAGACATGGCAGCGATCAGAATTTCAGGCATGATTGGCCCCGACGGGATCGATCGGTCGAATACGAGCGCCCGGAGCCGTCGGGCGCCTTGTCACAACCCTTGAGGTATATCCACGATGAAGGCACTGGGTGGCCTGCTCAAGCAGGCGCAGAAAATGCAGGAAGACATGCAGCAGGCGCAGGCGCGTCTGGCGCAGGAAGAGACCACCGGCGAGGCCGGCGGCGGTCTGGTCAAGGTGACGCTGAACGGCCAGCATCAGGCCAAGCGCGTCGAGATCGACCCCTCGCTCATGGGCGACGACAAGGAGATGCTCGAAGACCTGATCACGGCCGCCATCAATGCCGCCAGCCAGCGCATCGCCGAGAAGACCAAGGAGACCATGTCCGAGCTGACTGCCGGGATGCCGCTGCCTCCGGGCATGAAGCTGCCCTGGTCCTGAGCCGGGTGGGCGAGCGTTCGCTGCTGAACCAGTTGATCGAGGCCCTGCGCTGTCTGCCGGGCGTCGGTCCCAAGTCGGCGCGGCGCATCGCCTTCCATCTGCTGGAGCGCGATCGTGAGGGCGGCGCGCGTCTGGCGCGGGTGATGGCCGAGGCCATGGTCGCGATCCGGCGCTGTTCGCGCTGCCGGACCCTGACCGAGCACGAGGTCTGTGCGCTCTGCGCCAACCCCAACCGCGACGGCTCGCTGCTGTGCATCGTCGAGCAGCCATCGGAAGTGGTGGCCATCGAGCAGGCGACCGATTATCGTGGGCGCTATTTCGTGCTCGGCGGGCGGCTCTCGCCGCTCGACGGCATCGGCCCGGACGAACTCGGACTCGATGTACTGGAGGCGCGTCTGCGCGACGAGTCCATCGCCGAGGTCATCCTCGCCATCAGTCCGACGGTCGAGGGCGGGGCCACGGCGCAGTTCATCGCCGATCGCGCCGCGCGTCACGGCGTGCGCGTGACCCGTATCGCCCACGGCGTGCCACTGGGCGGCGAGCTGGAATACGTCGACGGCGGAACCCTGGCGCTGGCCTTCTCCGGGCGGCACGCACTCTGAACCACCTCCAACTGGAACGAACCCATGTCCGATACGATTTTTGGCAAGATCGCTTCCGGTGAGATCGCGGCCGATCTCGTCTACAAGGACGAGGATGTCGTCGCCTTCCGTGACATCAGCCCGCAGGCTCCGACGCATCTGCTGGTGATCCCGCGCAAGCCGATCCCGACGCTCGATGCCGCCGGCCCGGAGGATGCCGCGCTGCTCGGCAAGCTGCTGCTGGTCGCGGCCCAGGTCGCGCGCGAGGCCGGGATTGCCGAGCGCGGCTACCGCACTGTCATCAACTGCAACGCGGAGGCCGGACAGACCGTCTTCCACCTGCATCTGCACGTCCTCGGCGGGCGTCCCATGCAGTGGCCGCCGGGTTGATCGCGTGCCGACGGCATCGTCCGTATTTCGCTTTAGGTAGGATTTGCTTATCTTAAGCGTCCTCAGGATGGAGGACGTGGCGGACGTCCCGAGACGCTTCCGTCCAGATCCGGCTCAGCCCCCGTGCTGACGGCCGGATGTGCGTCGAACACAGCCGGAGACCAACAGCGCTCGTCGCTCGATCCCAACGACATGGCCGAGAAACCGACTTCTTCAACGAACGCTTCCGATGGCGCCGGCACCTTCGAACTCAAGGCGGCCAGCTTCACCCTGCCCATCATTCGCCTGCTCGACAACGACATCGAGACCGTGGCGTCGCGGCTGGGGGCCAAGGTGGAGAAGGCGCCGGACTTCTTTCGCAACACCCCGGTGGTGATCGACCTGAGCGATCTGGCCAGGGACCAGAAGCCGATCGCGCTCCCGCAGCTCGTCGGCCTGCTGCGTGGCTATGGCATGATCCCCTTCGGTGTGCGTGGCGCGAATGCCGAACAGACGGCCGCCGCCGAAGCACTCGAACTGGCGATCCTGCGCGAGTCCTATGTGCGACGCACCAAATCGGTCGGCGAGCTGGCAACCGAGACGGAACCCGAACCCGTTCCCGCGACGGTCTCCAGGGCATCTCAGGCACCCGGAAAGCCCCAGGCACCGACCGAGACGGCCCAGCCGCACATCACGGGACAGTCCGGCTTCATGCTGGTCACCAGGCCGGTGCGCTCCGGCCAGCGTATCTATGCCGCCGGCGGGGATCTGTCGATCATCGCGCCGGTCAGCTCGGGCGCCGAGTTGATGGCCGACGGCAACATCCACGTCTACGGACCGCTACGCGGACGCGCGCTCGCCGGGATGAGCGGCAACATGGAGGCGCGTATCTTCTGCCACGATCTCCAGGCCGAACTGATTTCGATCGCTGGGCACTATCGTGTCAGCGAAGGTATCCCACACGAATTGCGCGGCGTCCCGGTCCAGATCTTCCTGGACCAGAAGATTCTGCGTATCGAGAAACTTTGAATATCCGCCACGCCGTCGAACGGAGCGGAACCCCCGAAGGAGGGTGTGACCTTGGCAAGAATCATCGTGATCACCTCGGGCAAGGGCGGGGTCGGCAAGACGACCACGGCCGCCGCGCTGTCCATGGGGTTGGCTCAGCGCGGCAAGCGCACCGTCGTCATCGACTTCGATGTCGGTCTGCGCAACCTGGACCTGATCATGGGGTGCGAGCGGCGCGTCGTCTATGACTTCATCAACGTCATCAACGGCGAGGCCAACCTCAATCAGGCTCTGATCCGCGACAAGCGCTGCGACAGCCTCTACGTGCTGCCGGCCTCGCAGACGCGCGACAAGGACGCCCTGACCCGGGAGGGTGTGGAGCGCGTGCTCACCGATCTGGGGGACAACTACGACTTCATCGTCTGCGATTCGCCGGCCGGCATCGAGCATGGCGCCTACATGGCCATGTACTTCGCCGACGACGCCATCGTCGTCACCAACCCCGAGGTCTCCTCGGTGCGCGACTCCGACCGGATGCTCGGCATCCTCTCCAGCCGCTCGAAGCGTGCCGAGGAGAATCTGGATCCGATCCGCGAGTATCTGCTGCTGACCCGCTACGACCCGATGCGCGTGGCCAATGGCGAGATGCTGAGCGTCGACGACGTCCAGGAGATCCTCTCACTCAAGCTGCTCGGCGTGGTGCCTGAGTCCAGGGCGGTGCTCAATGCCTCCAACGCCGGTATCCCGGTCATCCTCGACCGCGAGAGCGACGCCGGCCAAGCCTATGGCGACATGGTGTCGCGCTATCTGGGTGACGATGTTCCACACCGTTTCCTGCATCCGGAGAAAAAAGGCCTGCTGAGCCGCATCTTCAAGGGGTGAACCATGGGTCTGCTCGACTATTTCGTATCCTCGCGCGCCAAGACGACGGGCAATGCCAGTGTGGCCAAGGAGCGCTTGCAGATCCTCGTCGCCCATGATCGCGTCGCGCGGGACAAGCCCTCTTATCTGCCACAGCTCCAGCAGGAGATCCTGGCGGTGATCCGCAAGTATGTCGAGGTCGACATGGACGCCGTCTCGGTGACGTACGAGCAGGAAGAGTCGCACGAGGTGCTGGAACTCAACATCATCCTGCCCGAGTCGGCCTCGGCATCGAGTGCCTGAGGCCGACTGGATCATGGACGCCGCTCAAGCGGCCGGCAGAAGGAGCCGTTCGATCATTCGACCGTAGATCCGGTGCAGCTGATCGAGATCCGCGACCGCGACACATTCATCGACCTGATGGATGGTCGCGTTGAGCGGCCCGAGTTCGAGCACCTGGGCTCCGGTCGGAGCGATGAAGCGTCCGTCCGAGGTGCCGCCGCTGGTCGAGAGTTCGGTCTCGATGCCGCAGACTTCGCGGATGGCCGAACGCGCAGCGTCGACCAGCTCGCCGGGCGTCGTCAGGAAGGGATGGCCCGACAGGCGCCAGGAGAGTTCGTAGTCGAAATCGCCCTGGTCCAGGATGGCGCGCACGCGGCGCTTGATGGTTTCGGGGTCGAGTTCGGTCGAAAAACGCAGGTTGAACTGCGCCTCCAGCTGGCCGGGGATGACGTTCTCGGCGCCCGTGCCCATGTTGAGATTGGCGATCTGGAAGCTGGTCGGCGGGAAGTAGGCGTTGCCCTGATCCCAGACCACGGCGCAGAGTGCCGCCAGTGCATCCGCCGCCGCATGGAAGGGATTTTTGGCCAGATGCGGATAGGCCACATGGCCCTGTTTGCCGTGGATGGTCAGGAAGCCCGAGAGACTGCCGCGCCGTCCGTTCTTGATCGAATCCCCCAGTTGCTCGCGACTCGACGGCTCGCCGACCAGGGCATAGTCGATGTGCTCGCCGCGCTGCTGGAGCCGCTCGATGACCTTGGCCGTGCCATTGACCGCCGGTCCCTCCTCATCACTGGTGAGCAGAAAGGCGAGCGAACCCGGATGGTCCGGGTGCGCGGCGACGAAGGACTCGACCGCCGTCACCATGGCCGCAACCGAACCCTTCATATCCGCCGCGCCCCGACCATGGAGCATCCCGTCGCGAATGACCGGGTCGAAGGGGTCCGAGTCCCAGAGATCCAGCGGCCCGGCCGGCACCACGTCGGTATGTCCGGCCAGACAGAGCAGCGGGCCTTCACTTCCGCGCCGCGCCCAGAGATTCGTGACCTCGCCGAAGGGCATCGGCTCGACGGTGAAGCCGATCGCCGCCAGACGCTCGGCGATGAGTTCCTGACAGCCCTGATCCTCGGGCGTGACCGAGGGACGGCGGACGAGTTCACAGGCCAGTTCGAGCGTGGGCGACATTGCGGCGACCTCAGAGCGATCAGATATCACGCAGCAGTTCGTTGATGCCGACCTTGCCGCGCGTGCGCTCGTCGACCTGCTTGATGATGACGGCGCAATAGAGGCTGTGGCTACCGTCCTTCGCCGGCAGGTTGCCCGAGACCACCACGGCGCCGGGCGGGACGCGGCCATAGGTGATCTCGCCGGTCTCGCGGTTGTAGATCTTGGTGCTCTGGCCGATGTAGACGCCCATCGAGATGACCGCGCCCTCGCCGACGATCACGCCTTCGACGATCTCGGAACGCGCGCCGATGAAGCAGTTGTCCTCGATGATGGTCGGCGCGGCCTGCACCGGCTCCAGCACGCCGCCGATGCCGACACCGCCCGAGAGATGGACGTTCTTGCCGATCTGGGCGCAGGAGCCGACCGTGGCCCAGGTGTCGACCATGGTGCCCGAGTCGACATAGGCACCGATGTTGACATAGGACGGCATGAGCACGCAGCCGGAAGCGATGTAGGAACCTTTGCGCGCCGTGGCCGGCGGCACCACGCGCACCCCGCCCTCGCGGAACTCGCGCGAGTTGGCGTCGGCGTACTTGGAGGGCACCTTGTCGTAGTAGTTGGTGAAACCGCCCTTCATGAAGGCGTTGTCCTCGATGCGGAAGGACAGGAGCACCGCCTTCTTCACCCACTCGTTGACCACCCAGTCGCCGTCGCGCTTCTCGGCCACGCGCAGCGTGCCCTGATCCAGACGCTCGATGACGTCCTGCACCGCGTCGCGGACATGGGTCTCGACATTGCGCGGGGTGATCTCGGCGCGGCGCTCGAAGGCTTCGAGGATGATGTTCTGCTGGTCGCTCATGATGGGCTGATACCTGTTGGGTCTGTGGGGTGCGGTTGGATTCAGAGACGTTCGACGAAGGCGCGGATGCGCTTGGCGGCATCGACGCACTCGTCGAGCGGGGAGACCAGGGCGATGCGCACCCGGCCGGCGCCTGGATCGTAGCCGTCGATCTCGCGCGAGAGGAAGCGTCCCGGCAGCACGGTGACGTTCTCCTGTGCGTAGAGATCGCGTGCGAAGTCGGTGTCCGGGATCGGCGTCTCCAGCCAGAGGAAGAATCCGCCGGCGGGCGTTGTAACCGGCATCACCGGGCCGAGGATCTCGGTCACGGCGGCGAACTTCTCGCGATAGAGACGCCGATTCTCGCGGACATGGGCCTCGTCGCGCCAGGCGGCAAGGCTCGCGTACTGGGTCGGCAGCGGCATGGCGCAGCCGTGATAGGTGCGATAGGCGAGGAAGTCGCGGATGAGTCGGGCGTCACCGGCGACGAAGCCCGAGCGCAGTCCGGGCGCATTGGAGCGCTTCGACAGGCTATGGAACACCAGACAGCGCTCGAAGCCGTCGTTGCCCAGCGCCGCGGCGGCCTGGAGCAGACCGGGCGGCGGGGCGTCCTCGTCCTGGTAGATGTCGCCATAGCACTCGTCGGAGGCGATGACGAAATCGTGTCGTTCGGCCAGTTCGATCAGTCGGGTCAGGGTCGGCCGGTCGAGCACCGCTCCGGTCGGATTGCCGGGCGAGCAGAGATAGAGCAACTGGCAGCGATCCCATATCGCGGCGTCCACAGCGTCGAAATCCGGGATGAAGCCGTTCTCGGGCCGGCAGGCCAGATACTGCGGCTCAGCGCCCGCCAGCAGCGCCGCGCCCTCATAGATCTGATAGCAGGGATTGGGCATCAGCACCAGCGGCGCGGGGTGCGTGCGATCGACGACCGCTTGGGCGATGGCGAACAGCGCCTCGCGGGTGCCGTTGACCGGCAGGACGTGGCGCTCGGGATCGACCGCCAGCGGCGCGCCGCTTTCCGGCCGGAAGCGCGCGCCCAGCCAATCGGCGATGGCCCCGCGCAGCTCGGGCAGACCGCGCGTGGTCGGATAGACCGACAGCCGGTGCAGATGCGCGATCAGCGCCTCGGCGATCAGACTCGGCGTCGGATGCTTTGGCTCGCCGATCTGTAGACCGATCGGGTCGCGTTCGCGCGGCGGATCGATGCCCTGCTTGAGCGCGGCGAGCTTCTCGAAGGGATAGGACTGGAGTCGGCCGAGATCCGGATTCATCGATAGCCATCAAAACCTGAGTGGAGGCGTCGGCCGCTGGATCGGACCTGAACGCTGAACGAAGCGCGCTAGTATAGGCCAAGCCGCCCCCTCGGCTCCATGGCACGACCAGAGAGGCGCATCCGCGGCGGATCTCCGGTACCATTCCGGCTCATACCCACCGACGGCCCGAGCGCCGCCTCCTGCCACCCTTGCCAGTAGTGATGCCTCGTCCGATGACTTTCATGAACACGCCCGACTATCGTCACGACACCCCGGAACGGCTCGGGGTGCTGCTCGTCAATCTCGGCACGCCGGACAGCCCGAGCGTGCCGGACGTGCGCCGTTATCTGGCCGAGTTCCTCTCCGACCGGCGTGTGGTGGAGATGGCGCGTCTGCCCTGGATGCTGCTGCTGCATGGAATCATCCTGCGCACCCGCCCGGCACGCTCGGCGCATGCCTATCAGTCGATCTGGACGCCGGAAGGCTCACCGCTGCTGGAGATCTCGCGCCGTCAGGCCGCCGCGCTCCAGAGCCGGCTCGACGCGCGTCTGGGCGGGCCGGTCACGGTCGCGCTCGGGATGCGCTATGGTCAGCCGTCGATCGCCTCGGGGCTGGCCGAGCTACGCGCGGCCAATGCGCGGCGGGTGCTGATCCTGCCGCTCTATCCGCAGTATTCGGCCACCACCGTCGGCACCGTCTTCGACGCCGTGGCGCGCGAGCTGATGCGCTGGCGCTGGCTGCCCGAGCTGCGTTTCGTCAACCAGTACCACGACGAGCCGGGCTATATCGCCGCGCTGGCCGCGAGCATTCGCGCCCACTGGGCCGAGCACGGTCAGGCCGAGCGGTTGCTGCTGTCCTTCCACGGCATCCCCAAGGACTATTTCGACCAGGGCGATCCTTATTTCTGCCACTGCCACAAAACCGCGCGCCTGCTCGCCGAGGCGCTGGAACTGCCCGCCGAGCGCTGGGGGCTGTCGTTCCAGTCGCGCCTGGGCAAACAGGAATGGCTCAAGCCCTATACCGACGCGACGCTCGAAGACTGGGGGCGGTCCGGGGTGAAATCGGTCCAGGTGCTCTCGCCCGGATTCTCGGCCGACTGTCTGGAGACGCTCGAAGAGATCGCGGTCGAGAATCGCGAGCTGTTCCTCGAAGCGGGCGGCCAGTCCTACGAGTACATCCCCTGTCTCAACGACAACGCCGATCACATGGAACTGATCGCCGATCTGGTGGTGTGTCATTGCAGCGGCTGGCCCGAGATCGAGCGCCCCGCCGCCGAGGCCGATGAACTGGCCAAGCGTGTCGCGCGCGCCCGATCCTGTGAGCGCAGCTGTCGTTGAGCGGCCGGGACTTTCTGTTGCAACGAAGAGGCTGCTGATCGCTCCAGAGGCCGTCCCGGCTTGATCCTCACTGATATGAGGATGGACCGGGATACGGCCCCATGAAACGCGCCCGCTTGCGCTGATAGCGCATCGAGAGATGCGCTAGTTTATGCAGTTCATCCAGGGGATGCTCGAACCCCAATTCCAGTGTGACCAGACACGGACGCTCGCCATCACCCTGATCATCGATGGATTGGGATTTGACACGGGCGCGCAGGCGCAGGCCCGGGAAATCATCGGTATATTCGATCAGCAGCAATAGGCTCTGACCGATCCGATAGGTTCCGCAGGCGGTTATGAACAGATATCCCTCAGCGACCTGGGACAGCTTTTCGCGCACCTCATCCTGGTCGTCGAGTACCAACTCCAGCAAGGGCATGGCCGGCGCGGTCGCCTGCGCCGTCTCGTGCAGAGTGCTGGACAGCAATTCGATCAGCTTGGCGAGCCGTCGGTCGTCCTGGTGCCCGACCCTAGAAAATCGCACCGCCACGCGCTGGTGCCCGGACTCCAGCGGTTCGCACCGCACGACATCAGCCTCGATCGCAAAAAATTGCCCGTTAGTCCAGGGCAGACGCATGATCAATCGATGGTCACATTGAATCGTAAGATCATTGGTGACGAAGCTGGCCCCGCCCCAGGAGAGATCCTGATAGCGTGCCATGATGGTAACGTCCGAGTCAGGCCGGCAGACCCGAATGGGAACCTCGATGCCAACCCGCCGCTGTAAGCGCTTTTCTTGCATGACTATGTGGCTCTATACGGAGAATCACACACACTGGATGAGCAGATGCTGTTCGCGGGTTTGGATTTCCACAGTGTTCTGTGAAATCGCGCCCATCAGCCGGGTCGTCCGGCGCTTCAGCGCACGTCGCGGCCGACTTTTAGCCGAATACGACGCGCTTCGGAAAGGCCAAAGACTTGATCATGCACATCCTGTAGCAGCTGCAATTCCTCCCAGGCCTCCGGCGTCCAGGTTCCGGATGCACCCGTGTCGCCAAAGAGGAGCTGACGAAACACCATCTCAAAGGTGCTGACATCCCCCCAGGCCGTCATCAGATAGTCAAGAGCTTCCGGGAAGCCGATTTCCAAGGCACAGCGTTCACCTTCAGACAGCACGAGCCGTGCCGGGATGACCGCTGATTGTGAGGTCTGTTGCTGGAGGTCGGCTAGAGGCGAGGATGGTTTGACATCGGGTGGTATCTGTCTCAGAAGCCACTCGACCCACTGGCGCAAGACTTCCAGGGGGTGCTCGAACTCCAGGGTCAGTATCGTTGAACGCATGACACGGATTCCAAGCATGGCTTTGGACTCAGTGGCCAAGACCCGTGCCCGCAACCGCAGGCGCGCGCGTGTCGGGACACCGTTGAATTGCAGGCCGACACTCTGGCCGGGTGTAAAGTCGGCCGGGGCCCTGATCCGCAGACGTCCTTTGGCGATCTCACCGAGCGCCCAGCGCCACTCGTCGACCGTCTGGATCGAAACCTCCAGGGTCGCCACCAGCACCGGCGCCATCGGTGCGTTGCTCTGGACATCGTCCGCTTGCAGACGGCCGAGCAATTTTTCCAGTCGGGCTTGATGGAGCAGCGATAAACGCTGAAAGCGCAAGGCCAGCAAATGACGCCCATTCGCCAGATCTTTCTGACGTAACAGCGTCGTTTCGATCTCGATGGTTTCCCCTAGCGCCCAAGGCAGGATCAGCCACAGCGGTCGATCACTGATAGGGAGCGCCCTTGGCGTTTGGCAGAGTGCCCCCCCCCAGGAGAGATCCAGCAAGGTCGCCTGACTGGGCGAGGACGTATGTCCGTAGCGCATTTGCACAGGCACCTGGACAGGCAAACGCGCCTGGGTGCGGCGCTCTGCGTCTGGAGGCGGTGATGTGGGGGACATAAGAAAGACTTCCGGCAGCTCGGATGACTGAAGTGTAGTCGGCTGAGCGTATCGCACTCAAGGCAGGGGCAGGAATGGCGCCCAGTGCGCGAAGAAGGACGTGGCGGCGCGGCCCTGCCGTATGGCAGAGACGGTCGCCGCTCCACGGCATGGGTCTGCGAACCTCAAGCCCTGAGGACGCTCGCCACCTGCTGCGCACTGATCTGGCCGCTCTGCGCCTGAAAAGCGAGTGGTGGATTCTGCGTCATCGCATCCCGGGCAGACTGAGCCAGTGCCATCGCCTGCTCGGAGTTCAGACCGGTGTCGGATGCCGAATCGACAGCTTCGGTCGTGGATGCGCCGGCTTGCTGCAGACGATAGGCGTCCGAGGAAATCGAGATGGTTTCGCTGGCGGAACCGACCGTTTGCGTCGATGGAATGGAACTGGAGCCGCGATCCGGCGTCGACGTGGTCACACCGGGAGTGGCCGGCGTGCTTTCAGACCCGGAGTCGACACGCGGTGGCGTATAGGCCCTGGTCGCGCCTGTAGACGGCATGCTGCCGGATAAACCGATTTCGTTCATAAAAACCCCCAGGCTCCGCGAATGCGGTGTGTCGATCACTGTACCTGATCAGACAGTATAGCCGCTGACTGTTCCAGTCGAATCCATTCGGCGGCTGCACAGATCGGTTCAGTTCGCTGAGGTTCCGGCGACGAGTACGCAGCGGGCCTGTGCCACAAGCGCGCCGAACAGGGCGCGCTGGCGCGACAGATAAAGCAGAAACTCCGGATGCCACTGCACGCCGAGCAGAAAGCCGGCCTCCGGGTCCTCGATCGCCTGGACGATGCCGTCGAGATCGCGCCCGCTCACCTGCAAGCCCTCGCCGACGCGATCGATGGCCTGATTGTGCAGGCTGTTGATGTGCCGCCGGCAACACGGCGCCAGGATTCGGCCCAGCACCCTCGAATCCTCCGTCACGCACAGCGTCTTCAGCGGCAGCACCGTCCAGCGGTGCGAGGTCTTGCTGCGGCGCGAGCGCAATTCCTGGAACAGGGTGCCGCCCCGGCAGACATTGAGCAACTGCGCCCCGCGACAGATCCCGAGCAGCGGCAATCCCTCGGCCAGTGCCGCCCGGATCATCGCCATCTCCAGCGCATCGCGCGCCGGGTCATAGTTCGGCTCGACCTCAGGTTCGGCGGCATAGAGCACCGGCTCGACATCGTGCCCGCCGGTCACGACCACGCCGTGATAGGTCAGCCGCTCCAGGTCGTCGCCAGGACGCACCTGGAGCGGCTGACCACCATATAAACGAACCGCCAGCGCCACCAGGGCGCGCGGACCGAAAGCCCCGCGCGCCGGTCCGGTGATGGCGATCACGGGCCGATCCATTCGGCCTCCAGGATCGCCGCCCAGTCGCCGAGCCAACGGTCGAGCGGACGGTCGAGATGCGCCTGATAGGCCGCGCAACAGGCGTTCAGGCGCGCCGCGTCCGCCGCCAGACGCTCGACCTCCACCCAGTCGTTCCAGGCCAGATACAGCCCCCAGTCCGGCCGATGGATCTCGCAATCGGGCAAGCGATAGTGGAAGGTCGGACGCGCCTTGATCAGACTATCCTGCGTGACCCGCCGCACCCGTTCTTCATCGAGGAACAGGAACAGCGGCAGCAGATCGAGCATCCGGTTGCGGGTTGGGTTGTCGGCCAGATAGTCGTCGATCAGCGTGGCCAGATCGGGCCAGTAGTCGGGCGCGATCACGCGACGCACATAATCGAGCGGAAAGGGATCGACATAGCTGGTGACGCGGCGCGTGAGATCGATGTCGGCCCGTGCGACCAGCCAGTCGGACAGACACAGGAACGCCTTCAGACAGGCTGTGATAACGGGCGCCCCGGTGTCCGGCACCTCGGGGTTGAACTGGAGTCCGAAGGCGTTGACCAGGGCGTCGGAGGTGCCCTTGGCCCCGGCCGCGCGCAACCGCGCGATCAGCGCCTCGACCTCACCCAGCCGCTGGAGCGGCAGCGGCGGGCCGACCAGCTCGACCGGAACCATGGCCTCGGCGGCCCAGGCCAGCATCTCCTCGGCCGAGCGACCGATTTCGTCGGCCAGGGTCGCGTCGGTGCGCTCCTGACGGCCGAGCCGCTTGAGCAGGTCGTAGTCGAGTTCGACCACCCAGTCGCCCGCCGGGTCGCCGTGCAGCACGCGCTCGTAGCGGCCGCGCTCGCGGATGTCGAGTCCGAAGAAATCGGCCACCTCGGCGGCCAGCGCATCGAGCTTGAGACCACTCATCTCGATCTCGACGCCGATGCGCCTCGGCCGGCCTTCGGCGTTCTCCAGCCAGGGCGGTGACTTCAGTGCGGTCGTGGTCGCGTGCATGTCGTGCTCCTGTCGCCGTCGGCGATCGCCGCCGAGGCGATCAGGGTTGAACCTGCTCGACGAGTTGACGATAGAGCGCCTTGAAACGCTGCGGATCGGGCGCCCCGAACAACGGGTCCTCGACCGCCGGCGCCGCAGCCTCGATCTCGGCCCAGTCGGCTTCGGTCAGGTGTTCGATCGCCAGCGGAAAGGCTTCGCGCTCCTCCTGGATCAGATGGCCGCGCTGGTTGCCGACCAGCGCGCGACCGGCGGCCTCGACATCTTCGCGCAGCAACACCTCCTCACTCAGGATTCCCAGCAGCGACTGGCGGAAATCCTTGGCCAACTGGCTCAGTCCCGCATGCTGGCGCATGGGGATGCTGAAGACCTCAGACGGCTCGACGCCCTTGTCGAGCAGACGCTGGAAGATCAGATCCTCGATCGGGTGATGGACGATGTCGGCATAGCTGTCCATGTATTCGAGCAGTTCGTCCATGAGCTCGTAATCGGGTTCCTGACCGTCGTGAAAACGGTCGAGCAATTCTTCGAGCAGGTCGAGTACCCGGCTCAGTCGCGCATGGTCCTGGCCGAGTCGTGTCATGATTGCGTGCATTACTCCATCCTCTTCGTTTTAGTGGTCTATACGCCCCTCAACCGCGACTGCCAGGCGGCGAGCCAGCGCCAGGCCGGTCCTTCGCGCCGGCTCTCGCCGTCGATGACATAACGCAGTGCATGGATGTTGCACAGCACCCAATCCATGCGCCAGCGTGCTTCTTCACGCCCGCAGAAGAGCAGGCGGTCGCCCGGACCGATCGGCGCCTTGAGCGCGGGCAGCGGTCGGCGTTCTTCGCCCTGGATCAACAGCAGCGGAATCGCCGGCAGGGTTCGTTCACGTTCGAGCGGGTCGCGCAGGAGGGTTCCGAGCGTGATGGTCTGTCCCCGGCGCGTGGCGTCCTGGATCGCCGGAGCCTGCATCGTGTCGAGGCTCACCTCCCAGACATAGGGTTTGCGCCCATCGACCAGGGCGATGATGCGGCTGATGAGCTGACTGGCCCAGGCTTCGTCGCGCTGGAGACGCGCCAGCCGGGACAGATCCGACAGCAGCGGCGTGATCAGACGCATGCGGATGCGGTGCGCGATGATGGTGCTCGGATTCATGATCGCCTGGGCGCCGACCCGATCGAAGAGCTCCTGATTCTGGATGTGGTTCTCGCGCGCGATCACGAACAGATCGGGATTGAGTGCCAGCGCGGTCATGATGATGGATAGATTGTCGGCGTCCTGATCGGTTCCCGCCACCAGCCCGACGGCCTGACGGATCCGGGCCTGTTCGAGGGTGACGGCCTCGGTGCCACGTCCGTGCACCACGCCCTCGGTGGGGATGCCGGTCTTGTGCGGCTCGGCCTCGATGACCGACAGCTCGAATCCCCGAGCCTTGAGGTGCTTGTACATGGCCTTGCCGAAGCGCCCGTAGCCGCAGATGACCCAGCGCCCCTGGCGCGGCGGATACCTGGGTTCATCGAGTTCCTCACCGCCACGCCCCGAGAGCCAGTCGATCAACAGAGTCTGACACGGCGACTGGATCGAAAACGCGATATAGGACGCGAAGGCATCGAAGGGATCATAGATGTGATCGGTGCCAAAAGAGGCCATGTTGGCCTCGACCTCGTGGGAGTCGGCGCGACAGATGACCTTGACTTCAGGATGCAGCAGCTTGGCAGCGATGGCGATCTTGAGATTGGCCTCGTTGACGTTGGTGAGCGCCACCACGCCCCGGCACAGCGGATGCTTGAGTCCGGCCGCCTCCAGCGCCTGCGGACTGCGGGCATCGGCACAGAGCGCGGGTACGTATTCGCGCTGGTTGTCGAGTTGCAGCAGGCTGATGCGCTCCGGATCGACATCGATCACGACCGACTGGATGTGGCGCTCCATGAGACCGCGCACCAGGGCACTGCCGGTCTGGCCATAGCCGCAGACCAGATAGAAGGGCACACCGAGCCGTCGCACCAGGGTGCGAAAGCGCCGCTCGGCGATGGCGCGCTGGAGCGTGCTGTCCTGCAGAAGCGTGATCAGGTTGCCGATGGCATAGATCCACACCGCCACGGTGAAGAACACCGACAGCGAGACCCAGATCCGCTGGGCATCGGTGAACGCGTTGGGCAGCTCACCGAACCCGATGGTCGTCGACATGTAGCTGACGAAATAGAAGGCATGGAAGAGACTCATCGCCGTCGGCTGCCCATCGGCATCCTGGGCCGGGATGAGCGCCAGCCCGGCCATGGCGATCGCATAGACCACGATCAGCGTCAGCAGCGGCGTACGCATACGCCGCAGCACGAGAAAGAAGATGGTGTCCAAGGTTCAGCCGCTCGACATTCGATCGCTCAGCGCCGCAGCAGCACGGTCTCGATGACCAGCAGCACCACCGAGACTACGTTGGCGATCATGGCGCCGCCCGAGAGCGAGACGATGCTGGCCATGATCGAAGGCGTCAGGCCGGTCTCGGTGGCATGGGCCGCGATGGTCCAGATCAGCGACGCGGCCAGCAGTTGCAGCATGGCCACCAGACTGGTCGCCAGCAGCACGGCCCCCATCTGGGTGCGGTCGCCGAACTTGAGCACGGTGGCGATCATGTTGACGACCACCACGAAGAACAGCTCCCAGGCGTGATGGTGATCGGGGTTGTCGATCTCGCCGACGAAGAAGCCGAAGTTGAGCGTCAGGGCGAGTACGATGAAGAAGCCGAAGACGACCTTTTCTGGGTTCATGAAGCGAGGGTTCCGGTATTTGATGGCCCCTCCATTGTAAACCGCTCCGGGATGAACGCATCCGGAAAACCCGTCGGCGACGCGAGCGCCACGCCAGAGATCCAAAGTCCTACGTCCGACTAACGGCCTAAGCCTGGTTGCGCTAACATGCGTTCCATTCGGCCCACGCCAAACTCACGGTCCGCCCCATCCCGCCCCCCATTGTTCGGGGAACGGGATGCGTGATTTGGTCGCGACGGACAACGCTCACTCAGGGATGGCGCTCAACATCCATCAACCAACGCTCAGCCGCGCCTGCACCCCACATGAAGATCAATCTGCCGGTCACGCAAAAAGAATACGACTACCCAGCGTCTTGGATCATCGTCTCCACAACCGATATCAAGGGTGTCATCACCTATTGCAACAAACCCTTCATCGAGATCAGCGGCTTCAGCGAGCATGAGTTGATCGGCGTCAATCACAACGTCATCCGGCATCCCGACATGCCGCCGGCGGCCTTCAAGAATCTCTGGGATACGGTCAAGAAGGGCAAACCCTGGCGCGGCATCGTCAAGAATCGCTGCAAGAACGGCGATCACTACTGGGTGGACGCCTATGTCACCCCGGTCTACGAGGGTGAGACCCTGGTCGGTTATCAGTCGGTACGCACCAAGCCGACGCGCGCCCAGATCGAGACCGCCGAACGGCTCTATGCCCGCGTGCGTGCGCGCAATCTGGAGGATCTGCCAAACCGGCTCATCCCGGAGTTCAGTCATACAGCCTGGTTGAGCGCCGCCTTTGGCGTGGTTGGACTGGGGGCGATCCTGGCCGCCTGGCTGGGCAATCTCTGGGTCGGCATCGGTACGCTGATTCTGGCGTTGATCCTGGCCCGGATCAGCGCCCACGCCATCCTCAAGCATATCCACGAGGCGGTGCACGTGGCCAAAAAGATCGCCGCCGGCGATCTCAGCTCACCGATCCTGGTCCAGGACAACAATGAGACCGCCGAGATCCTGCAGGCGATCAAGATGCTCCAGGCGCGCCTCGCTACTGTGATGGGCAACATCCAGGAGTCGGCGACCGGTGTCGCCTCGGCGGCCGCGCAACTGGCTCAGGCGTCGAATTCGACCCACAACCTGATGGAACAGCAGCACCAGGAGACCGACATGGTCGCCACGGCCATGAACGAGATGTCGGCCACGGTCGCCGAGGTTGCCAACAACACCACGGCCGCCGCCGATGCCGCGCACCAAGCCAGTCACAAGGCACGGGAAGGCCGCATGGTGGTGCGTCACAGCGTCGACGGTATCCGCGAACTGGCCGAAGGCGTGGGCGAGGCGGCCCAGACCATTCACCAGCTCGAGATCGAGTCGGCGAACATCGGCAAGATCCTCGATGTCATTCGCGGCATCGCCGGTCAGACCAACCTGCTGGCTCTGAATGCGGCCATCGAGGCCGCGCGCGCCGGTGAACAGGGACGCGGTTTCGCCGTGGTCGCCGACGAAGTGCGCGCCCTGGCGCAACGCACCCAGGAATCGACTCAGGAGATCCAGGACATGATCGCGCGCTTGCAGCAGGGCGCGCGCAGTGCGGTGTCCATGATGCAGCGCGGCCAGGAACAGGCCGAGCAGAGCGTGCTGGAGGCCAATGAAACCGATCACTCACTGGAGGCCATCACCCAGTCGGTCGAGCACATCAACGACATGAGCGACCAGATCGCCACCGCCGCCGAGGAACAGAGCGCCGTGGTCGAGGAGATGAACCGCAACGTCGAGAGCATCCGTCATCTCTCGGTCCAGACGCTCCAGAGCACCGACGACGTGGTGGGCGCCACCAGTCATCTGGAGGATCTCGCCGGAAGACTGATGGGACTGGTGCATCAATACAAGATCTGAGCACCGGCGTCAGACGCCAGGGATGGCCGACGCCCCTCGCCGCAACCGCCACGCCTCCCAGCCGACCACGACCAAGAAGGCCGCCATACAGACCGTACCCGCCACGAGCCAGTGCCAGCCCTGTTCCGTCACCAGCCAGCGGCTGGCCAGATAGAGTCCGATGCCAAAGGCGATATGACCCAGCACGCGCCAGACATCGTAGGGCACCGGGTAGTAGCGTCGCCCGAGTGCGTAGGACAGGACCACCATCGTCCCATAGCAGACCAGATGCGCCCAGGCCGCGCCCATGTAACCGTGGACCGGCACCCACCAGAACAGCAGTCCGATGGTGATCGCCGAGCCGATCAGTGAGACGCCCGCCCCCATGAGGGTGCGGTCGGTGAGCTTGTACCAGATCGAGAGATTGACATAGACGCCGAGCAGCAGATTAGCCAGCAGCAGCACCGGCACCACGTCCAGCCCGGAGCGATAATCAGCGCCGACAAAGTACTGGAAGACGTCGATGTAGAGCGTCACCAGCAGGAACAGGAAGACGCAGCAGAGCACGAACCAGTTGAGCACGACGGCATAGGTCCGCCCGGCGTCGTGCCGCTTGGCATAGCTGAAGAAGAAGGGCTCGCCGGCATAGCGGAACGCCTGGATGAACAGCGACATCAGGATCGAGAGCTTGTAACAGGCGCTGTAGATGCCGAGCTGCGCCATGTTGGTCGCGTCGTCGTGGGGCAGCAGATACTTGAGCGCCGCCCGGTCGAGCATCTCGTTGACGATGCCGGCCATGCCGATGACCACCATCGGCAGCGAATAGCGGATGAGCCGCTTGAAGAGTCCAGTGTCGAAGGCGCCGAGTCCGCTGACGAACTGAGGCGTGAGCAGCAGCAGCTTGAGCGCACTCGCCGCCAGATTGGCGATGAAGACATAGCCGATGCCGATGTCCGGATCCCAGAGCCGGCCAAGCAGCGACCCGGGATCGGCCTCATGCGCCTGACGGGCGACATAGATGAAAAAGATCGTCAGACCGACATTGGCGCCGATCTCGATCAGCTTGATGGTCGCGAAATAACCGGCGCGCTCCTCGGCGCGCAGCCGGGCGAAGGCCAGTGCTCCGATCGAGTCGAGCGCCAGGATGGCCGCGCACCAGCCGATGTATTCGGGATGCTCGGCATGGCGCAGCAGTGCGGCGAGCGGCTGGCTCCAGAGCAGGAAGGCCAGAAAGCAGAGCGCGTTGACCAGTACCAGGAACGAGAACACCGTTCCATAGACCGTCTCGGGCCGCCACTCGCCGCCGGCACGGAAGCGGAAATAGCCCGTCTCCAGCCCGAAGGCCAGGAGCACGGCCAGAAAGCCCATGTAGGCATAGAACTCGGCCACCACGCCATACTCGGCCGGGGCGAAGGTATAGGTCAGGAAGGGAACCAGCAGATAGTTCAGAAAGCGCCCGAGGACGCTGCTGACACCATACACGGCGGTCTGCGAGGCGAGACGTTTGAGTGGGTTCAAGGCGTTGTGGGGATACGGCTGGTTGAGGGGAATCGGGATGGCATCCGCTCAGAGCGTCAACGCGATCCCGGAGACGAGGACGCCCGGCAGCAGAACGCTGGCGCTCGAACGCCCCTCGTAGGTCTCGGGCGAGAGCCGCAGCTCGCGCTCGCGCGTGAGCGCTTCCAGTCGCGTGCCGAGCAGTGCATAGAGACTGTCGTCGAAGCGCATCACATCGATCGGGCACTGGATCTCGCCGTCCTCGACCCAGAAGGTGCCGAAGCGCGTCATGCCGGTGACGCGCGCCTCGTTCGGGTCCGACCAGTTGCAATACCAGAGATGACCGATCCAGAGTCCGGTGTCGAGCCGGGCGAGCACCTCGGATTCGGGCAGGTCGCCCGGCTCCAGGCTCAGCGACTCGGGCGAACCGGACGCGGCATTGACCGGCTCGCCGTACTCCCGCCCACTGCGTGCATCCACCAGACAGTCACCGAAAGCCCCAGCGTCGATCAGGGTCACGGACGGCGGCAGGATGAAGCCCTCGGGCGTGAATCCCGGCATCAGACCCCGTGCATGGTCCTCGCGCAGCGTGATGCGCGGGTCGAAAGCGCACTCGCCCCGGACCAGTTTGAGCAACGGGGTCTGCTGGGTGCGGTGGTCACGCAGATCGAAGCCGCCCCAGGCCAGCATCCCCATGAGTTCCTCGACCGCCGGGGGCGCGAGATAGGCCCGATAGCGCCCCGGATCGAGACGGCGCGCCGGACGGCGCAGAATCTCCAGACCGGCGCGCATCGTGCGCAGACGCTCATGCACGACATCCGGGTTCCAGTCGAAACCGCTGTAGCTCGACTTGAGCGCCTTGTCGCCGCTGAGATAGAGGCTCCAGTCGAGATTGAAGCTCGCACGCTCATGCCAGTGACGATGACCGAGCGAGCTGGCCAGCCCCGTCCGGATGAGTCCGCTGGCCCAGATCCCGACCAGATCCAGCCCCTCGGCCGCCTCGATCAGGGTCGCGACGGCCTCCTCAGCCGGCGGCAGCGCCCGAGGCTCCTGGTGCGCCATCCCGGTACTCGGCTCGGTCGCATACTGGAGATAAGGATCATCGGGCAGCACGGCGAGCCGTTCGCGCAGCCGTCCGATCAGCGTGCGGCCAAGCGCCAGATCCGTCTCGGGATCGCCGCTCAGATCGAACGCCGCCTCGGCCTGACGCGCGCCGTCGATCAGGGTCAGCGTCAACCCGGCGGCACGGACATTACCGGCCTGACGCATCCGGTTGTGATTGAGCCGCACGAAATCCGAGACCTCACCGCCCAGGTTGCAGAACAGCACCTCGTCGCCGGTCAGCCCCGCCGACAGCCGCTCGGCCAGCGTGAAGAAGGCCTCCGGCGTCATTCGCCACCCCCGAACACCGCGACCCGCCGGAACAGACAGGGCGGCGCGGCATGGCCGACATAGACGGCCTGATTCGGCTCACCCTTACCGCAGTTGAGCACACCACCGACACCCAGCGTCTCGGGTCCACCGACACCGGCGAGACTGCGCCAGAACTCGGCCGAAAGCCCGCGATAACCGGGATTGCGCACCAGCCCCTTGAGCTGACCATCCTCGATCAGGCGTCCGAGCTCACAGCCGAACTGGAACTTGTTGCGACTGTCGTCGATCGACCAGGAGCGGTTGGTGTCCATCAGGATGCCGCGCTCCACCTGCCCGACCAGATCGGCCAGACTCCCCTGCCCCGGCTCCAGATTGAGATTGCCCATGCGGTCGATCGGCGGACGATCCCAGCCGCTGGCGCGACTGGTCGCCGTCCCCGGCAGCCCCGAGCGTGCCTGCGACAGCGCACCGCCGAGCGGACGCTCCAGGATTCCGGCACGGATCAGCACCTCACGGGCGGCGGGCGTGCCCTCGTCATCCGCCGCGACCGAGATCAGCTCGCCCGGCAGGGTCGGATCATGGGTGACGTTCAACAGCTCGGAGCCATAGCGATAGTGACCGAACATCTCAGGCGTGACGAAGCTGGTACCGGCATAGTTGCGCTCATCGCCGAGGATGCGGTCGAGTTCGAGCGGATGGCCGATGCTCTCGTGGATCTGGAGCGCCATCTGATTGGGCATGAGGATGAGATCGCGCACGTCGCTCGGGCACTCGGGCGCATCGAGCAGGGCGATGGCTTCCTCGGCCAGACGTGTGGCGTCTTCCAGGAAACCGAGCCGGACCAGATTCTCCAGTCCGCCCTGAAGCCCGCCATCGGCCCCGCCGCCATGGCGACGCTGGGTCTGGCTGCCGGCATTGGCCACCACCTGAACGCCCGGATGGACATAGTCGAGCACCTGGGTCACGCGGGCGCCGGCACTGCCGATCAAGAGTTGCTCGACGCGCCGGTGGGTCAGCCAGGCTGACCAGTCCTGGATGCGCTCGTCGATGTCCAGCGCCTGATTGGCCGCCTGGAGCAGCGCCAGCTTGTCGGCCAGCGGACGCGACTCCCAGGATTCCTCGACCGGGGTGCGATAGTCGGCGACCGTGGCGCCGGGCGGCTGGAGCCGGGCGTCGAAGAGTCCGAGCCGGGCCTGGACGCGCGCCCAGTCGCGTGCACGCTCGGCGGCGGCGCAGAGTCCGGCCCGACTCAGGTCGCTAGTGGCCGCATAGCCGCTGCCCGCGCCCTCGACGACCGTGACCATGGCGCCGAGCGAGCAGCCGATCAGGCTCGGCTCGACCACGCCCTGACGGACTTCCAGATGATCCGTGGTCTCGGCGACCAGGCGCAGGGTCCAGGCGTCACAGACTGGCGCGTGCGCGACGAACGTCTGGGCGATGTCGGCGAGCCGCGCCAGATTCGGAGCACCATGGTCATCGCGTGTGGCGATCCAGGGCGCACGACGCGCGTCAGATCGAGTCATCGTCACATGCCGTGCTATCAGTGGGATCGGTCAGCGCCACACTGACCCGGACTTCGTTGCCCGCGCCGCGATACTCCATGTGCGCGAAGGCCAGATGACGCGCCATGGCGATGCCGCGTCCATGGCTGTCGAAGGCGCGCGCCGGGTCCAGATCGAGATAGCGCTGCCAGTCGAAACCCAGCCCCTGATCACGGATAGTAAAAATCAGGCATTCGGGATCGCGTTCCAGCTCGACACTGGCATGGCGCGTGCTCTGAGCCGGTTCGGCCAGTCGACGCTCGACCTCATCCTGCCAGAGCCCATCCTCGATCAGGCGGCCCTTCTGGGCGTAGTCGATCCCCAGATTGCCATGCTCCACGGCATTGAGCATGAGTTCGGACAGCCCCATGGCGACTGTCTCCGGATTGGGACACATCTGCGCCAGGGTCGAGGAGAGGACCGAGACCTCTTCGAGCGTGCGGAAGCGGAAACTGGCCCGATCAGCCAGATCGAGGATCGTCTGGAGCCGGCCGCCGATCTGGGCCAGATCCTTGCGATTGCGCCGATCGTCCAGGGCGGCGCTGACGATGCTGCGCAGCGCCTTGGGTGCATAGGGCTTGGCCAGATAGTACCAAGCACCGGCGGCCAGCCCCTCGGCGACCTGTTCGGAGCTGTCGGCCGCGCTCTGCATGATGACCGGCACGTCCCGAAAGCGCTTGTCGGCCTTGAGTCGCCTGAGCACCTCCATGCCATCCATGCGCGGCATCATGCGATCGAGGATCACGCCATCGTAAGCCTGTGGCGAGGCCTCCAGCATGGCCCAGGCCTCCAGACCATCTTCGGCGAAGGCCAATTGATGCTCGTCTTCCAGGCAATGACCGATGATCTCGAGGTTGATCGGTTCATCGTCCACTACCAGTAATTTAGCCATCAGAACCGTCCCGTCGTTGAAGCTGCTCGAAAGTGTCGACGATCTCGCGCAACACACTGGTTGCATAGGCGCCTGATGATAGACCGAACTCGAGTCTCAGGCAGCCATCGGCCAGATCCGCCGTCAGATCCGCCACCATCAGACGCAGTGAACGGCGCTCCTGTTCCAGACCCTGCCCGGCCAGTCGTTCAGGCCAGGGGTCGAGCCCAGCGGCGACGGTGTGTTCCAATCCCTGCACGTCCAGACGACTCGGCAGCTCACCCCGGCCCCAGAGCGGACCCGTTGGATGCAGATCGAAGCGCGCCACGCGTTCGTGCAGAGTCTCGTCGAGGGTCTCGGCGAGGAAGAACGAATGACGGCCGGCCAGTTGCGGACAGTCGCCGGGCTGGAGCCGATCCCAGTCGCCACGGCGCACGCGCTCGGCCAGCAGTTCGTTGAAGATCTGAGAGCGCGCCGCCGAGAGCCAGAGACCGCGCTGATGACGCGGCACCCGTCGGGCCGCGCCCGTCAGCAACGCATGAGCGCGATGGAGGTTGCCATCGTCATGGCCGAAGCGCTGCTCGCCGAAATAATTGGGTACGCCGCGCGCACGGATGGATTCCAGACGCGCGTCGAGTGCCGCCGGGTCGAGCCGGCAGTCACGGAGCCGAATCCGAAAGCGGTTGCCGGACAGGGAACCGCGCTTCAGCTTGCGTCGATGGGGATGGACTTCGAGCACCTCGATGCCTTGCTCGGCCAGCGGTCCCCAGTCCGGTTCGGGTTCACCGGCACGGGGACGCGGCAGTGAGAACCACTGCTCGGTGACGGCCCAGCGGTCCTTGAGTCCGGCGTAGCCGACTGTGGAGAGCGGCACGCCCGCCGTGGCCGCCAGCCGCCGCGCCACCCATTCGGTGTTGGCGCCGGTCTTGCGCACCCAGAGCAGGCAGTGATCGCCCTCCCCGTCCGGCTCGAAGCCCAGCACCTCCGTGACCTGGAAGTCTTCGGGTTCGACACGCAGCTGACCCGAGCCGAGCGGCTCGCCATGGGCGCGCGGCAGATCGTTGAAGGTCGTCCAGCGGGGAAGCGTCGAATCGGACATCGCGTGCTTCAGCCGTCCGCCTCGACCAGCAGCACCACCGCCGAGGCTGCGATGCCTTCGCCGCGCCCGGTGAAGCCCATGTGCTCCATGGTCGTCGCCTTGACATTGACGCGCAACGGATCGCACTCCAGATCGGCGGCCAGGGTCTCACGCATGGCCGGGATGTAAGGGGCCAGCTTGGGCTGTTGCGCGATGAGCGTCATGTCGGCATTGTGGACGCGCAGACCGCGCTCACGCAGGCTGTTGATCACGCGCCGCAGCAGGATGCGGCTGTCGATGTCGGCATAGGCGGCGTCCGTGTCCGGGAAGTGGCGTCCGATGTCGCCCAGCCCGGCCGCGCCCAGCAGGGCGTCGCACAAGGCGTGGATGAGCACGTCGCCATCGGAATGGGCGAGCATCCCCCGATCGTGCGGGATCTCGACCCCGCCGAGCACCAACCGGCGATCCGGCGCGAAACGATGGGCATCGAAACCCTGACCAATCAACATTCTGGAGCCTCGTCAGATCCGTCCCTGGCGTTGTAGATGGAAGTGCGCGAGCGGCAGATCCTCGGCCCGCGTGATCTTGATGTTGTCGGCATGGCCCTCGATCAGACGCGGGGCCAGTCCCAGACGTTCGATGGCCGAGGCGTCGTCCGTGACCAGATCGCCGGCCTCCAGCGCCTCGTGCAGTGCGCGCCGCAGCAGACCGAGCCGGAACATCTGCGGCGTGTAAGCATGCCACAGACTGGAACGGTCCACCGTGGTGTCGATGCGCTCACCGGACCCGGCGCGCTTCATGGTGTCGCGCACCGGGATACCGAGCAGACCGCCGACGTCGTCGTCGAGCAGACCGTCGATCAGCCGTTCGAGATCGTCCAGACGCAGACAGGGACGCGCGGCATCGTGCACCAGCACCCAGTCGTCGGCGTCGGCCTGCCCATCCAGAGCCGCGAGCGCATTGAGCACCGAATGACAGCGCTCGGCACCGCCCGGCGCACGCCGCACCTTGGGATGAGTGGCGTAGGCGGTCGCCTCCCAGTAGCCGTCCTCGACGCCCAGCGCCACCACCACGCCCGCGATGCGCGCGTGGTCGACGAAGAGTTCGAGCGTGTGCTCGATCACGGTGCGGCTGGCCAGTTCCAGATATTGCTTGGGCACGGCGCTGCCCATGCGCCGCCCGACACCGGCCGCCGGCAGAATGGCCCAGAGTCGTGTCGTCATGGTTTGCCCTCAGGGTTGACTGGCGCAGGCCGCTCGATGACCTGGATGAAGATCTCACCGGGTTTGATCATGCCCAGTTCGCTGCGCGCGCGCTCCTCGATCGCTTCGGAACCCTCGCGCAGATCGTCGACCTCGGCCTGGAGTTCACGATTTCGCGTGCGCAGACGCTCCAGCTCCGACTCCTCGAAGGCGATCTCACGCTTGAGACTGTGCAGCTCGGCGATACTCCCCTCACCAACCCAGAGGCGGTACTGGAGCGCGCCCAGGAGCAGGATCAACACCAGGATCAGCCAGTGCATACGCAAAACCATGCGACTCAGGGTCAGGGAACGCCAGGCTCCGAGACCCCGACGGATGGCCTTAGAGCCACTTGAACGCATCGCGACCGGCATAGACAGCCTCGTCGGCCAGCTGGTCCTCGATGCGCATCAGCTGATTGTACTTGGCCACGCGGTCGGAACGCGACAGCGAGCCGGTCTTGATCTGACCCGCGCCCGTGGCGACCGCCAGATCGGCGATGGTCGAGTCCTCGGTCTCGCCCGAGCGGTGCGAGACGACTGCCGTGTAACCGGCCTTGTGCGCCATGGCGATGGCTTCCAGGGTCTCGGTCAGGGTGCCGATCTGGTTGACCTTGATCAGGATCGAGTTGGCGATGCCCTTGTCGATGCCTTCTTGGAGGATGCGGGTGTTGGTGACGAAGAGGTCGTCGCCGACGATCTGCACCTTGTCGCCCAGACGCTCGGTCAGGCGCTTCCAGCCGTCCCAGTCGCCCTCGGCCAGACCGTCCTCGATCGAGAGGATCGGATACTTCGACACCCACTGCTCCAGCAGGTCGATCATGCCGTCCGAGCTGAGGGTACGGCCCTCGCCCTTGAGGACGTACTGACCGTCCTGATAGAACTCGGAGGCGGCCACGTCCAGCCCGAGATAGATGTCGGAGCCGAGCTTGAAGCCGGTCTTGTGGATGGCTTCGAGGATGGCCTCGATCGCCGCCTCGTTGGAGGCCAGATCGGGCGCGAAGCCGCCCTCGTCACCGACCGCCGTGGCCAGACCGCGAGCGTGCAGGACGGACTTGAGCGCGTGGAAGACCTCGGCGCCGTAGCGCACGGCTTCGCGGATACTGCCGGCGCCGACCGGCAGGATCATGAACTCCTGGAAGTCGACGCTGTTGTCGGCATGTTCGCCGCCGTTGATGATGTTCATCATCGGCACCGGCAGGCGGTAGGGGCCGCTGGCGAGCGACTGATAGAGCGGCAGGGCCTTTTCCTGTGCGGCGGCATGGGCGACGGCGAGCGAGACGCCGAGCAGGGCGTTGGCGCCGAGACGGGCCTTGTTGTCGGTGCCGTCGAGTTCGATCATGCAGCGGTCGATCGCGGTCTGATCGGCGACGTCCATACCGACGATGGCCTCGCGCAGCTCGCTGCGGATGTTGGCCACGGCGGTCAGCACGCCCTTGCCGTTGTAGCGCGACTTGTCGCCGTCGCGCAGTTCCAGCGCTTCGCGCGAGCCGGTGGAGGCGCCGGAGGGCACGATGGCGCGGCCGATGGCGCCGTCGGCGGTGATGACGTCGGCCTCGACAGTCGGATTGCCACGGGAATCCAGCACCTCACGGGCGCGGACGTCGACGATTTCGGACATGGTGGATGACTCCTTGAGGATTCAAGAGCTACGGATAGCTCGGTATTATTCGATATGTTGATGCGGTTTGTGCAGAGGATGGTCTGGTGAATTCGGTCAGCACACCACCCTATGGACAGCAAACGCCTAACCCTGCTCGACGAATCCAGCCGTTTTGACCAAGCGATCGATCTCGACGAGGGTCGACAGCAAGTCACGCATCCGACGGAGCGGCCAGGCATTCGGGCCATCACTCAGCGCGCGATCGGGATCGGGATGGGTCTCCATGAAGAGTCCGGCGACACCCGCCGCAACCGCCGCCCGCGCCAGCACCGGAACGAATTCGCGCTGCCCGCCCGAACTGGTCCCCTGCCCGCCCGGCAACTGCACCGAATGCGTGGCATCGAACACCACCGGACAGCCGGTCTCACGCATGACGGCCAGCGAGCGCATGTCCGAGACCAGATTGTTGTAGCCAAAGGAGACGCCGCGCTCGCAGACCATGACCCGATCGTTGCCGGTCGCGCGCGCCTTCTCGACCACATGCTTCATGTCCCAGGGCGCGAGGAACTGACCCTTCTTGATATTGACCGGCCGCCCCTGCTGGGCGACGGCCTGGATGAAGTTGGTCTGGCGACAGAGAAAGGCCGGGGTCTGGAGCACGTCGACCACGGCGGCGACCTCAGCGAGCGGCGTGTCCTCGTGCACATCGGTCAGCACTGGCACACCGATGGTCGCGCGCACCGACTCCAGAATCCGCAAACCCTCCTCCAGGCCCGGCCCGCGAAAGCTCGCGCCCGAGGAACGGTTGGCCTTGTCGAACGAGGATTTGTAGATGAAGGAAATGCCGAGCGCCTCGGTCAGCTCCTTCAGCGCCCCGGCGGTCTCCTGTGCCAGCGTCTCGCTCTCGATGACACAGGGTCCGGCGATCAGAAACAGCGGCCGGTCGAGACCGACCTCGAAACCGGCCAGCGGCATCATGCGGCGGGTTCTCCGTTGAACTGACGCTGTACCAGGGCCGCGCGCACGAAGCCCTCGAACAGCGGATGCCCATCGCGCGGGGTCGAGGTGAACTCGGGATGGAACTGACAGGCGATGAACCAGGGATGATCCGGGATCTCGATGATCTCGACCAGCCGGTTGTCGAGCGACCAGCCCGAGAAGCGCATCCCGGCATCCTTCAGGGTGTCGAGATAGGCGTTGTTGAACTCATAGCGGTGGCGATGGCGCTCGCGCACCTGCGGCTGACCATAGACCGAGCGCGCCAGACTGCCCGGCTCCAGCCGGCAGTTCTGACCGCCGAGCCGCATGGTGCCGCCCAGATCGTCGCTCTCCGAACGGGTCTCGATCCGCCCCTGCTCATCGCGCCACTGAGTGATGAGCGCGATGACCGGATGCGGGGTCTGGCGGTCGAACTCGGTGCTGTGCGCGCCCTCCAGATCCGCCATGTGACGCGCATATTCGATCACCGCCACCTGCATCCCGAGACAGATGCCGAGATAGGGCACGCGCTGCTCGCGCGCATAGCGCACGGCCATGACCTTGCCTTCGACCCCGCGCTCGCCGAATCCACCCGGCACCAGGATGGCATCGAGCCCGTCGAGACAGTCGGTGCCCTCGCGCTCGATGACCTCGGAGTCGACATAGACGATCTCGACCTTGGTGTTGGTGTGCACGCCGGCGTGCGCGAGCGCCTCCGACAGCGACTTATAGGCCTCGGTCAGGTTCATGTACTTACCGACCATGCCGATGCGTACCGACTGCTCGGGATGATCGAAGCCGTCCATCACCCGATCCCATTCGGCGAGATCCGCCTCCGGCACATCGAGATGGAACTGGCGCACCACCAGCTCGTCGAGGCTCTGAGCATGGAGCAGGCGCGGGATGCGGTAGATGTTGTCGGCGTCGATGGCCGAGATGACCGCCTTCTCCGACACATTGGTGAAGAGCGCGATCTTGCGCCGCTCCTCGTCCGGCAGCAGCTTCTCGGCGCGGCACAGCAGGATGTCGGGTTGGATGCCGATGGAGCGCAGCTCCTTGACCGAGTGCTGGGTCGGCTTGGTCTTGATCTCGCCGGCGGTGCGGATGTGCGGCACCAGGGTCAGATGCATGAACAGCGAGTTCTCCGGCCCCTCCTCCACCCGCATCTGACGGATGGCCTCCAGGAACGGCAGCGACTCGATGTCGCCCACGGTGCCGCCGATCTCGACCATGGCGATGTCGGCACCCTCGGCGCCGAGCCGGATGCTGGCCTTGATCTCGTCGGTGATGTGCGGGATGACCTGCACCGTGCGCCCGAGATAGTCGCCCCGGCGCTCCTTGCGGATCACGCTCTCGTAGATCTGGCCGGTGGTGAAGTTGTTGTTACGCCCCATGCGTGTACGCAGGAAGCGTTCGTAGTGGCCCAGATCCAGGTCGGTCTCGGCGCCGTCGTCGGTGACATAGACCTCGCCGTGCTGGAAGGGGCTCATGGTGCCCGGATCGACGTTGATGTAGGGATCGAGCTTGATCATGGTGACGCGCAGACCGCGCGCCTCCAGCAACGCCGCCAGCGAGGCCGATGCAATGCCTTTGCCCAGCGATGAAACCACACCGCCGGTGATGAAGATGAACTTTGTCATAGTGAATGGGAGCCGAGGGAGGGTCGAGGGAGTCGGGAATCGTGACTCGGATGCCTGGACAAACTACCAAAATCGCCGCACCGGCTCAATCCGATCCTGCATGGCGTGGTTTGTTGCAGGCGCCTCGGACGCTTTGGCGGAGTCGCGCATCCGGAACGACCTGAAACCAAAAGTGTAAGAAAACATAAGCACTTGAGTTTCAGAGGGGAACGGGTTAAAAAACGCCGGCACTTGATCTAGATCAAAAACAAAATCATATAGCCCCAACATCGGGCCATGATGAGGAATGAGGGCGGAAGTCTTGAATCAGAGTACAGTGATCTCGATCGAATCCATCCGCGTGGCGTGCCGCCACTGCACCCTCTCCTCGCTCTGCCTGCCCATGGGACTGACGCCCGAGGACGTCGAACGTCTCGACGACATCGTCAAGCGCGCACGGCCACTGCATCGCGGTGACATCCTGTTTCGCGAGGGCGACCGTTTCCGCTCGCTGTTCGTCGTCAAGACCGGCTCGCTCAAGACCTTCGCCCCGAGCAGCGAGGGTGGAGAACAGGTGCTCAGCTTCCATCTGCCCGGTGAGATCCTCGGCTTGGACGCCATCGACAAGGGCGAGCACGCCTGCTCGGCCAGCGCCCTGGAGACCTCGGCCATCTGCGAGATCCCCTTCGGGCGGCTGGAGGAGCTGACCGCGATCATCCCCAGCCTCCAGCACCAGATGTACCGGCTGCTCAGCAAGGAGATCGGCCAGGACACCGACATGCTGCTCCTGCTCGGCAAGAAGAACGCCGAGGAGCGGCTCGCCGCCTTTCTGCTCAGCTTCTCGCAGCGCCTGCACAAACGCGGACTCTCGGCGACTGACTTTCACCTGAGCATGTCCAGGCACGAAATCGGCAACTATCTGGGGCTGGCCGTCGAGACCGTCAGCCGTCTCTTCACCCGTTTCCAGGACGACGGCCTGGTGCGCGTCGAGCGCAAGCACATCGAACTGCTCGATCTCCAGGGACTCGAAGAGATCCTCGGCGGTGTCGGCCCAGGACGACGCCAGCCCCAACGTCAACATCACACCTGATCAATCCGTCCCGCCGAGCCAGACACAACCGCCGCTCGCCTTCCAGATCGCGTCCAGCCGCACGCGATGCGCCTCCAGCTCAGTCTGGGTCGCCCGCACCACCCGCAGGCGCGGGCGTTCGGGGTCGAGGCGACCGCGATGCACCGGACCCTCGCCCACGCCCGAGCCGTTCATTCCCTCGCCACCGAGATACAGCGAGACCTGCCCGCCGGTCATCGCCAGATAGACATCGGCCAGGATCTCGGCGTCGAGCAGCGCTCCGTGCAGCGTGCGGTGCGAGTTGTCGATCGCATAGCGCTTGCAGAGCGCGTCGAGTCCGTTGCGCTGGCCCGGATGGAGCTTGCGCGCCATCAGCAGGCTGTCGGTCACGGTGCAGAGATCGGCGATGCGCGGAGCCTCGGCGCCGCGCCACAGGCCGAACTCGTGATCGAGGAAGCCGACGTCGAAGGCGGCGTTGTGGATGATGAGTTCAGCGCCGCGCAGATATTCGACCAGCCGCTCGGCACGCTCGGCGAAGCGCGGCTTGTCGGCGAGGAAGGCGTTGCTGATGCCGTGCACGGCCTCGGCCTCGGCGTCGATCTGGCGCTCGGGGTTGAGATATTCGTGGAAGTTGCGTCCGGTCGGGCGGCGGTCGACCAGCTCGACGCAGCCGATCTCGATGATCCGGTGGCCCTCGCGCGGCTCAAGACCCGTGGTTTCGGTATCCAGGACGATCTGACGCATCGTCAGCGTCCTCCTGTGGTTGGAACGCCCAGATTGGCGAGCCAGTCGGCGCGCTCGTTCTCGGCGTGCCCGGCGTGGCCCTTGACCCAGCGCCAGCTCACCTCGTGCTGGCCGAGCGCCCGGTCCAGACGCTCCCAGAGATCGCGGTTCTTGACCGGCTGACGATCGGCGGTGCGCCAGCCGTTGCGCTTCCAGCGCGGCATCCATTCGCCCACTCCGCGCTTGACGTATTGCGAGTCGGTGGTGATCCGGATCGGGGTCGGGCGCTTGAGCGCTTCGAGCGCCATGATCACGGCCATCAGCTCCATGCGGTTGTTGGTGGTCTCGCGCTCACCGCCGTGCAGTTCCTTCTCGACCTCGCCCCAGCGCAGCAGCACGCCCCAGCCGCCTGGGCCGGGGTTGCCCTTGCAGGCGCCGTCGGTGAAGGCTTCGACACAGTCAGACATGCCCGGTTCCTCGGGTGGTGGGACGCACGGCGCCGCCCGGCAGCAGAGCGTGGCGGCTGGTGCGATAGGGTTTGAGCGGGGTCAGGGTCGCCACGCGCTTGACGGCGCGAATGACATAGAGGCCGCCGAACAGCGGCCAGAACCGGCGACCGAGCGATTCGATGGTCGCACAGCGCGCCCCCGCAGGCGAGACGATGGGCGGACAGAAGAGCGCCCGCTCGCACACCTCGATTTCGAAGCCCAGCTCGTTCAGCCAGTGTTCGACCTGGACGGCGAGCCGCCAGCGTCCGTTCCAGGGCGCACGCCGACAGGCCGGCCACCAGAGACGTCCCAGCGCCCACAGACTCAGCGGGTCGAACCCCAGCAGGATCAGTCGCCCCTCGGGGATGAGCACGCGCTCGACCTCGGCGAGGATCGCGCGCGGGCGATCCGAATACTCCAGGACGTGGGGCAGGAGGACGGCATCGATGCTGTCGGAGGCCAACGGCAGGGCGTCCGGCTCGCCGACGATGCTCAGCCCCTGGACCGCCCCGGTCGGCGGCGTACCGGGCAGCAGCACGCGATGCCGGATCCGGCTCGCCGTCAGGGCCTCGCCGAAGCGCTCGCTTGCGCCGACCTGGACCAGATAGTAGCCGAAGGTGTTGGCCAGCAGACGCCGGACACAGTCGCCCTCATGGTTTGCCACCTCGGCGCCGAGCGCCGAGCGATACCACGCCTGCAATGGATCGGACTGGTCGGGCTGGAGCGGATCTGTGGTCATGCCTGCGCCTCATCGGGGCGCACATGTTAACCGCGATCGACGCCCGTTGTCCCGGCACCGGATCGTTCGAGCCGAATGCCTAAACCTGGAATTCACTGCAGCCTTTGCGTATGATAGCCGGGTTGTTTTAATAATAATTAAATCATTCAAAGACTTATATTTATTTAGTCGGGGTTCACATGCCAGAAGTCAAGCGTCTGGGGCCAGCGGTCGGCCTGCTGTCCGCGCTCGTCCTGCCCGTTTTGCTCATAGGTTGTGCCAGCAACGATTCGACCGCGATGAATGGCTCATACGACCTCTATGAAGGCGTGGTCTCGGCGCGCGAGTATGGCTATGTCAGGCCGGCGCTCGACGTCAGGGTTCGGGGACGCTCGCGGGTGGTGGAACGCGGCGCCTCGGGCGGCGATCTCTGGCAGCGCGTGCGTTCGGGGATGCAGCTCAATCTCCAGGCCAATGCGCGCATCGACGCCACGCTCGAACGCTTCCGCCGCGACCCGCGCTATCTGGAGCGCCTCTCACGGCGCGGCGCACCCTATCTGCCGCTGATCGTGGCCGAGATCGAGCGCCGCGGCCTGCCGATGGAGCTGGCCCTGCTGCCGCACGTCGAGAGCCGCTACGACCCGGCCGCCACCTCGCCCAAGGCCGCCGCCGGTATGTGGCAGTTCATCCCCTCGACCGCGCGCGAGATGGGACTGCGTCTGGACGATTACACCGACGAGCGGCGCGACGTGGTCGCCTCGACCCGCGCCGCACTGGATTATCTGGAACGGCTCAACAAGCGCTTCGAGGGCGACTGGGAGCTGACCATGGCGGCCTACAACTGTGGTCCGGGCTGCGTGTCCTCGGCCATCGAAGCCAACCGCCGCGCCGGTCGGCCAACCGACTTCTGGTCGCTCGACCTGCCGAACGAGACCAAGCAATATGTCCCGCAGATCCTGGCCGCCTCCAAGCTGGTGGCCGGATCAGGACGCTATGGCCAGCATCTGCCCGCGATCCCGGATCGTCTCGGTAAGCTGCGGACGGCTCGGCGCCAAAACACCGACACGCTCAGCGGCGCACGCGGCCGCGTGGTCGAGAACAACGAACAGGTGCGTATCCGCGAACGGGATCGCTCATCCTGAGCGATCGGTCCCCGTCGCCCTGGCGTCAGGTACGCTGCGCTCCAGAAAGAAGCGCACCATCTCGCGAGAGGCATCCGGTCCGCGCGGCTCGGCGAAGGAAGCAGCCGGATCGCCGCCGAACCAGGCATGACCACCGCCCTGGACCATCCAGAGTTCGGCCCGACTCGATCCGTCGGCCGCCAGATAACGGGTGCGTGTATAGCCCAGTCCACCCGGCGCCCGTCCCGTTTCACGTTCGACGCCCGACGCGTCCAGCCCTGATCGAGCCTCCGGCGCTCCCGACAGCGCCTGCTCGATGATCCCTGAGGCATTGGCCGGATTGACCCTGAGATCGGCATCACCCTGAAAGACGATGACCGGGACACCGATGCCATCCATAGCCGTTCTCCCGCCGCTGACGGCCGTCGGCCCCTGATGCATGAGCGTCAGCGCCGAGAGCTGATCCTGCGCCAGACCATGCGGCAGCCCCGAATGCACACCAACGGACCTGAAGAGTGCGGGCTGAGTCGCCGCCAGCGTCAGGGCCATGGCGCCCCCGGCCGAGAGTCCGGCGACATGGATGTGATGTGGGTCGGCTTGGTAGCGCGTGGCGATCGCCTGTGTCAGGGCGATGAGCCAGGCGGCCTCCCCCTGATCGGCGCGCCGATGCTCGGGCAGGAACCAGTTCCAGCAGCCGGTGGCATTGGCCGTGCGCGGCTGGGTTGGATAGAGCACGATGAACCCCAGCTCGTCGGCGAGCGGGTCGAAGCGGGTCAGACGCGCAAAGTCCTCGGCGTCCTGCTGACAACCGTGCAGCATCAGGATCAGCGGACGCGGCCTGTCATCCGCGCCGGCCGGAACATAGACACGATAGTCGCGGGTCTCGATTCCGTGGGTGAAGTGGCCATGGATCGAGCGCCCGCCGGTTCGGCCGATGTCCTCGATGACCTCGAAATCGGCCTCGACGACCGGGCGGCGATCCGGATCGCCCGCACTCGGGTGCGACTCGCGCTGTTCGGGCAGCGGTTGTGTCAGGTGCAGCCCGCGCTGGATGAGGGCCGTGGCCTCGGTGAAGCGGCCCTCTCGCCCCAGGTGCATGGCCTCGGCCAGGATCGTCTTCAGAGTTTCATTCATGACGCGCTCATCGATGGCTGGCCGCTCGGGCCGAGTCGAGACAGCTTAAACCGCCTCGACAGCCGCGTCGATCGAGCTGAAAACCAGCGCGGTCCGCATCACGGACGAAATCAGGGCGTCAGTAGCCGCGATGACGCAGTGTCTCGATCAGGATCTCGCGGTTGCGATACCGGACATCCTGACCGAGCGCGACATAGATGACCTGCTCGGCGATATTGGAGGCATGATTGCCGATGCGCTTGAGCGCTTGGGCACAGTGAAACAGCGCGATGGCCTGACGCGGCACCAGGCCATCGCTGTCGGACTCGCCCAACAACTGGCGCAGATCGTGCGCGGCGGCGTAGAGCGCCGGCTCGTTTTCGAAGATCGTCAGCGCCTGGTTGACATCGAAGCCGGTGACGGCATGCACACTGCGCTCGAACATGCAGCAGGCCCTGTCGTCGAGTGCCTGGAAGGCGGCCCGCAGTGGTTCGACGAGCAATTCGCCGTCCTGCTCCTGCTGGCGCAGCTCCAGCGCCTCGCGCGCAATGCGCACGGCCTTGTCGCCGGCGCGCTCGACCTCGCCGGCGATCTTGGACAGCGCCAGCACGATGCGCAGATCCACGGCCGTCGGCTGACGGCGGGCGATGACCCGAAACACCTCTTCGTCGGCATCGAGCGAGAGATAGTCGATCAGCGGTTCGCGATCGAGCACGCGATAGGTCTGGGATTCGTCGCCCTCGATCAGGGCTGCGACGGCCGCCTGCGTCTGATCGATGACGCGCTCGCCCATCTGCAGGATGATGGCGCGCAGCTTGGCCAGTTCCTGGTCGTAACGGCGCACGGTATGACCGGCCATGAGATCGCCGGCCGGTTTGTCGATGGCTGGGTCGCTCATCCTGGACTCCGCGCCGGACTCAGCCGAAGCGTCCGGTGATGTAATCCTCGGTGAGCCGGTGCTGAGGATTGGTGAAGATCTGATTGGTCTCGCCGACCTCGATCAGATCGCCGAGATGGAAGTAGGCGGTGCGCTGCGAGACGCGCGCGGCCTGCTGCATCGAGTGGGTGACGATGGCGATCGAGTAGTTGGCGCGCAGCTCGTCGATCAGCTCCTCGATGATGGCGGTGGCGATGGGATCGAGCGCCGAGCAGGGTTCGTCCATCAGGATCACCTCGGGCGAGACGGCGATGGTGCGGGCGATGCACAGACGCTGCTGCTGACCGCCCGACAATCCGGTGCCGGGCTGATCGAGCCGGTCCTTGACCTCGTTCCAGAGCCCGGCCTTGCGCAGACTGGTCTCGACCAGTTCATCCAGCTCGGCCTTGTTGTTGGTCAGACCATGGATGCGCGGCCCATAGGCGACGTTCTCATAGATCGACTTGGGGAAGGGATTGGGTTTCTGGAACACCATCCCGACCTGGGCGCGCAATGGCACCGGGTCGAGTCCCTTGTCATAGATGTCCTGACCGTCGAGCTGGATCGACCCCGTGACCCGGCAGCCGTCGATGGTGTCGTTCATGCGATTGAGACAGCGCAGGAAGGTCGACTTGCCGCACCCCGAGGGGCCGATCATCGACAGCACCTCGTTCTTGCCGATGTCCAGGCTCACGCCCTTGATGGCCTGTTTGGGACCATACCAGACATCGACATTGCGGCAGGTCATGCGCGGATCGGCGACAGTGACGTCGCCGACGGTGGCCGCGGACGGCCGGTCTTGCGCCAAGTCGGCGGAGCTGATGGCGCCTGTCGTCTTGTCCATTACTTCAACCATGGTATTCATAAAAAGCCTCTAGCTCGAACCGCGCCAGCGTGCCGAACACCTGAACGCGAGGCGAGACGATGGGGTTCAGGCCCTACCAGCGCCGCTCGAACCGGCGGCGCAGCAACACGGCGGCCAGGTTCATGACGAACAGGAAGGCCAGCAGCACGAGGATGGCTGCCGAGGTGCGCTCGACGAAGCCGCGCTCGGGACTGTCGGCCCACAGGAAGATCTGCACCGGCAGCACGGTCGCGGCATCGTTGAATCCCTTGGGGATGTCGACGATGAAGGCGATCATGCCGATCATCAGCAAGGGCGCGGTTTCACCGAGCGCGCGCGCCATGCCGATGATCGAGCCGGTCAGGATGCCGGGCAAGGCCAGCGGTAGTACATGATGGAACTGGGTCTGCAAGGGCGAGGCGCCGACGCCGAGCGCGGCCTCGCGGATCGAGGGCGGCACCGATTTGAGCGCCACCCGACTGGCGATGATGATGGTCGGCAGCGTCATGAGCGTCATCACCAGCGCCGCGACCAGGGGGGTGGAGCGCGGCACGCCGAAGAAGCCGATGAACACCGCCAGGCCCAGCAGACCGAAGACGATCGAGGGCACGGCGGCAAGATTGTTGACATTGACCTCGATCAGATCCGTCCAGCGATTCTTGGGCGCGAACTCTTCCAGATAGAGCGCCGCGCCGACACCGATCGGGAACGACAGCAGGAAGGTCAGCACCAGAGTGTAGAACGACCCCATGAGCGCCCCGGCGATACCCGCCAGTTCCGGCTCACGCGACGTGCCGTGGGTGAAGAAGATGGTGTTGAAGCGCTTGGCGACCCGGCCCTCGGCCTCCAGCCGGTCGACCCAGGCGATCATCTGATCGCCGACGCGACGGTCGGACGCCGGGGCGTTGCGGTCGATGTAGCCCTTGACCAGCATGTCGATGTCGTCGTCGGCCAGGATCCACAGCTCCTGCGTGGTGCCGATCAGCGCCGGATCGGCCATCACCCGCTCGCGCAGCAGATCGGGGGCGCCGACGCTGATCATGGAGTTGAGCAGCCGCCGGTCGCGACGGTCGGTGACTTCCGGGAAGCGCTCGCGCAGCGCCTCGCGGATCAGCTTCATGTAATCGGCGCGCGCCAGCGTCGCCGGATCGCGCGCGCCGTCCGGATCGATGGTCGCGGCGGCCAGCTCGATCGGCAGCTGGATATAGGTCTGCTGGAAGGCCGTATAACCCTTGAGGATGATGTCGGCGAACAGCAGCACCACGAACACCATGCCCAGCGTGACCGCCGTGGCCCCGAGCCACCGGAAGCGGCGCTCGCGGGCATAGCGGCGTTTGAGCGAGGCGTTGACGATGTCGATGGCGCGACGCGGCGGCGTCGTGTCGGCTGGATTATTCATATTGCTCTCGATACTTGCGCACGATCGACAGGGCGATCACGTTGAGCGTGAGTGTCACCAGGAACAGCGTCAGTCCCAGAGCGAAGGCGGCGAGCGTCTTGGCGCTGTCGAACTCCTGGTCGCCGGTGAGCAGGGTCACGATCTGCACCGTCACCGTGGTGACGCTGTCGAGCGGATTGGCGGTCAGGTTGGCGGCCAGTCCGGCGGCCATGACCACGATCATGGTCTCGCCAATGGCGCGCGAGACGGCGAGCAGGATGCCGCCGACGATGCCGGGCAGCGCCGCCGGGATGACGACGCGGCGGATGGTCTCGGACTGGGTCGCGCCCAAGGCATAGGAGCCGTCGCGCAGCGACTGGGGCACGGCGTTGATGACATCGTCCGACAGCGAGGAGACGAAGGGGATGATCATGATGCCCATGACCAGACCGGCGGCGAGCGCGCTCTCCGAGGCCACGTCCAGCCCGAAACTCATCCCCAGTTCGCGGATGAAGGGCGCGACGGTCAGGGCGGCGAAGAAGCCGTAGACCACGGTCGGGATACCGGCCAGGATCTCCAGAGTCGGCTTGGCGATGGCACGCACCCGGCGGTGGGCGTATTCGGACAGATAGATCGCCGACAGCAGCCCGATGGGCACGGCCACCAGCATCGAGATCAGCGACACCATCAGGGTGCCGGTGAACAGCGGAATGGCGCCAAACGCGCCCGAGGCCCCGACCTGATCGGCACGCAGCGCGATCTGCGGACTCCAGTTGGTACCGAAGAAGAACTCGAGCGGCGAGACCTTCTGGAAGAACAGCAGCGATTCGAACAGCACCGAGAGCACGATCCCGAGCGTGGTCAGGATCGCGATCGAGGAAAAGATGATCAGCATGACGGTGAAGGCCGATTCGACCCGGTTGCGTGCCCGCAGACGCGGCTGAGTACGCATCCAGGCATAGGCCAGCCCGGCCAGCACCACCGCCAGCACCACCGCCCACATGGCCCACTGCGAAATGAGGTTCAAGCGATTGTACTGATCCGCTGCCGCCTGGATCTCGGGCGTGACCTCGGCCGAGACGATGTTGCCGGTGGCCAGGTTGCGGATATCGTTGATCAGCAGTCCCAGGCGTCCTTCGGACAGCCCCGAGACCACTTCGGTGGGGAGATGCGAGGTCACGAGACCAATGACGATCTGGTCCTGGAGTCCGATCCACAGCCCCATCAGCATCAAGGCGGGTAACCCGGCCCAGAGCGCGGCATAGAGTCCGTAGTAGGTCGGCAGTGAATGCAGTTGCTTGATCCGGGTCGGACCGCCGGCGCTGGCGATGGCGCGTTGACGCCCGATCTGATAGGCCCCGGCCATGGCCGCGAGCACGACGAGCATGAGGATCCAGGAGTACATCGGTATCTCGTCTGGGTTTGAATGCAAAGGCCGATGCCCGAGAGAACCGGGCATCGGCAACGAGCGGGAAGTCTCCGGCGCGGCCTTACTTGGCCGGCTTGTCCATCGGCTTGAGCGACTGCGCGGCTTCGGCGACGGCGGCGCGCTCGTCATCCGGCAGAGCGATCAGACCCTTGTCGGCCAGATAGCCCTCGGGGCCCCAGGCCTTGTCGCTGGTGAACTCCTTGACGAACTCCTCGATGCCGGGAATGGTGCCGACATGGGCCTTCTTGACATAGAAGTAGATCGAGCGCGAGACCGGATAGGAGCCGTCGGAGATGCTGTCATAGGTCGGATCGACGCCATCGATCTTGGCACCCTGGACCTTGTCGGCGTTCTGATCCAGGAAGCTGTAGCCGAAGATGCCGAGCGCGCTCGGATTGGCCACCAGCTTCTGCACGATCAGGTTGTCGTTCTCGCCGGCCTCGATATAGGCGCCGTCTTCACGGATGCCGTGGCAGACGGCCTTGTGCTTGTCCTTGTCGGTCTTCTTGAGTTCCTTGATCTCGGGGATGCTGTCGCAGCCCCCCTCCATGGCCAGCTCGACGAAGGCGTCACGGGTGCCTGAGGTGGGCGGCGGCCCCAGGACTTCGATCTTGACTTCGGGCAGATCGGCGTTGACGTCCTTCCAGGTCTTGTAGGGGTTGGCCATGAAGCCGCCCTTGCCGTCCGGAACATCCTTGGCCAGCGCCAGATAGACGTCCTTGAGGCTCAGATCCCAGGCACCGGACGTCTTGGAGTTGGCGATGGCGATGCCGTCATAGCCGATCTTGACCTCGGTGATCTCCTTGACGCCGGCTTCCTGGCAGGCTTCGAACTCGCTGGTCTTCATGGCACGCGAGGCGTTGGTGATGTCGGGATGATCGACGCCGACGCCGCCGCAGAACAGCTTCATGCCGCCGCCGGTGCCGGTGGACTCGACCTTGGGGGTATTGAAACTCGTGGTGCGACCGAAGGTCTCGGCCACGGCGGTCGAGAACGGGAACACGGTCGAGGAACCGACGATGTTGATGGTGTCGCGGGCCATGGCCTGGGTCGAGAGCGTGGTTGCGGCCAGAGTCACGGCCGCGGCGATCAGAGTCTTGTTCATGCGCTGGGAATCTCCTGAAAGTGGACGAAATCGCACGGGGCGCTATTGTCGTCACGGCTGGTTCCCATTGTATGAAGACAAGATGACGATTACGTGACAGCGCGCATCCGGCGAGACCGCGCTGTCAACCCGGATCTCTACGGCTTTGCCTGGCCTGGAGCGCTCTGCAACTGTCCGAGCGAGCGGATCAGGCGCAGACTGGTATTGAAAAAATCCTCCTGAGGCTGCTTCTCGCAGAGCGAGCCGATGCGCAGCATGGCCGCCTCCAGTTCACTGCCCGCAAGCACGTCGCGACCCACGGCCAGGTTCAGACCCGTGACCAGGCCCGCCAGCCACTGGCGGTAGAGTCGATACTCCTCACCGGCGATCCCGGCCGGCGCGCCCGGTCCCGGTCGACTGGCGAGATAGTCCGCGCAGCTCTTGACTCCCTGCCCCCAGAGCGCGGGCACGACGGTCTGCTGCCCCTGCGCGCCGGCGAGGGCCGGCCACCCGAGGATCCAAACCAGACCTGCCGTGCGTATGAACCGAACGAGATGTGACCGATCTACCATGACTGGCTCCTGAAAGGTTGGAAGCGATGAAGACGATTTATCAGGTATGATCGCCGGATTTTTCGGTTTCGGGCAATGATCCATGCGCGTCTTGATGATCTCGGATGTCTATTTTCCCCGCGTGACCGGCGTCTCGACGTCGATCCAGACCTTCGCGCGTGAATTCGGCGCCAAGGGGCACGAAGTCACGTTGATCGCGCCCGATTATGGTTCGAGTGACTATGATGCAAGCGCGAACGAGTCGTTCGAGATCATCCGCATCCCCTCGCGCTATCTGCCGATCGACCCCGAGGATCGCATCCTCCAGCCATTCAAGATCCGCCGCCTGACGGATACACTCAAAGGGCGCGGATTCGATCTGCTCCACATCCAGACGCCCTTCATCGCCCACTATTCCGGCCTGGGGCTGGCCAAGCGGCTCGAACTGCCCGTGGTCGAGAGCTATCACACCTTCTTCGAGCAGTATCTGCATCACTATGTCCCCTGGGTACCGGCGCGCTGGATGCATGGTGCCGCGCGCCATTTCTCGACCAGCCAATGCAACGGTGTCGATGCGCTCGTGGTGCCCTCCCAGGCGATGCTCGACGTGCTCCGGGACTATGGGATCCAGACTGCGGCGGAGGTCATCCCCACCGGGATCGATCTGGATCAGTTCAGCCAGGGCGACGGTCAGCGCTTCCGGGCGCGTCATGACATCCCGCCCGAGCGTCCGGTGCTGGTGCTGGTGAGCCGGCTCGCCTTCGAGAAGAACATCGAATTCATCCTGCGCGCACTGGTCCGGATCAAGGCCGAGGTGCCGGACGTGCTGCTGGTGATCGCCGGTGAGGGACCGGCGCAGCGCGATCTGGAGCGTCTGGCCGAACAACTGGGGCTGGCCGACAACACGCGCTTTCTGGGCTATCTGAATCGCGACGGCAGTCTGGAGGACTGTTATCGGGCCGGTACGGCCTTTCTCTTCGCCTCACGCACCGAGACCCAGGGACTGGTGTTGCTGGAGGCCATGGCGCTCGGCGTGCCCGTGGTCTCGACGGCGGTCATGGGCACCAAGGAAGTGCTGGGCGAGGGGCAGGGCGCGCTCATCGCCGAGGAAGACGAGGTGGACTTTGCCGGCAAGGCGGTGCGGCTGCTGAAGGATCCGACGCTGCGCAAGCGCTTGGCGCGCGAGGCGGTCGAACACGCACACGACTGGTCAGCCCCGGTGCTGGCCGACCGCCTGCTGAAGTTCTACGAGCGGGTGATCGATCAGGCGAGGATATCGATCAGATGATCGAAGGCGTCGGTCGAGGATTGGAGCACCTTGGCCGAGGCTTCGACCTGACGCAGGTTCTCGGTCTGATCGATCAGCGGCTCACTGATGTCGCGCACCGTGGTGCCTTCCAGCGGCTTGACGCCGGCGCCCGCGATCTCGCTGGCGTTCTGACTCAACCCATCCATACCCCGCTGCATCCCCATCCAACCGGCTTGGCCGACGATTCCGGTGATCATCTCGGTTCCTCCGTCAAAAAATCATTGCCTTGATGGAAGCTTAGTCCAGACGGGTCGAAGGCGCTGGGATCGCGCACCGATTCGCGGCCTGTCTCACGGACAGCGTGCGCAAGACACGCCGCCGGCACACTGACTGCACCGATCGCGGCCTGCTAGACTGCGCCTGATCGACAAGACATGTGAAATTCTGCCCGGATGCCTCCATGAGCGCCAGCTTCCATCAACTCGCCTACTTCATCTGGTCGGTGGCCGACCTGCCATGCGGTCCCTATCGTCCACTGCAGTATGAGCATGAGCTCGTGATGTTACCATTGAACATGCTGCGCCGTGCTCAAGCGCCACGACGCGCTGTTGCGGGAGGTGACACCTACCGACCAGCCGGCTTTCACTGCGCGCATGGATTTGCAGCAGGCGTTCGAGCGCAGTCGCTCGTTCCGCAAGCTGTGCGGTGAATGGGATCGGCGAATGGGGGGCATATGAATGGAGTGAACGCCATCGACCTTCTCGCTTCGCTACCTGACGAGCGGGATGGCGTTAGGTTGAAAGCGGTTTGCGATTCCATATCCTTTGTCAAAGAACACCGCGTCACCCTCATGACCGCCTCCGTCAACGGCCATATTCCGCTGGAGGCGATGCGGACATGACGACGCCCAAGTGCTGGATCGTCGCCGGCCCTAATGGCGCGGGTAAGACCACCTTCGCTCTGGACTACCTGCCCCAGGTTGCCGGCTGCTCCCGCTTCATCAACGCCGATCTAATCGCCGCCGGACTTTAACCGCTCGCACCCGAACGCGAGTTGCTGGCCGCCAGCCGGATTTTTCTGCGCGAAATCGAAGTCTGCATAACGGACCGCAAAGATTTCGCCTTCGAAACAACCCTGGCGGGACGAACCCATCTACGCACGGTCGAACGCTTACGGCGGGAGGGTTGGTGGGTGGAAATCATCTACCTGGCCCTACCCAGCGTGGAAATGTCGAAGCTGCGAGTCGCCGAACGTGTGGCCCACGGCGGACATGATATTCCAGAGGTCGATATCAAACGGCGCTTTCCACGCGGCCTGCGCCACCTACTCAACGACTTCAGTCACCGCGTGGACCGCTGCACCTGTTTCATGAACGCTGGAGAACACCCGATGCTGGTCTTCGAACAGCAAGCGGAAAACCGAGACATCCTGCACGAGGATCATTTTCAGCGTCTGCTCAAGGAGTCACAATCATGAACATTCATCGTAAAACCATGCCATCGGAGGAAGGTCGCCGGCTACTGGGTGCACTCAGCCAAGCCGTGGACAAGGCACTGGAAAGAAAGCGGCGGCTAGGTCAGTACGCTGTGATCTGGCAAGGTGGCAAACCGGTCGTGCTAGGTGAAGACGCACCGCAGTCGGCTGCAAGCAACCACGAAACAGAAATCGGGTTACTCGGGAGCTGACCCCGTGAAGCCGCTTTCTAAACCGCCATCGAAGCCACGCTGCCGACCAGCGGTTATCACGTTCGCTACCCTGGGCCGCTGCCCCAAGTGCTTCGGCAGGACACCGCGACTCGCCTTTTTCCACTCGCCCACGGCCTGCACCCCGAACTGGAGGCCCACTACCAGGCCAACCCTTCAGCCGCCGCCGCGCGTTCGCGAAGCGTTCCGGAGAGTTCATCACCCAGATAGCGATCGATCAGCGCACGCCCGAGATAGATCAGGGGCGTGAGCACGATGGCGACGACGAACTTGTAGACATAGTTCACCGTGCCCACCGCGAGGAACAGCTCCATCGGCCATTGCTGCGGCCCGAGCACGAAGGCGACATAGAGCACCACAAAGCTGTCGATGAACTGCGAGATCAGGGTCGAGCCGGTCGCGCGCGCCCAGACATGGCGCCCGCCGGTCAGCCGCCGGATGCGATGGAAGACAGTGACATCGACGATCTGGCCGATGAGGAAGGCGACCACCGAGCCGACGATGATCCACATGCCCTGACCGAAGATGGCGCTGAAGGCCGCCTGCATGTCCGGCACGCCCTGCCCGGACTGGATACCGACCCACCAGTCGGCCGGCGAAAGCCCGATCGACAGATAGGCGAAAGCGAAGGCATAGAGGATGAGCCCGACCGTCAGATAGGAGAGCAGCCGCACGCCGCGCCGGCCGTAGTACTCGTTGATGATGTCGGTCATGATGAACACCACCGGCCACAGCAGCACGCCGGCGGTGAAGCTCAAAGAGCCGGATTGACCGAACAGATTCCAGTCGAGTGGCGCCAGTCCCAGGGTCGCTTCGAGGGCGAAGATCTTCACCCCCAGGAACTCGGCGATCAGAGCATTACAGACGAAGAAACCGCCGAGAACGATGAACAGCCGGGTCGGTCGGTCGAACATTCCGGCCTCAGACCGCCACCCGCTCTCCGACACGCAGCAGAGCGAGCGTGATGTTGTCGTTTCCGCCGCGCTCGTTGGCCAGCCGCACCAGGGCATCGGCCGCCGATTCGAGTGCGTCGTCCCCGATCGAACTCAGGATCTGCTTCAGCCAGTCGTCCGGCACCAGACCACTCAGTCCATCGGTGCAGAACAGGAAGAGATCGCCGCTGTCGATCGCGATCACATCGGACGACACCGCCACGCTGGGCGTCGACCCCAGGGCGCGGGTCAGGATGTTCTCTCCGATGCCATAGCGCCGCGCATCCTCGCGCGTGTTGAAGAAGCCCTGATCCACGACCTCCTGGATGAACGAATGGTCGCGCGAGAGCTGGACCAGCTCCTCGCCGCGCAGCCGGTAGAGACGTGAATCACCGACATGGGCGAAGGCCAGCCAGTCCTGCCCGACCGCACCGACGACCACGGTCGTGCCCATTCCCGCGCACTCGGGATGCTCCTTGGCATGGCGCAGGATGGTGATGTTGGCCTCCTCGACGGCGGCCTGGAGATAGAGCCGCGCCTTCTCGGCATTGGCGCTGGCGCCGACGCGCCGGCCGAAGCGCTCGGCGATGGTCCCGGTCGCCAGACGGCTGGCGACATGACCGGCCGAGGCCCCGCCGACACCATCGGCGACCACGATCAGACCGAACTCGGGACACACGACCACGGCGTCCTCGTTGCGCTGGCGCACCCGTCCCTGATCGGTGCACCAAGCGAAGTCCAGTTCGAAGGCACTGATGGGATTGGCATCCATCACGGCGCGCTCGGGCTGGCGGGGCGCTCAGCCACCGGACTGGCTGTTGAGCTGAGCAGCCAGACGCTTGGGCTCGACATAGCCGGGGATGAGTTCGCCGGTGTCGGTGAGGATGGCCGGCGTACCACGCAATCCGAGATCGGCACCGAGTGCCATGTGCTCCTCGACCGGATTGTCACAGGTCTTGGAGGCGACCGGCTCACCGGCCTTCGCCTTGGTCATGGCCGTGCGACGGGCCTCAGCGTCACCGGCGCACCAGACCGAGACGGCCTCGTCGAAGGCCGGACTGCCCTTGCCGGCACGCGGGAAGAACAGGTAACGCACCCGGATGCCTTCCTTCTCGTAGTCGGCGATCTGGCTGTGCAGCTTGCGGCAGTAGCCGCACTCGATGTCGGTGAAGACGGTGATGGTGTGCTTGGCATCCTTGTCGCCGAAGACGACCATGTCGTTCTCGCCGATACGGTCGATCAGCCGCTTGCGCGCCTCGGACAGACGCGGCTCGGTGAGATCCTCGCGCGTCTTGAGATCGACGATGTGACCGCTGATGAAGTGACGGCCATCGGCGGTGATATACATCAGATCGGTGCCGGCCATGACCTCGTAGAGTCCCTTGATCGGCGAGGGCTGGATGTTGCTGATCTCGAGATCGGGAGCGATCTCCTTGAGTGCCTCACGGATCTTCTGCTCGGGCGCGGCGAGCGCCAGGCCGCTGGACAGGACCAGGGCGGCGGCGATCAGGAGGCGTTGAGTCAGTCTGTTCATGGCGTCGAAACCCTAGTCGCGGAAGTTGTTGAACTGTAAGGGCAGCCCCCAGTCACCGCCACGCAGCAGTGCAATGACCTCCTGGAGATCGTCGCGCTTCTTGCCGGTGACGCGGAGCTGATCGCCCTGGATCTGGGCCTGCACCTTGGCCTTGCTCGCCTTGATGGCCTTGACCAGGGTCTTGGCGGTGTCGGAGTCGACGCCCTGCTTGAGCTTGACCTCCTGACGCGCACTGCTCAGGTTGGTCACGGGTTCGCCGGGGTCGAGGCTCGCCAGGTCGATCCCGCGTTTGACCAGTTTCTGGCGCAGGATATCCATCATCTGCTGGAGGTGGAACTCCTGCTCGCCGGTGAGCAGGATCTTGTCGTCGCTCAGCTCGAAACTGGCGTTGACGCCCTTGAAATCGAAGCGGGTGCCGATCTCGCGGTTGGACTGATCGACCGCGTTGCGCACCTCTTGCAGATCGATCTCGGAGACGACGTCGAAGGAAGGCATGGATGTACAGACTCTCGACAATGCTGTTGCGTGAAGAATGCCCCGAATCTTAACCCATTCGACACGACTCTGGCGCACGCGATCACGTCAGCCGCGCGGATGATGACGGGCATGGAGCTGCTTGAGCCGCTCGCGCGCCACATGCGTGTAGATCTGGGTGGTCGAGAGATCGCTGTGGCCGAGCAGCATCTGCACCACGCGCAGATCGGCGCCATGATTGAGCAGATGGGTGGCGAAGGCGTGGCGCAGGGTGTGAGGCGAGAGCGGTTTGGCGACCCCGGCCAGAATGGCATAGCGCTTGATGAGCTGCCAGAACGCCTGGCGCGTCATGCAGTCACTGCGGCGGGTCGGGAACAGGAAGTCGCTGGCCCGGCCGCCGAGGATGTCGAACCGGGGACCACGCACATAGTCGCGCAGCCAGTTGCAGGCGTCCTCGCCGAGCGGCACCAGACGCTCCTTGCCGCCCTTGCCGAGGATGCGCACCACGCCCTGGGTCAGGCTGACCTGACTGGGGGTGAGGTTCACCAGTTCGCTCACGCGCAGACCGCTGGCATAGAGCACCTCCAGCATAGTGCGGTCGCGATGGCCGCGCGCGTCTTCGGTATCCGGTGCGTTGAGCAGGGCTTCGACATCGGCTTCGCTCAGACTCTTGGGTAGCGGGCGCCCAAGCTTGGGCGCCTCGACGCGGGCGCTGGGATCGGCCTCGATCAGACCGCGCCGGCGCAGATGCTGATAGAACTGGCGCAGACAGGACAGCAGGCGTGCACTGGAGCGCGGGTTGCGGCCTTGCTTGGCGAGCCGGGCCAGATAGTCGAGCAGATCGGCCCGTTCGGCGGCGATCAGCGTGCGCCCGCGCTCCTGGCTCAGCCAGTGCGC